>DASTRD010000085.1:0-59597 GCA_035761425.1 Povalibacter sp.
AAGGCGGCAAGACGGTCGGTGCGGGCGTGGTCGCGAAAATCCTGAAGTAATGACAGACAAGCGACGAGAGTCACGATGAGATTGAGAGTGATGAGGTCAGCGCCTCCTCACTCTCACCCTTCGTCACCCTCGTCACTCTTACGAGTAGCAACATGGCAACGAACCAGAATATCCGTATCCGCCTGAAGGCCTTTGATCACAGGCTGATCGACAACTCCGCCCGGGAAATCGTGGAGACCGCCAAGCGCACGGGCGCGACGGTGCGTGGCCCTGTGCCGCTCCCTACCAAAATGGAGCGATTCACGGTCCTCGCGGCGCCGCACGGCGACAAGGACGCCCGTGACCAGTACGAACTGCGTACCCACAAGCGCCTGATGGACATCCTCAATCCCACGGACAAGACCGTGGATGCGCTGATGAAGCTGGAATTGCCGGCCGGCGTGGACGTGCAGATCAAGCTGAACTGAGCCAGAAGCTCAAATTTGGGCTGTTGACCGGCAGATTTGCCAGCCACCAGCCGGAACGCCAGCCGGTTTGTTCTTGCTCTGACGGGCTGATCGCAGACAAGTAGCTGGCGGGCTTAAAGAAGGGTTGCAAAGCGACCCGACGTGACTATAATTCGCGCCTCTTTTGCGCCGAGGCCTGGCCCTGACGGGGTACCGCTCGAGCGGCATGACCAGAATGCATCTGGTCAGCCTCTCCGTGGACTCACCTTTTCACCAGTCTCTTAACTGCCCTGGACATTGTCCGGGAGGCGCAGGCCGGATTTGAGCGGCGTCGGCAACGTTCGACGCTAACGGCGAGCAGACCTTATTGAGTTGCCACCGCGGCCAATCGCAGCCGTGGCGGCCAAATGGAACAACGAGGACATTACGATGAGCGCTACCAGGACCGTGGGTCTGGTCGGTCGCAAGGCCGGTATGACGCGCGTCTTCAATGACGCGGGTGAAGCCGTGCCGGTGACCGTAATCGAGGCTCTGCCGAACCGCGTCACGCAGGTTCGGACCGCCGAGGCGGACGGCTATCGTGCCGTTCAGGTCGCCTTCGGTACCCGCAAGGCTTCCCATGTCAGCAAGCCGCAGGCCGGCCACTACGCCAAGGTCAAAGTGGCTCCTGGTCAGTCCCTCGTCGAATTCCGTCTCACCGGTGACGAGGGCAAGGATCTCGCGGCAGGCAGCGAAATCAAGGTCGACCTGTTCCAGGCTGGCCAGATCGTCGACGTAACCGGCACGACGACCGGCAAAGGCTTTGCCGGCACGATGAAGCGCCACAATTTCGGCGGCCTGTCGCAGACGCACGGTGTTTCCGTGTCGCATCGCTCGCCGGGCTCCATCGGTCAGCGTCAGACCCCGGGCCGCGTGTTCAAGGGCAAGCGCATGTCCGGTCATATGGGTGTCCAGCGTCGCACCATCGAGAATCTCCAGGTCGTCCGCGTGGATGCCGAGCGCAATCTGCTGCTGATTCGCGGTGCCGTCCCCGGTGCTCCCGGCGGCCAGGTCATCGTACGTCCGTCCATCAAGGCCGCTTCGCAGGCCAACCGCAAGCGCAAGCCTGCGGCATCGGGCAAGGCGGCAGCGCCGGGCAAGAAGTAAGGCAGAAGCGCCATGAAGCTCAAACTTGTCGGAAAGGGTGCGCAGTCGCAGGACGTCCAGGTGTCGGACGCGACCTTTGCGCGTGAATACAATGAATCCCTGGTGCACCAGGTTGTCGTCGCGTACATGAACGCGGCTCGCGCGGGCACCAAGGCCCAGAAGTCGCGTGCCGAAGTTCGCGGCGGCGGCAAGAAGCCCTGGGGTCAGAAGGGAACGGGCCAGGCGCGTGCCGGCTCGATCCGCAGCCCGATCTGGGTTGGCGGTGGCAAGGCGTTTGCTGCCCGGCCACGTGACTACAGCCAGAAGGTGAATCGCAAGATGTACCGCGCCGCTCTGCAGGTGATGCTCTCGGAGCTCGCCCGCCAGGAACGGCTGGCGGTGGTGAACGGCATCGAACTGGATGCGCCGAAGACCAAACTGCTCGTCTCTCAGCTCAGGGATCTCGGTGTCGGCGACGATGTCCTGGTGCTGGTCGAAGCTCATGACGAGAAGCTCGATCTGGCATCGCGCAATCTGCCGTATGTGAACGTCCTGCCGGTGAGTGCTGTGGATCCGGTCAGTCTGGCGCGTCACAAGAACGTCGTTGCCACGGTTGGTGCCGTGCGCATGCTCGAAGAGAGGCTCGCATGAGTCAGGAAAAATTGATGGCCGTGCTGCTCGGGCCGCACGTGTCCGAGAAGAGTGCGCGCGTTGCCGAAGGCGCGAATCAGTTCGTGTTCCGCGTGCGTCGCGACGCGACTCGTCCGGAGATCAAGGCTGCGGTCGAGCTGATGTTTGAAGTCAAGGTTGCCAGCGTCAATGTGGTCAACGTCGAAGGCAAGCAGAAGCGCTTCGGTCAGCGGATTGGTCGCCGCCAGGATTTCAAGAAGGCTTACGTCCGTCTTGCTCCGGGTCAGAGCATCGATCTCTCCGGCGCTGACGCCTGAAGGTAAGGACCAGTCATCATGGCATTGATCAAGTCAAAACCCACATCGCCCGGTCGGCGCTTTCAGGTCGCGGTTTCCCGTTCGCACCTTCACAAGGGCGGTCCGGAAGCGTCGCTGGTCGTCAGCAAGAACCGCACAGGCGCGCGTAACCATTCCGGTCGTCAGACCGTGCGCCATCAGGGTGGTGGGCACAAGCAGAAGTACCGGCTGGTCGACTTCCTGCGCAACAAGGATGGCGTTCCCGGAAAGGTCGTGCGAATCGAGTATGACCCGAACCGCACGGCTCATCTTGCGCTGGTTCAGTACGCCGACGGTGAACGTCGCTACATCATTGCTCCCAAGGGCGTGACTGCAGGGGAAACGCTGCTGTCGGGTCCTGAGGCGCCGATCAAGGCCGGCAACAGCCTGCAGCTGCGCAACATTCCGATCGGCACGACGATCCACTGCGTCGAACTGAAGCCCGGCAAGGGGGCGCAGCTTGCGCGCAGCGCGGGTGGCTCGGCGCAGCTTGCGGCGCGTGAAGGTTCTTACGCAACGATCCGCCTGCGTTCGACCGAGATGCGCAAAGTGCACGTGGACTGTCGCGCTACGGTCGGTGAAGTGGCCAATGACGAACACAACCTGCGCAGCTACGGCAAGGCTGGTGCCATCCGTTGGCGCGGCATCCGCCCGACGGTTCGCGGTGTCGTGATGAACCCGGTCGATCACCCGCACGGTGGCGGTGAAGGCAAGTCCGGTCAGGGTAATCCGCATCCGGTGACCCCGTGGGGCGTACCGACCAAGGGCAAGAAGACACGTCGCAACAAGCGCACGGCGAGCATGATCATTCGCCGCCGTAACTAACTGAGGGTCGCATAGTGCCTCGTTCGATCAAGAAGGGTCCGTTCGTCGACCTGCACCTCGCCAAGAAGGTGCGCGTTGCCGCCGAGAAAAACGATCGTCGTCCGATCAAGACCTGGTCGCGTCGCTCGATGATTCTCCCCGACATGGTGGGTCTGACGATTGCCGTGCACAACGGTCGTCAGCATGTGCCGGTGCTCGTGTCCGAGAACATGGTCGGCCACAAGCTCGGTGAGTTCGCGCCGACGCGCACGTTCAAGTCGCACTCGGGCGACAAGAAGGCGGGAGCCTGATCATGCAAGTCGCAGCCAAACTGAAGTACGCGCGGATTTCTCCGCAGAAGTGCCGCCTGATCGCGGACATGGTTCGCGGCGAGCCGGTGGGCAAGGCGCTCAACACGCTGCGCTTCACGCCGAAGAAGGGTGCGGACCTGGTGCGCAAGGTGCTCGAATCGGCGATCGCAAATGCCGAGAACAACCTGAGTGCAGACGTGGACGAATTGAAGGTGCAGGCGATCACTATCGACGCCGCGCCCGTGTTGAAGCGATTCGCTGCTCGCGCCAAGGGGCGCGGCACGCGGATCTGGAAGCGCAACAGTCACATCATCGTGACGGTTGGCGACGGCAAGCAGGATTAACGCAGGCGAGCTCACTATGGGTCAGAAAGTCAATCCGATCGGTTTTCGCCTCGGCATTACGCGTGACTGGAGTTCGAAGTGGTATGCGAATACCCGGAATTTCCCGGCGCACATCTACACGGACCATCTGGTCCGTGAGTTTCTGAAAAAGAAGCTGGCCGAAGCGTCGGTGAGCCGTGTTCAGATCGAACGCGCTGCCCGCAAGGTGAATATCACGATTCATACGGCCCGCCCGGGCATCGTGATCGGGAAGAAGGGTGAGGATATCGAGAAGCTGCGCGGCGAAGTTTCGAAGATCATGAAGATGCCCGTCGGTGACGTGCGCATCAATATCTCGGAAATTCGCAAGCCGGAACTCGATGCACAGCTCGTGGCCGACGGCATTGCGCAGCAGCTCGAACGTCGCGTGATGTTCCGGCGCGCTATGAAGCGCGCCGTGACCAACACCATGCGTATCGGCGCCCTCGGTATCAAGGTCCGTGCGTCCGGCCGTCTGAACGGATCGGAAATTGCGCGCACCGAGGTGTATCGCGAAGGACGCGTTCCGCTTCACACGCTGCGTGCCGAAATCGATTACGGCCTTGCCGAAGCGCGCACGACCTACGGCGTCATCGGCGTCAAGGTGTGGATCTTCAAGGGCGAAGTATTCAATCAGCAGGACGCAGCGCCAGCCGAAGCGACTGATGCCGCTGCGGCGGCACCGGCGGAGGCCACGGCCTGATGCGCGGCTGACTGGCAACTGGCTGCAAGCCAGTGCGCCGGTCGGCCAGTTAGCCGAGTGATAACGACATGATGCAACCAAAACGAACCAAGTACCGAAAGGCGTTCAAGGGTCGCAACGCGGGCCTGGCGCAGGGCGGTAACTACGTTGCCTTCGGTGATTTCGGTCTGAAGGCGACCAGCCGTGCGCGCATGACCGCGCGTGAACTCGAAGCGGCGCGCCGCGCGATGAGTCGCTACGTGAAGCGCGGTGGACAGATCTGGATCCGGGTGTTCCCGGACCTGCCGATCTCCAAGAAACCGCTCGAAGTTCGAATGGGCAGCGGCAAGGGCAACGTCGAGTACTACGTGGCCAAGGTCAAGCCCGGCAAAGTGCTGTTCGAGATGGAAGGCGTGACGGAAGCGATCGCCCGCGAAGCGTTCCGTCTGGCCGCATCGAAGCTGTCGGTGGATACACAGTTCGTGACGCGCCAAGTGCGTTGATGAGGATGTGTTGATGAGCGCGAAAGAACTACGTCAGAAGTCGTCGGCCGATCTGCAGAAAGAACTGCTCGATCTGCGCCGCGAACAATTCAATCTGCGCATGGCGCGCGCAACTGGCCAGGCTGCGAAGCCGGATCAGTTCAGCAAGGTCCGTCGCAATATCGCGCGCCTGAAGACAGTTCAGGCTGAACAGCGTCGCGCCGCGAAAGGTAAGTGAGCATGAGCAAGCAAGCAAAGCCGGCGGAAGCCGCAGCCGAGAAGGCCGGCCGTACCATGACCGGCAAGGTGGTCAGCAGCAAGATGCAGAAGACCATCGCCGTGGTGGTCGAGCGCTACGAGCCGCACCCTCGTTACGGCAAGTACATCCGTCGTACCACGCGCCTGCTGGCGCATGACGAAAGCGGCGAGAGCCGCGAAGGCGATGTCGTTGCAATCGAGCAGTGCCGCCCGCTGTCGCGTCACAAGAGTTTTCGACTCGTGCGCGTCATCAGCCGCGCCGGCCAGACTTCCGGAGATGCGACGCCATGATTCAGATGCAAACGTTGCTTAATGCCGCCGACAACAGCGGCGCCCGCAGCCTGATGTGCATCAAGGTGCTGGGCGGTTCCAAGCGCCGCTATGCGACCGTCGGCGATGTCATCAAGGTCAGCGTCCGCGACGCGATTCCGCGCGGCAAGGTCAAGAAAGGCGAGGTGTACGACGCCGTTGTGGTCCGCACCCGTTTCGGTGTGCGTCGGCCGGATGGGTCGCTGATCCGCTTTGACGGCAATGCTGCCGTGTTGCTTACGCCGAAGCTCGAGCCGGTGGGCACCCGCATCTTCGGACCGGTGACCCGCGAACTGCGTACGTCGCAGTTCATGAAGATCATTTCGCTCGCGCCGGAAGTGCTGTGAGAGAGCCATGAACAAGATTCGCAAAGGCGACGAAGTCGTCGTAACCGCTGGTCGTGACAAGGGTCGCCGCGGCACCGTCATCAAGGTGCTGGAAGGCAAGGTGCTGGTTGAGAGCATCAACATGGTGAAGCGTCACACCAAGCCGAACCCGCAGAAGAACGTGCAGGGCGGCATCGTGGAGAAGGAATCCGCGATCGACGTTTCAAACGTGATGCTGTGGAACCCGGTCACCAAGAAGGGTGACCGCGTCGGACTGCGTACGCTTGCCGACGGCCGCAAGGTTCGTTTCTTCAAGTCGAACAAGGAAGTCGTGGACGCCTGAGGGCGACCTGATATCGAGTTGACGCATCAGGCGTTGCGCACACTGAGAACGCCGAGCAGTAACAGGATTTTTTATGGCCAGACTTCAACAGTACTACCGCGAAAAAGTGGTCCCCGAGCTCCAGAAGAGCCTCGGCGTCGCCAACATCATGCAGGTGCCGAAGATCACCAAGATCACGGTCAACATGGGTGTGGGCGAAGCCGTCGCAGACAAGAAGATCATGGACAACGCGGTGGCCGACATGACGAAGATCACCGGTCAGAAGCCGCTGGTCACGCGTTCGCGCAAGTCGGTTGCGACCTTCAAGCTGCGCGATGGCCTGGCCATCGGCTGCAAGGTCACACTGCGTGGCGCGCGCATGTATGAGTTTCTCGATCGCCTGGTGAATATCGCAATGCCCCGCATTCGCGACTTCCGTGGCGTGAGTGCACGTTCCTTCGACGGCCAGGGCAACTACAACTTTGGCGTCAAGGAACAGATCATTTTCCCGGAGATCGCGTACGACCAGATCGATGCGATCCGCGGCATGGACATCACGATCACGACGACGGCGCCCGACGACAAGACTGGTCGTGCGCTGCTCGAAGCGTTCAATTTTCCGTTCCGCAAGTAACTTCCCCGAATATCAGGGCGACAAGAGCTTATGGCCAAGACCTCGATGATCAATCGCGAAGAGAAGCGTGCGAAGCTCGTCAAACGCTACGCCGCGAAGCGTGCGCGACTGAAAGAGATCATCCGCAAGCCGACCACTTCGGCTGGCGAGCGTGAAGCTGCCGTTGCGCAGCTCGCGGCGCTGCCGCGCGATTCCAGCAAGTCGCGCCTGCGCAACCGCTGTCAGATCACCGGCCGTCCGCGCGGTTATTACCGCAAGTTCGGTCTCGGGCGTACCAAGCTGCGCGAAGCAACCATGCGCGGCGAAATTCCGGGCCTCGGGCTGGCCAGCTGGTAACAGCTGGTACCACTGGAGCACCACATGAGCATGACGGATCCCATTGCCGATTTCCTGACCCGCATTCGCAACGGCCAGTCCTCGGGCAAGCCCGAGGTAAACGCGCCGAATTCCAAGCTCAAGCTTGCGATTGCGAAGGTACTGAAGGAGGAAGGCTACATCGAAGACTTCTCTTCCAACGTCAACGACGGCAAGCCCACGCTGGCCGTTCAGCTGAAGTATTACCAGGGTCGTCCGGTAATCGACCGGCTGGAGCGCGTCAGCCGACCCGGCCTGCGTGTCTACAAAGGCAAGGATGAGTTGCCTACCGTTCTGGGTGGTCTTGGTATTGCGATCGTGTCGACGTCGAAGGGCGTCATGACGGATCGCCAGGCGCGCGCAGCCGGCCACGGCGGCGAAGTGCTCTGCATCGTTTCCTAAGGTGCACACATGTCACGAGTAGCAAAACAGCCTGTGGCGCTGCCAAAGGGCGTAACAGCAACCATCGCGGCCCAATCCGTTGCGGTGAAGGGTGCGAAGGGCACCTTGACCCTCGCGATCAACGATCGCCTGGTCAAGATCGTGCAGGACGCTGAGACGCTCAAGGTCGAGAAGCTCAATGACAGCCGCGAAGCCGATATGATCGCCGGTTCGACGCGTGCACACCTCGCGAACATCGTCGAAGGTGTCAGCAAGGGTTACGAGCGCAAGCTCGAGCTGGTCGGCGTGGGTTATCGCGCTCAGGCTCAGGGCAAGAACCTGAATCTGACACTGGGCTTCTCGCACCCGGTGGTCTATGAGGCGCCTGAAGGGGTCACCATTGAGACGCCGAGCCAGACGGAAATCATCCTGAAGGGCACGGACGTGCAGAAGCTCGGCCAGGCCGCTGCGAACATCCGCAGCTATCGCCCGCCGGAACCCTACAAGGGCAAGGGCGTGCGTTTCGCCGGCGAGAAGATCGAACTTAAGGAAGCGAAGAAGAAGTAACCAGATTCTTCGCACACACGAGATACGAGTACCCAGTGATGAACAAGAATGTCCAGCGACTGCGCCGCGCCGCGCGTGCACGCGCCAAGATCCGCGAGTTGAAGGCGCTGCGTCTGTCTGTGCATCGCACGTCACAGCACATCTACGCACAGATCTTCGATGTGAACTCGAAGGTGCTCGCTGTTGCTTCGACGGTTCAGAAGGACGTGCGCGGCGATCTCAAAGGCACCGGCAACATTGCCGCGGCGGCCGCGGTGGGCAAGGCGATTGCGGAGAAGGCGAAGGCTGCCGGCATCAAGCAGGTGGCGTTCGATCGCTCCGGTTACAGGTATCACGGGCGCATCAAGGCGTTGGCCGATGCGGCGCGCGAAAACGGGCTTGAGTTCTAAGAGCTCCGAGGAATAGCTAAATGGCCAGAGTTGAAAAATCTGCTGCGACCGACGAGTACATCGAAAAGCTCGTGGCGGTGAACCGCGTTGCCAAGGTTGTGAAGGGCGGACGTCAGTTCGGCTTCACGGCGCTGACCGTCGTGGGCGACGGCCGCGGCAAGGTCGGTTTCGGATACGGCAAGGCGCGTGAAGTGCCGGTAGCCATCCAGAAGGCCATGCAGGCTGCCCGCAAGAACCTCGCCAGCGTCGCGCTCAAGAATGCGACGCTGCACTATGCCCTGAAAGGCGCTCACGGTACGACACGTGTGTATATGCAGCCCGCCGCTGATGGTACGGGCCTCATCGCCGGTGGCGGCATGCGCGCGGTGTTCGAGTGTGCGGGCGTGCGCAACGTGCTGGCGAAGAGTTATGGCTCGCGCAACCCGATCAACGTCGTGCGTGCGACGTTCAAGGCGCTGACCAGCATTCAGTCGCCTGAAGACATCGCTGCAAAGCGCGGCAAGCGCGTCGAAGACATTCTCGGCGCCTAAGCGACGGACGGATGGAAGTCATGGCCAAGTCATCGAACAAATCGGTCAAGGTCACGCTCGTGAAGAGCGTGTTCGGTCAGTTGAAGTCTCATCGCGCCACGGTGCGTGGCCTGGGGCTGCGCAAGATCCGCGACACTGCCGTGCTCGCAGATACGCCGGAAGTGCGCGGCATGATTCGCGCTTCCGGTCACATGCTCAAAGTGGAAGAGATCGGCTGAGCGATGCTCGGCCATCGCTTCTGAAGGATTGAATGCCATGAAGTTGAACACCATTTCCCCGGCACCAGGCAGCAAGAAGACGCGTCTGCGGGTCGGCCGCGGCGCTTCTGCGGGCCAGGGCAAGACGTGCGGTCGCGGCGTCAAGGGTCAGCGCGCCCGCAAGGGTGGCTATCACAAGGTCGGCTTCGAAGGCGGCCAGATGCCCCTGCAGCGTCGTCTGCCCAAGACCGGCTTCCGTTCCAAGGTGAAGGCGACGGTTGCTGAAGTGCGTCTGTCGGAGCTGGCGAAGATCGAAGGCAGCGTGATTGATCTCGCCGCGCTCAAGGCAGCGAACGTCGTGCCGGCGCAGGCGCTGCGTGCGCGCATCGTGGCATCCGGCGAATTCGCGAAGGCGGTGACGATCAAGGGTATCCACCTGACCAAAGGTGCGAAGACTGCGATCGAAGCTGCCGGCGGCAAGATCGAAGCCTGAGTCGTCTTCAGTAACACTTACTGATCAGCAGAGAACCAGTGGCCACAAAATCCGCCAGCGACTCGTCACTTGCCGCCTTCGGCGAGATGACCCGCTTCGCAGAACTGCGGCAGCGGCTGTTCTTTCTGCTGGGCGCGTTGATTGTGTACCGCATCGGAACGTTCATTCCGGTGCCGGGGATCGATCCGGTGGCTCTCGCGCGATTCTTCCAGTCGCAGCAGGGCACCATTCTGAGCATGGTGAACATGTTCTCGGGCGGCGCAATCAGCCGCTTGTCGATCTTCGCGCTGGGTGTCATGCCGTACATCTCGGCATCGATCATCATCCAGATGATGGCCACCGTGATGCCGTCTCTGGTCGCGGTCAAGAAGGAAGGCGAGTCGGGCCGTCGCAAGCTGACGCAGTACACGCGCTACGGCACAGTGCTGCTGGCGGCGGTACAGGGCGCATCTGCTGCCATCGCGCTGCAGAACCAGAGCGTCGTGATAGCGCCGGGACCGCAGTTCATTTTCATCGCGACTGTCACGTTGGTGGCCGGTTCGATGTTCCTGATGTGGCTTGGCGAACAGATCACCGAACGTGGTCTGGGCAACGGCATTTCGATGATCATTCTGGCGGGCATCGTTGCTGGTCTGCCGGCAGCGCTGGCCGGTACCCTGGAGCTGGTACGCACAGGCGAACTGAATCCGGCCTTCGCACTGATCCTGTTTGGCATGGTGATCGCGGTGACGGCCTTCGTGGTGTTCGTCGAGCGAGGACAGCGTCGGATCCAGGTGAATTATGCGAAGCGACAGCAGGGCCGTCGCATGTACGCCGGGCAGAGCACGCACCTGCCTTTCAAGCTGAACATGTCGGGTGTGATTCCGCCGATCTTTGCATCGAGTCTGTTGCTGTTTCCGGCGACGATCGCGAGCTGGTCGGGCACCTCGCAGGGCTGGAGCTGGCTGCAGAGCGCTTCCGCAGCATTGGGACCCGGCCAACCGGCACATATGGTGCTGTATGGCACGCTGATCATCTTCTTCTGCTTTTTCTACACCGCGCTCGTTTTCAATTCGCGGGAAACGGCGGACAACCTGAAAAAATCCGGTGCCTTCATCCCCGGTATTCGCCCCGGTCAGCAGACGGGTGAGTACATCGACAAGGTGCTGACGCGGCTGACGGTGTGGGGCGCGCTGTACGTGACCGTGGTGTGTTTGCTGCCGGAATTTCTGATCGCGCGCTTCAGTGTGCCGTTTTATTTCGGTGGCACGTCACTGCTGATCATGGTCGTCGTGGTCATGGACTTCCAGGCGCAGGTTGCGGCACACCTGATGTCGCATCAGTACGAGGGCCTGATGAAGAAGGCCAACCTGCGCGGTTACGGCAAGTCAGGGCAAACGTAAGGAATCCGGCCGCAGTCCGAAGCTGGAAAGCCGCGCGAGCGGCCTCGGATACACGGCGTCGAGCAGCGGTCGGGCAGCGATCGCGTTGGAGAGAGAAATGAAGGTTCGTGCTTCCGTCAAGAAGATCTGCAAGAACTGCAAGATCGTCCGCCGCCGCAGGGTGGTGTATGTGATTTGTTCCGACGCCCGCCACAAGCAGCGTCAGGGCTGAGGCCCAGGCCGTTAAGGCATTGAGTCACAGGGTTTTTTAGTTTACAGTTCCGCGCTTTTCGTCGCGGGGAGAGACCGCAAAATGGCCCGCATCGCCGGTATCAACATACCGATGAACAAGCACGTGTGGGTGGGATTGACCCACATTTATGGCGTTGGCAAGACGCAGGCGCAGAAGGCCTGTGAGGCTGCTGGCGTCAAGCTCAACACGCTCGTCAAGGACCTGACCGAGGCCGAAGTGGCTGCCCTGCGTTCGCAGATCGGCAAGCTCACCGTCGAAGGTGACCTGCGCCGTGAAGTGTCCATGAACATCAAGCGTCTCATGGATCTGGGCTGCTATCGGGGTATCCGTCATCGTCGCGGTCTGCCGCTGCGTGGTCAGCGTACCCGCACGAATGCTCGTACCCGCAAGGGTCCGCGCAAGGCTGCGGTCAAGACCAACGCTCCTCCGGGCAAGGCATAACGGCGTAACCGGCTGCTGGTTTCTGGCGGCTGGCCAGACACTACTCGCAGCATTTTCGGTTTGATGAGGCAACATGGCTGATCAGAAGCAACAGTCGACCGGCGGCAGCAAGGGCCGCAAGAAGGTCAAGAAGCACGTGACCGACGGCATTGCGCACGTCCACGCGTCCTTCAACAACACGATCATCACGATCACCGACCGGCAGGGCAACGCCCTGTCGTGGGCAACTTCCGGTGGCTGCGGTTTCCGCGGTTCTCGCAAGAGCACGCCATTCGCTGCACAGGTAGCGGCCGAGAAGGCCGGTGTGGCGGCCCAGGAGCACGGCGTGAAGACTGTCGAAGTGCGCGTGACGGGCCCTGGCCCAGGTCGTGAATCGGCAGTGCGGGCGCTCAATGCCTGCGGTCTGAAGGTCACCAATATTTCCGACGTGACGCCTATCCCGCACAACGGGTGCCGTCCGCCGAAGAAGCGCCGCGTCTGATCGCGCGAGGATAGATTCAATGGCTCGTTATCTCGGTCCCAAGTGCAAGCTCTCGCGTCGCGAAGGCACGGATCTGTTCCTGAAGAGCGGTGTGAAGTCGCTCGAATCCAAGTGCAAGCTGGAAGTGCCGCCGGGCGGCATCAAGGGCGAGCGCAAGAGCCGCCTGTCGGATTACGGTCTGCAGCTGCGCGAGAAGCAGAAGCTGCGGCGTATGTACGGCGTGCTTGAAAAGCAGTTCCGCAATTACTACATCAAGGCATCGGGTCGTCCCGGCGCCACGGGTTCGATCCTGCTGCAGATGCTGGAAGCCCGCCTGGACAACGTTGTCTACCGCATGGGCTTCGCAGCAACCCGCTCTGAGGCGCGGCAGCTGGTGAGCCACAAGGCCATCAACGTGAACGGTGAAGCGGTCAGCATTGCTTCGTATCAGTGCAAGGCCGGCGACGTGATTTCCGTGCGCGAAAAGGCGCAGAAGCAGTTGCGTATCCAGTCTGCGCTTCAGATCAAGGCGCAGGTCGGTTTCCCGGAATGGGTGGAAGTCGACGAGAAGAAGTTCCAGGGCACTTTCAAGCAGCTGCCCGACCGCGAGGACATTCTGCCGGAGATCAACGAAAACCTCGTGGTTGAGTTGTACTCGAAGTAATTCGTGAATGGCTCCGGGAGGTCGCTCCCGGGGATCCAGGGTTTTGGATGCGTCCCGGTTCGGACGCGAAAGCCGTCTATCGGCACACAAGCAGGTAAATTTTCCATGCAGGCATCCGTTGGCGAATTCCTGAAGCCTCGTGTCGTCAAAGTCACGCCGACCACCACGCGTCAGGCCAAGGTCGTGATCGAGCCGTTCGAACGCGGCTTCGGCCACACTCTCGGCAATGCGCTGCGTCGCGTGCTGCTGTCCTCCATGCCTGGCTGCGCGATCACCGAAGTTGAAATCGACGGCGTGCTGCACGAGTACACCAGCATCGAAGGCGTGCAGGAGGATGTGGTCGACATCCTGCTGAACCTCAAGCAGGTTGCCATCCGTCTGAATGCGCGCGATGTGACCGAGCTGCGCCTGCACAAGAAGGGCCCGGGCCCGGTGACAGCCGGCGACATCCAGCTCGATCACGATGTTGAGATCCTCAATCCGGACCTGGTCATCGCCAATCTGACCAAGGCCGGCGAACTGAACATGATGCTGAAGGTGGAGCGCGGTCGTGGTTATCGCCCAGCCATCCAGCGCGCAACGTTCGAAGAGTCGTCGGGCCCGATCGGCCGGCTGCAGCTCGATGCGTCATTCAGCCCCATCCGCCGCGTGACGTACAACGTCGAGAGCGCGCGCGTCGAACAGCGCACCAATCTGGACAAACTGATTCTGGACATCGAAACGAACGGCACCATCGACGCGGAAGAGGCCATTCGCCGCGCCGGTTCGATCCTGAAAGATCAGCTGTCGGTGTTCGTTGATCTTCAGGGTCAGGATGAGGGCGCATCCAAGACTGCTGAACAGCAGTTCGATCCGATCCTGCTGCGTCCGGTGGACGAACTGGAGCTCACCGTGCGCAGTGCCAACTGCCTCAAGGCGGAGAACATCCACTACATCGGCGATCTCGTACAGCGTACTGAAGTCGAGCTGCTGCGCACGCCCAACCTCGGCAAGAAGTCGCTCACGGAGATCAAGGAAGTTCTCGAGAGCCATGGGCTGTCGCTCGGCATGCGCCTGGACAACTGGCCTCCTGTCAGCCTGAAGCGGGACGACGATCGGGACATCATCTAATAAGCAAACTGGCTGCTGGGCGCCGGACCGCTGGCAAGAGGGAAGATCTCGCCAGGTCCTGCGTCTGAAGGCCCATCAGGTTCAATAGTCGAAATTTATGCGTCACCAACTCTCCGGCCGGCAGCTCAGTCGCAATGCACCGCATCGCTGGGCGATGCTCCGCAACATGGCGGCATCGCTGCTGCGTCATGAAACCATCCGTACCACTCTGCCCAAGGCGAAGGAACTGCGCCGGATCGTTGAGCCGCTGATCACGCTCGGCAAGAACGATTCGGATGCGAATCGTCGTCGTGCGTTTGCGCAGCTGCGCGACACCGAGGTGGTCGTGAAACTGTTCGAGACCCTCGGCCCACGATTCAAGGCCCGTCCGGGTGGCTATACCCGCATCCTGCGCATGGACGAGCGTCCCGGCGATAACGCGCCGATGGCATTGATGCAGTTGCTGGATCAGCCGGAATCCGAGGCAGCTCCCGCATCTGACGAATCTGCCGAGGACAAGAAGGCCCCGAAGAAGAAGGCTGCGCCGAAAAAGAAGACTTCACTGAAGAAGAAGTCGACCAAGTCCGCCGAAGAGAAGGCTGAGAAGAAGGCCAAATCGGCGAAGAAGGCGGAGACCAAGGCCAAGAAGGCAGAGAGTTCCAGGACTCACAAGAAGGCGGCGCCGAAGAAAAAGGCCGCTGCCAAGAAGAAAGCAGCCAGGAAGTAAGCGAAAGGCCGGGGAAACCCGGCCTTTTTCATTTTGCGGGGGCTGCTGGCGCTTCAAGTCCCTGCGTGTACAGCACCTTGCCGTCCGGCTTCACGATGATGGCGTCGATGCCTTCGATCCGGTTGTAGATCTCGATCGCCTTTTCCGCACCCAGCACAAAAGCCGTTTTGGAGAGCCCGTCCGTACGGGTAGCGGTGGGACCGATGATGGTGGCGCTGCGCACCTTGCGTGCCGACTGGCCGGTGTGGGGATCGATGATGTGGTGATAACGCACCCCGTTTTCCTCGAAGTAGCGTTCGTAGTCGCCGGAAGTCGAAATGGCGGTGTCTTCGAGCGGAATTCGTGCAATGACTTCATCCTTGCGGTCAGGGTGACGAATACCGACGACCCATGGGTGGCCGAAGCGATCGCCGATGATGCGGCTGTCGCCGCCTGCGGTAACCAGCGCATGCGAGATGCCGCGCTGCTGAAGTATCGCGATGCCGCGATCGACGGCGTGTCCCTTGCCGATGCCGCCGAGATCGATTCTTACGCCGGGCTGTGAGAAGCGGACCGTTCGCGTTCTGGCATCGAGCAGCACGTGCCGGTAGTTCACCGCCGGCAAGGCGTTGTCGATCTGCTTCTGAGTCGGCCGCTTGTGCTCATGGAAGTCATACATGTAGCCGACACTGGCGTAGGTGATGTCGAACGCACCTTCGGTCAGTCGCGAGTACTCGGCCGCCTGAGTGAGCAGATCGAAAAGTTCCGCGCTGATGGGAACGGCTTTGCTGGCCGCTGTGGCGTTGACGATCGACACTTCGCTGGTGGGTTTGAATGTGCTCATGTCGCGATCGACGCGACGCATTTCATCAAGCACCGCTTCGATGGCCGCTTCTCCCTGATCGCGGTCGTCAGCCCACAGTTCCACGACGATACGTGTGCCCATGATCCCGTCTTCGACCCGGTTCAGCCATTCGGCGTGGGCGGGCAGCGACAGGCACAGCAGGCTGAAGAGTGCAGCAATGAGGCGTTTCATGGGTGGCATGTTAGCGCTGCCGGGCGTCGAACAAAACGAAGCGCGGCGAGGAAGTGCACAAAAGAAAAGGGCGGCTTCGCAGCCGCCCCTTCTGTCCAGCCGATCCCGTACTCTAGAACTTGAAGCGTGCCGTCACTCCGTACGTGCGTGGCGCGCCCAGGAACGCATCGATGGTGCTGGTCGGAACTGCACCCGCCGAGGATCCCTGCAGCGTGCCGTCGAAGGCAACCTGGTAGTACTCCTCGTCGGTCAGGTTCTGTGCCCACGCCTCGATCATCCAGCGTTCGTTCGATGACCCGAAGCCGAGGCGGGCATTGACCAGCGAATAAGCATCCTGCTTCTTGCGCGGATCCAGATTCGAACCCGTGTTGTACTCAGACATGTACTTCACGCCCACATTGGCACGCAGCAGCAGATTCGTGCTGATCGGTTGTTCGAAGGTAGCTGCGAGACTGCCGGACCACTCGGGCGCAAAGGACAACCGATCGTCCTCGCGTTCGGGACGGAAGAAGGCGGCAGCGGGCCCGAACTCCTCGATCTGCGTGTCCGCATACGTGATGCCGCCCTGGATGCTCAGCTGTTCAAGCGGGGTGTACCACACGAGATCGAGATCCACGCCCTGCGAATTCACCTTCGGCAGCGACGTCACCACGAACTGGATGCCGGTGAACGTGTTGAGCTGGAAGTCGGTGTAGTCCTGATAGAACCCTGCGATGTTGAGCAACAGGCTGTTGTTCGCCCACTGCGTCTTCAGGCCGATTTCGTAGGAATCCACCAGCTCCTTGTCGAAGCTGGTATCGACATCGACCGACGCGGCTGCCGGGTTGCCGGAATCGGGGCCGAATCGCGAATCACCGTTGCGCTCGCGGTCAAGGTTGAAGCCGCTCGCCTTGTAGCCACGGGCATACGACACGTATGCCATTACGTCGTCGCTGAATCGGTAAGCCAGTTTCGCGGTGCCACTCCATTCGCTTTCGTCAATGGATTGCGAAGTCGACACGTTGTTGTAGATCGGATCGTCGAACGTGGCGCAGCCGATGCCGAAAATCGTGGCAGCAGACGCACTGTTCACGAACGCCGGTATACCGCGGAGGATGGAACAGCCAACGCCGTTATGCTCGTTGAAATAGCGCGTATCCAGATCCTTCGACTCGTCGGTGTAGCGCACGCCCAATGTGAGCTCGAGCGCGTCGGTGAAGCGGATGCTGTTGTTGGTGAACAGCGCCCAACTCGTCGAATCCTGTTCATACACGTCGCGCGTGCCCAGTCCGCCCGGCCAGGCGTTGGCGGGGAACGATGAAAGAGCACCGCTCAGCAACAGGTTGTAGTAGGAGAAGAACTGGTTGCCGAGGATCAGCTGATTGCGCGAGTCGAGCTTCTCATTCGCATAGAACGCGCCCACCAGCCAGCTCAGGCGATCGGTTTCGCCAGCCAGGCGAACCTCTTCGCTCAGCTGTTTGAACTCGTTGGCGAAGTCGCCATCCGGATCGCGGTAGAGAATGTCGACGGTGGTGAAGTCGGCGTCCTGTCCGTTCACTGTTTCCCAGTCGCGCCATGCGGTGAGAGAAGTCAGCGTGGCGCCCTGCAGTGCGTCCAGATCCCAGTTGATTTCCAGTGACGCACCCTTGTCCGTCACATCCTGTTCAGTGCTGCGATTGGAGTGTGCCTCCCGCTCGAAAGGGTCGGCGGGGTTGGTCACCGATCCCGGCTGCAGCAGATTCAGAACAGTGAGTACGCCGGCGACAGGTGTGAGCTCGACCTGCGGCGCCGCGCAGCAGTTTTCATCGCGCTTGGAGTAATCGCCGACGACACGGATGTCGAGCGCTTCTGAAGGCTGAAACAGCAATTGACCGCGTACCGTGTAGTACTTGCGATCGTTGTCTTCGGATTCGGTGCGCGGGCCGCTGCCGCGATCGACGTCGAGGAAGCCGTCGCGCTCGCGGGATGCCACGAACAGGCGTCCGGCGACCGATTCCGAAATCGGACCCGTGATCGATGCTTCGCCTTCCAGAGCACCGTAGTTGCCAGCGGTGAGCGCAACGTCCGACTCGAAGTCGAACTGGGGTTTCTTGGTGACGACATTGATCACGCCGGCCGAAGTGTTCTTGCCGAACAGCGTTCCCTGCGGACCTTTCAACACTTCGATGCGTTCGAGTTCGCCGAGGTCGCCGAAGCCCACACCGTTGCGAGGGCGGTAGACACCGTCAATGACAACGCCGACGGAGGATTCCAGACCGGGGTTGTCGCCGACCGTGCCAATGCCGCGGATACGTGCGGTGGTGACGGATTCGTTCGAGGTCGACGTTACGAGCAGTCCCGGAGTCAGGATGGTGAGATCCTTGATGTCCTTGACGCCCGTGTCGCGCAACAGCTGTTCGGAGACCGCAGTGACGGCGATCGGCACATCCTGCAGGCTCTGTACGCGCTTCTGCGCGGTCACAATGATGTTTTCGATGGTGCGTGATTCTTCGTTGCTCGCCGCGGTCTGAGCCCTGACTGGCAAAGAGAACGCGGCCGACATGGAGAGTGCGGCGATCACGGCACGGCGCACGCAGAGATTTCGATCTGACATGGATCCCCCTTGAATATCCGCAGCCAATCACGCCTCATCGACCGACGTTCTTTTTTCACGTCTGGCAGCGACGAGTGAACGCTCGGAAGGTTACTGACTTTGCAGAGGCGGCGGAAGCCGTCTTTGCAGAAAAACTACGCGCAGATCACTCGTGGAAGCCGGTGCGTACTGCATGACAAATCTTTGCTATCTTTGTGACCGGTCATCGAATTCTGCGGTGCGATATAGAAGGGCTTCGTGGCACGCCAGCGCCGGCTGTAGCTGTGACGCCGCATGTATTCAGCGCCGTTGACTCAACAAGGGCATACAGGCGTCGTGGAACAGTTCGATATTCTGATCATTGGTAGCGGTCCCGCCGGCGAAGGCGCAGCCATGATGGCGGCCAAGAATCACAAGCGCGTCGCGCTGGTGGAGCGTCACTTCGAAGTTGGCGGCGGTTGTACACACTGGGGCACTATTCCCAGCAAGGCCCTGCGGCACGCGGTGAAGATTCTGCACGATCTGCGGCGCAATCCGCTGCTGAGGGAATTCCGTAGTGCCACCCAGCTGACGTATCCGCAGCTACTGGCCAGCGCCACAAAGGTAGTCGAGTCCCAGGTTGCCAGCCGGCGGAGGTTTTACGAACGCAACCGCGTGCCGCTCTTCGGTGGCGAGGCCGTGTTCATCGACGGCAATACTGTCGAGGTGCGTCCTTCGATCGGCAAGGCGCAGCGCATTTCAGCCGACCACATTGTCATTGCCTCCGGTTCCAGGCCCTATCACCCGCCGGAAGTGGATTTCAGCCACGAGCACGTTCGCGACAGCGATTCGATCCTGCGCTATCCGCAGCATCCCTTTGCCGTGACCATTTATGGCGCCGGTGTCATCGGCTGCGAGTACGCATCGATCTTCATCAACCTCGGCGCGAAGGTGACGCTCGTCAATACGCAGGACCGGTTGCTCTCCTTTCTGGATGATGAGATTGCCGAGGCGCTCTCATACCACCTGCGCGAGCAGGGCTGCGTCATCCGGCACAACGAACAGTTCAAGGCGCTCGAAACCCGCGAGCGCGACGTTGTGCTGCACCTGGAGTCTGGCCGCAAGATCAAGTCGGACCTGCTGCTGTGGGCCAACGGTCGCACCGGCAATTCGCAACAGCTGCAGCTTGAGCGCGTCGGGCTGTCCAGCAATTCGCGCGGTCAGATCGCCGTGAACGGGCACTATCAGACCGCAGTGCCGAACATTTATGCCGTCGGTGACATTGCAGGTCCGCCGGCGCTGGCGAGTGCCGCGTACGTGCAGGGTACTCACGCTGTGCAGCACATCCTCAACCCGAGCATCGATGAGCATCGTCAGGAGATGATCCCGAGCGGCATCTACACGATTCCGGAAATTTCCTCGATCGGCCGGACCGAGCGCGAGCTGCAGGAACAGAAGGTGCCGTATGAAGTCGGCCACTGCGCGTTCAAGAATCTGGCGCGCGCACAGATGACGGACGAACGCGTCGGCATGCTGAAGATCATTTTCCATGCCGAGACGCTAGCGGTGCTGGGCGTGCACTGCTTCGGCGACGGCGCCTCGGAGATCGTGCACATCGGACAGACCGTGATGGCGAGCCGGGATCTCAACAACATCCGCTATTTCACCAACACGACATTCAACTATCCGACCATGGCCGAAGCCTATCGGGTGGCGGCTTACAACGGTCTGAACCGGCTGACGTGACGGAGGAGTTGACGGTTGACCGTTGACGGTTGACAGTCGCGCAACGGAAGCGGCGCGTCGTATTCCGGCCGTCGACTGCAACCGTCAACTGCCAACCAACAAGCCGCGCAGCGGCGAGGGATGTCTATGAGCATCGTCAAAGAGTTTCGTGAGTTTGCCGTCAAGGGCAACGTGGTCGACATGGCCGTCGGTATCATCATCGGCGCCGCGTTCGGCAAGATCGTCACCTCCCTGGTGGGCGACATCATTACTCCGCCGCTCGGCTATCTGATTGGCGGCGTGGATTTCACGAAGCTTGCTTACACGTTACCTCCGATCCTGGATCATGCGGAGGTGACCATTCGTTACGGCATATTCCTGCAGGCTCTGTTCGATTTCATAATCGTTGCCCTGGCCAACTTCATGGTGGTGAAGCTCATCAACCGTCTGCGCCGCAAGGAAGAAGCCGCGCCAGCAGTACCGCCGGCGCCGCCACGTCAGGAAGTTCTGCTCGAAGAAATCCGCGATCTGCTCAAACAGCAGAAATAAGCCCGCAGCCCTGACCCGGCGACGGAATTCCCCGGGGTGATGCGAGTGACGAAGAACGGAACCCGTCACTCGCGTCACATCAGGTCCGGGAGAGCGTGGCAAACGCGTCGCGGGTCAGGTTCTCCGGGGCGCCCGCGGTACATGCAACATCGTCTTCGACGCGGATGCCGCCGAACGGTCGGAACCGTTCCACCTGTTTCCAGTTGATATCGCCCGCGAAGGCTGCCTTGCGTGCCTGTGCCAGCAGCGAATCGATGAAATAAAGGCCCGGCTCGATGGTCACTACGAAGCCCGGTTCGAGCGTGCGGGTCAGGCGCAGGTAGGGATGGCCCGGCGGTCGCGCCTTCTGCCTGCCTTCTTCGTTGACCGCAAAGCCGGCCACGTCATGCACCTGCAATCCCAGCAGATGCCCGATGCCATGCGGAAAGAATACGCTCGACAATCCTGATGCCACCGCGTCGTCCGGCGATGCGCTGATGATGTCGCTTTCGCGCAGCAAGGCGGCGATGCGACGGTGAGCACTCAAGTGAATGTCTGCGTAGTCGGTACCGCTGCGCACCTCGTCGCACAGCGCGAGCTGGAGACGCTCCATGCCCCCGATCAACTCCCTGAATTCGTCATCGGCGGTCGAATACGTGCGCGTGACATCGCTGGCGTACCCGGCAACCTCCGCACCTGCGTCGATCAGAAACGACAATGTGGGTGGCGGAGACTGCGACTCCAGGTGCTGATAGTGCAGGACGGCGGAGTTGGCATTCAGTGCAACGATATTGGGATAGGGAAGCGTGTTGTCCGTATGACCGGTGGCGCGCAGGTAAGCCAGATGGATCTCGTACTCGGAGCCGCCATTGCGAAACGCAGCTTCGGCTGCCTGGTGCCCGCGCGCTGCCCGCAGCGAGGCTTGTCGCATGCATTCCAGTTCATAAGCGGTCTTGATGGCGCGCGGATAGTGAAGACGATCCAACAGCGGATTGGGATTACCCGCCGCGATGCCCCACTCGATGTAATCCGCCTGCCATTCGCCGATCAGCGCACAGTTGGGAAGCCTGGCGATGTACGCGCGCGCCTCAGCCGGATCGCGTATGACGGACAGGTTGAAATGGGAGGTCCAGTGTCCGGAAGGCAATTGCGGCGGCTTGTGCCAGTAGTCATCCGGTTGCAGAAACAGCAAGTGCAGTGGCTTGCCGGGCTGATACAGCAGCCAGCAGTCCGGAGCATCGACCAGTGGCACCCAGGTCTTGAAGTGCGGATTGACCTTGAACGGGTAGGGCTGATCGTCGAGAAACTGCATCCACAGGCGGCCGGAGTGAATGGCCGCCGCATCAAAACCGCAGGCCGCCAATGCCGCATCCATGCGCGAGCGCAGAATTTTCAGATGGGCTTCGTACAAGGCTTCGAGCGCAGGCATGGGCTTGCTCCAGTGCGAAGAGGCGAGCATTTCGGATTGAACGCATCGCGGCAAAGACGGGTTCGATTTTGCCTCAAGTCGTTCCGGATCTGAGCGCGACAAGGTGCTGCGCGCGTCCGTTGACTTCTCCATTGAAGCACTCAATCGATGGCCGCCACGGTCCCTGATCGTGATTGTCGGGCGCGATTCGAGCGATGGAATGTCAACGTTTCGTCAACATCGTGTTGGCAATTTGCTCATGAAATTGAATGACTTGTCTTCGCTTCGCGACGTTTCAAACGCGGTGCAAACGCTCTAGAATTCAGCGCCGCAATCGTGCAGAGACGAACTCGCGATTGCTGTTGTCTTCCAAGGCAATCGTTGACCAAACACACTCACTGGGGTGATAGATCACATGAACACAAAAATGATTCTCGCTGCTCTCGCGCTGTCGCTGTCGCTTGCTGCCTGCGCCAAGAAGGAAGAAGCACCGGCTCCTGCTGAGGCGCCTCCTGCTGCTGAACCGGCTCCTGCCGATGTGGCACCGCCGGCTGATACGACTGCCGCTCCTGCTGACGAAGCTGCTGCTCCGGCCGACGGCGCTGCAACTCCTCCGGCTGAAGAAGCTCCGAAGCAGTAATCGACTGCTGGTCATCGGGTGGCTCAATGCCACCCGATGTTCCTCTGGCAGGAAGCGCAGAGGGAGGTCGCCACGACCTTGCACGGACCGCACATGTGGCAATCGGCAACCTGCGCTGGTTGCGGTAACCTGTGTCCCGCCCTGAAGGGTGGTTGCAACGTCAGCACAGGCGAACCAGGTTTCCGATGCCAGTCAGTATTCGCGATGCCCAGCACTCTGAATCCGATCGCGCCTGGATTCAGGCCCACTACGAGACCTATCTCGAGGATCTGTCCCAGCTCAGCATGAATACGGGCCTGTTTCCCGCCGCCGGCGTATTCGGCGAGCGCGAGCCCGAACTGCTGGCACGCTGGTTTGCCGATGACAGCTCCCATCCGCTGCTGCTGCTCAAGGACGATCGCCCCATCGGTTTTGCACTGGTCAGCCGACCGCCCCGGCACCTGCGCCACACGGTCGATTACCGCATGGCCGAATTCTTCATTGAACCCAAAGCGCGTCGCCTCGGCATCGGCCGCGATGCGGCGCTGCTGATCTTCAGGCGTTTTGCCGGCGCCTGGGAGATCGATGAATTCCTCTACAACAAGCCCGCGGTAGCGTTCTGGCGCTCGGTCGTGAGCGAATTCACGGGCGGCAAATTCCGCGAGTCCACCGCTCACGGCGAAGTGAAGCAGACCTTCCATTCGAAGGACATCTCGACGCGACGGTGAGAATCGAGAGAGGCCCACGCGCAGGGCACGCAGAGCAAGGAAGCTTCTCGAAATCTCTGCGTAGGCGGCGACCTTGTCACTGTGCTGAACGCCGATCGCCTGCTTCAGCGCTCGCCAAGCCTCGCGAACCGGTAGCGCACGCCGCCGTATTCGGGCGGTGCGGTGTAATCGTCGAATCCCTCGATGGAAAAAGCCACCGGATGCCGGAAGCAGGGGCCGTCGTAGACGAACGTGTGAAATTCGCCGTTCTCGCCGCAACAATCCACGTTGGGCGGTAGTGCGGCGATGAAGCTCGCGTCGTATTCGCGTCCGCAGAATTCGTCGCCCAGATAGCGCGAGTCGGTACAGACCACGACAGCCTTGAAGCCTTCCGTCAGCACTTCATCGGCAAGCTGGCGCCGGTTGCCGAGCCACAGTGGCAACACCGGCGCCACGTCCGCCGCGCTGCAGACCTTCTCTTCCCAGTCCCGGTGCGCCTGAAGATCGATATCGCCGAATACCGCCGTACGATGGCCGCTGGCTCGCAGCTCGCGCAGCGCTTCGACAAACGCGGTTTCGTACGTCTTCCAGCTCGCATTGCGCACGAGCAGCGCCTTGTCGAGTGACTGTGCCTGCCGACGGATCAGCGGCATGGGGATGGCATGCGAACGGCTGCGCTCTCCGGATTCCTCGAACATCACCAGCAACGTGCGCACGTCGTAGCCCATCCGCATTGCACGCCACATGGCGAGACAGGAATCCTTGCCGCCGCTGAAGGAACACAGTGCGACTCCCGCACCCGGGCTCGATTGATCTGAGGTCATGCGCGTTTTCGCCGGTTGAGATTGCGCCGTTCGAGAATCGGAGCAAGAAAGCGACCGGTGTATGACTTTGCATTGCGCGCGATGTCTTCCGGTGTTCCTTCACCGACCAGTGTCCCGCCGCCGGATCCACCCTCGGGCCCGAGATCGATGATCCAGTCTGCGGTCTTGATGACGTCAAGATTGTGCTCGATCACGACGATGGTGTTGCCCTCGTCGCGCAGGCGATGCAGCACGGCAAGCAATTGTTCGATGTCGTAGAAGTGCAGACCGGTGGTCGGTTCATCGAGGATGTACAGCGTCCGGCCGGTGGAGCGTTTCGACAGCTCTTTCGCGAGTTTGACGCGTTGCGCTTCGCCGCCGGAAAGCGTCGTCGCGTTCTGGCCGAGCCGGATATACGTCAGTCCGACGTCCATCAATGTCTGAAGTTTGGGCTCAATCGTCGGCACATGCCGGAAGAAATCGAAGGCATCCTCGACCGTCATTTCCAGCACTTCGCTGATGTTCTTGCCCTTGTAGCGGATTTCCAGCGTCTCGCGGTTGTAGCGCTTGCCCTTGCACACGTCGCACGGCACGTAGATGTCGGGCAGGAAGTGCATTTCCACCTTGATGACACCATCGCCCTGACATGCTTCGCAGCGACCGCCCTTTACGTTGAAGCTGAAGCGTCCCGCCTCGTAACCGCGCGTGCGCGACTCAGGCACGTTGGCAAAGATTTCGCGGATCGGTGTGAACAGCCCGGTATAGGTCGCCGGATTGGAGCGGGGCGTACGCCCGATCGGACTCTGGTCGATGTCGATCACGCGATCGATCTCGTCCAGCCCTTCAATGCCGTCGTTGGGCGCGGGGTCGTTGGAGGCGTCGTTCAGCGTGCGTGCGACCACCTGATACAGCGTGTCGTTGATCAGCGTGGATTTGCCCGAACCCGAGACGCCGGTCACGCACGTCATCAGCCCGAGCGGAATGTCGACGGTGACGCCGCGCAGATTGTTGCCGCGTGCATTGACGATGCGCAGATGGCGATCCTTCTGCGGCGGTGTGCGCATCGCCGGAATCGCGATCTCTCGTGCGCCGGACAGATACTGGCCGGTCAGGGAATCGGCGTTCGCACAGATTTCCGCCGGCGATCCCTGCGCGATGATCTGGCCGCCGTGCACGCCCGCGCCCGGACCGAGATCGATCACATGGTCCGCATGGCGGATCGCATCCTCATCGTGCTCGACGACGATGACGGTGTTGCCCAGGTCGCGCAATCGGTTCAGGGTCAGCAACAGGCGTTCGTTGTCGCGCTGGTGCAGTCCGATGGACGGCTCATCGAGGATGTACATCACGCCGACCAGGCCGGAACCGATCTGGCTCGCGAGCCGGATGCGTTGAGCCTCGCCGCCGGACAATGTGTCGGCACTGCGATCGAGCGTGAGATAGTCGAGTCCGACATCGCACAGGAACCGCAGGCGTTCGCCGACTTCCTTGATGATCTTTTCCGCGACTTCACCGCGCCAGCCATCGAGTTTCAGATCGACGCTGAAGCGCATGGCATTGCCCACCGACATGCTGGTGAGATCCGGCAACGTGTGCCCGGCAACGAACACATTGCGCGCGGCACGATTGAGCCGCGTGCCTTTGCAGTCGGGGCAGGGCTGATTGCTCAGGTATTTCGCCAGCTCTTCGCGCACTGCGACGGATTCGGTTTCCCGGTAGCGTCGCTCCAGGTTGGGGATCACGCCTTCCCATTTGTGCGAGCGTCGCGTAGTGCCGCCCTTCGCGTCGACGTAACGAAATTCGATTTTCTCGTCGCCGCTGCCATTGAGTACGACCTTCTGATGTCGGGCGGCCAGTTCGTTCCAGGGTTTCTCGATGTCGAACTTGTACTGCCGGGCGAGCGACTGGATCAGAGCAAAGTAATACGCGTTGCGCCGGTCCCAGCCGCGAATGGCACCGCCCGCCAGCGACAGGTGCGGGTGATGCACGACGCGGGCCGGGTCGAAGAACTGTTGCACGCCGAGGCCGGTGCAGGTGGGGCAGGCGCCGGCCGGATTGTTGAAACTGAACAGGCGCGGTTCGAGTTCTGCCAGGCTGTAGCCGCAGATCGTGCAGGCGAAGCGATCCGAAAACACCAGGTCTTCGCGCTTCGGCTCATCCATGAAAGCAACGCGCGCGGTGCCACCGGAGAGGCGCAGCGCGGTCTCGAATGACTCGGCCAGACGCTGAGCGATGTCGCTGCGCACCTTCAGCCTGTCCACCACAGCTTCGATGGTGTGCTTGCGCTTGTTGTCGAGCCTGGGGAGCTGATCGATTTCCATCACTCGGCCATCGATGCGGGCGCGCACGAATCCCTGGGCTCGCAGAGTTTCAATGACCTGGACGTGCTCGCCCTTGCGATCTTCGATCAGGGGTGCGATCAGCATCAGCGGCGTGCCTTCGGGCAGACGCAGCACCTGATCGACCATCTGGCTGACAGTCTGTGCGGCGAGATCGACCCCGTGATCCGGACATCGCGGCGTGCCGGCCCGTGCGAACAGCAGACGCAGATGGTCGTAGATTTCCGTGACCGTGCCGACGGTCGAGCGCGGATTGTGCGACGTCGATTTCTGTTCGATGGCGATGGCCGGCGACAGGCCTTCGATGGTGTCGACGTCCGGCTTTTCCATCATCGACAGAAACTGCCGTGCATATGCCGACAGCGATTCCACGTAGCGACGCTGCCCCTCGGCGTAGATGGTGTCGAACGCGAGTGAGGACTTGCCTGACCCGGACAGGCCTGTGAACACGATCAGCCGGTCGCGCGGCAGTTCCAGATCGATGTTGCGCAGGTTGTGGGTGCGCGCGCCGCGGATGACGATGGCAGATGACGACATGGAGCGTAGATTCGGAACGAGGATCGGTCACTATACGGGGAGGAAAGAGGTGGGGGCAAAGCCGCGCAGATAAAGGGAGACGGCTTGCGCGCGGCTGAACCCTTTCAGCGGCCGGCTGCGCTGAGGGGCGCGTCCCAGGGCGGCGCAGAAGCGACGGGCTGCAGGGCGCACCCCGGCCCGGCTGGCGTCGGCGCCTTATTCTTTCCAGGTGACCTGACAAACAGGCCTCACCTTCGCAGTCCGGGCCGTCTAGAATGCCCGCCTCGTTTCGTTCATCAGGGTCTTTCCATGGCACGCGGCATCAACAAGGTCATTCTCGTCGGCAATCTGGGCGCAGACCCGGACACGCGCTACATGCCAAGCGGCAAGGCCGTGACGAACATCCGCATCGCCACCAGCGAATCGTGGAAGGACAAGCAGACCGGCGATCAGCAGGAGCGCACCGAATGGCACTCCATCGTCATGTACGACAAGCTGGGTGAAATCGCCGCGGAATATCTGCGCAAGGGCTCGCAGGTCTACATCGAGGGCAAGCTGCGCACCCGCAAGTGGCAGGACAAGGAAGGCAAGGACCGCTACACCACCGAGATCATCGCCGACCAGATGCAGATGCTGGGCGGTCGCGGTGGCGCTGGCGGTGGTGGGGGCGGTTCGGGCGGCGGGTACGGCGGCGGCGAATCGCGTCCGTCCCGTCCGGCGGCCTCGGAAGATCGCGGCGGCCCGCCTCCGGCCGACGAAGGCGGCTTCGACGACGACATCCCGTTCTGATCGGACCCAACCACGGGCCGGGGGCGGCGCTCCCACGTGCGCGGATATGTCGCCTGAGGGTTCTCCCGCAGCCGTAACCGGCGTGCCGGCAGCGGCCGACCACGAAGTCAGGCGCCGAATCCCTGCAAGCCATTGAGTTCAGTGGGAATGGCCTTGCGGCTGGCCCCCGTTGCCCGGGGTCAGTATCCTAGCGGCCCCGCGTTTTCTGCTGATTTCCATGCCCTTTCTCTACATCCGGACCCACGGCTGCCAGATGAACGAGTACGACTCCGCCAGGATGGTGGACGTGCTTCGCGAGTCCGGTGGCTATGAGCTCACCGAAGATCCCGCCCAGGCCGATCTGATCCTTCTCAACACCTGCTCCATTCGCGAAAAGGCGCAGGAGAAGGTGTTTTCGCAGCTCGGCACGTGGAAGCAGCTCAAGCAGGCACGGCCCGGGCTGATCATCGGCGTCGGCGGCTGTGTGGCCAGCCAGGAAGGTGAGGGCATCACCCGGCGCGCGCCCTACGTCGATCTGGTCTTCGGACCGCAGACGTTGCATCGACTACCCGAGATGATCGGCGAGCTGAAGGCGAAGGGCCGCAGCGTCATAGACATCAGTATTCCGGAGATCGAGAAATTCGATCATCTGCCACAGCCGCGCGCAGAAGGGCCGACCGCGTTCGTGTCGATCATGGAAGGATGCAGCAAGTACTGCTCGTTCTGCGTGGTGCCCTATACGCGCGGCGAGGAAGTGAGTCGTCCGTTCGAACCGGTGATGGCGGAAATCCGCGAACTTGCAGCGCAGGGCGTGCGCGAAGTGAATCTGCTCGGTCAGAACGTCAATGCCTATCGCGGCCCGATGGACGATGGCACCTTGTGCGATCTGGCAACGCTCATCTACTGCATCGCCGAGATCGACGGCATCGAGCGCATCCGCTTCACCACCTCGCATCCGGTGGAATTCACCGACGCGCTGATCGAGGCCTATCGCGACGTGCCGAAACTTGCCAACTACCTGCATCTGCCGGTGCAGGCCGGTTCGGATCGCATCCTCATGGCCATGAAGCGCGGCTACACGGCGCTCGAGTACAAGCAGAAGATCCGCAAGCTGCGGGAAGTCCGTCCCGACATCAGCATCTCGTCGGATTTCATCGTCGGTTTTCCGGGCGAATCCGCGCGGGACTTCGAAGCCACCATGAATCTCATCGCCGACGTCGGCTTCGACCAGTCGTTCAGCTTCATTTACAGCCGCCGCCCCGGGACGCCTGCCTCCAACCTGCCAGACGATGTCACGCAGGAAGAAAAGCAGCAGCGCCTCCAGATCCTGCAATCGCGCATCGATGCGAATGCCATGGAGATCAGCCGCAAGATGGTCGGAACCGTGCAGCGGGTGCTGATCGAGCGCCCGTCGAAGAAGGATGCCCGTCAGGTCGCGGGCCGCACGGAAAACATGCGTTGGGTGAACTTCGACGCTCCGCATGCGTTGATCGGTCAGTTTGCGGACGTTCTGATCACCGAAGCTCTCAGCAATTCTCTGCGCGGCCGCCTGGCGAATATCGAATCAACCGGATTTCACACGCAGGACACGCGGCTGATGCAGACCGGAACGCTGTGATGTTCTGTACCCTGACTGCTCTGCTCTCTGCGTGTGAACTGCCTGCCGTCCCATTCCCGTGAGCACTCCTTCCGAAACGATCGATCTCGGCCTCGAACCTGTCGACAACGTGCGGCTGGCGAATTTCGTGGGCCCGATGGATGAGAACCTGCGCCATGTCGAACAGCGCCTCGGCGTGAACGTGCGGCGGCGCGGCGGACAGGTGGAGGTGTCGGGACCGGCGCCGGCTGCGGAAGCCGCGCAGAACGTGCTGAGGCATCTGTTCGACCTGTCGGCGAAAGAGTCGTTGACGCCGGATCGCGTTCATCTGGCCCTGCAGGAAGTGGTGATGGATTCAGCGGGTACGCCCGAGGCGCACTCGAAGGATCCGTCCATTCATACGCTGCGTGGTGGCATTCGCGGCCGCGGGCCGAATCAGCGCCAGTATCTGCGCAACATTCAGACATGCGATCTCACCTTCGGCATCGGTCCCGCCGGTACCGGCAAGACGTTCCTGGCTGTCGCGTGCGCCGTCGAAGCGCTGCAGTCCGAACGGGTGCGGCGAATCATTCTGGTGCGACCGGCGGTTGAAGCGGGCGAACGGCTGGGTTTTCTGCCGGGCGATCTCGCGCAGAAAGTCGATCCATATCTGCGACCGATGTACGACGCGCTGTATGAAATGATGGGATTCGATCGTGTCGCGCGCGCCATCGAGCGGCAGGTCATCGAGATCGCACCACTCGCCTTCATGCGCGGTCGTTCGCTCAACGATTCCTTCATCATTCTCGATGAAGCGCAGAACACCACCGTGGAACAGATGAAGATGTTCCTGACGCGACTGGGATTCGGCTCGAAGGCTGTGGTCACCGGCGACATCACCCAGACCGATCTGCCGAAACATCAGTTGTCCGGATTGCGCAGCGCGATGAAAGTGTTGCCGGGCGTGGCCGGTGTCGCATTCACCCACTTCACTTCGCGCGATGTCGTGCGCCATCCGCTGGTCCAGCGAATCGTCGAGGCGTACGAGAGCAAGCAGGCTGGAGGCCCGGGGCTGGAGGCTGGAGGTCCGGAAGACGTAGGATCGTCTGGCGAATGAAGCGAAGCGTTTCCCGATCGTCCGGCGCCCATGCACGGAACGCTGCCGTACGCACCGTCGCTGCGGATCTCGATGTGGAAATCCAGTTCGCGGTGCGTCGATCCGGTGTTCCGCACCCGCGCTCGCTGCACCGCTGGGCAGCGTTGGCGTTTGCGGGCGGCAACAAGGTCGAGCGGGAGCCCTCCAGCCTCCAGCCTCCAGCCTCCAGCACCTCCCTCACCATTCGCATCGTCGGCTCCGCCGAAAGCCGGCGGCTCAATCGGGACTGGCGTGGCAAGGACAAACCTACGAACGTTCTATCCTTTCCAGCGCTCGGATCGGCGATCGGCGGTCGACGGGTCGAGCAGAGACATTCGCGTCGGTTTGTGCCTCCAGCCTCCGGCCTCCAGCCTCCAGCCCTTCCTCTGGGCGACCTCGTCATTTGTGCCCCGGTTGTGGCGCGTGAGGCACGAGAACAGGGCAAAAACCCGCAGGCGCACTGGGCGCACATGATCGTGCACGGCGTGCTGCACTTGTTGGGGTACGATCACGAGATCGATCGCGAGGCCGAACTGATGGAGGCACGCGAGGCGACACTCTTGGCAACTCTGGGGTACTCGAATCCATATGCCTGAGGAACACGGTCCGACGGGACGCTGGCTGCGACGGATCACCGATACATTCAGCAACGAGCCGCGCGACATGGAAGGTCTCGCCGGTACGCTTCAGCACGCCAGAGACCGCGGCATCATCAGTGCCGATGCGCTGGAAATGCTGCAGGGCGTGCTCGAGGTCGTCGAAATGCAGGTGCGCGACATCATGGTGCCGCGCTCGCAGATGGTGATCGTGAATCGCGACGACGCGCCTGAAGACATTCTGCCGGCCGTCATCGAGGCAGGGCACTCGCGCTATCCGGTCATCGGCGAGGACCGCGATCAGGTGGTCGGCATACTGCTCGCCAAGGATCTGCTGCGCTATTTCGTCGATGGCGGGCGCAGCAGCTTCGATATCAAGGAAGTGCTGCGTCCCGCAGCATTCATCCCCGAAAGCAAACGGCTGTCCGAACTGCTCAAGGAATTCCGCGCCAGCCACCATCACATGGCCATCGTGGTCGATGAATACGGCGGCGTCTCGGGCCTGGTCACCATCGAGGACGTGCTGGAACAGATCGTCGGCGACATCGGCGACGAATATGACACCGACGACGATCTCGACATCCGCAAGGAAGGCGAGCGGCAGTTCAGCGTCAAGGGCACCACGCGCATCGAGGAGTTCAATCAGTACTTCGGCACCGACTTCAGCGACGAGGATTTCGACACCATCGGCGGTCTGGTCATCAGCTATCTGAGCCGCCTGCCGCGGCGCGGCGAAACATTCACGCTCGATGGTCTGGAATTCCGTGTGCTGCGCGCCGACCGCCGCCGGCTGGATCTGCTGCGTGTCGTGACGTCGCGGGACGTGACTCCGAAAGAAGATTGAGGCGTCGTGAGTTCACACGGGTCCGGATTCACTTGAGTTGCATGCGAAGCACGCAAAAAGATTTCACAGAGAGTGCACAGAGCAGAACAGGAAAAATGACAATGACTGAAGCTGCCCTGCGACCGGCCAACGGGCCCGGTTCCTTCTCTGCAACTCTGTGACCTGCGTGTGAAGCCCGCTTTGCTCCGGGATTTCTTCCAGCTCCCCCGCGCGCAGTGGATCGCGCTGCCGATGGGCGCGGTACTCGCCCTGGCGTTCGCGCCGTTCGAGTGGTGGCCGCTCGCGGTGCTGTGTCCTGCATATCTGTTTCTGTCGTGGTTGTTCGGCACGCCCCGCAGCGCGGCGAAGTCCGGCTTCCTGTTTACTGTCGGGCTGTTTCTTGCCGGCACTTACTGGCTCTACAGCACCATTCACATCGTCGGGCACGCACCCGCATGGATCGCGATCTTCCTCATGTGCGCGATGGTCGCCATCCTCGGCGGCTACACGGCGGCACTGGGTTACGCGTTGGTGCGATGGCTGCCGGGGAACGACGGATCACTTGCACTGAACGAAGGAGCGTCTCATGCGTCTGCGCGAACCGCGATGCTGTCGCCGTCCGTTCTGCTGCTTCTCGTCTATCCCGTTGCCTACACGCTGCTCGAATGGTTCCGGGGCTGGTTTCTGAGCGGTTTCCCCTGGTTCGCGCTGGGCTATTCGCAGACCGACAGTCCACTTGCCGGCATTGCACCAATCGGCGGCGTCTACGCGATCAGTCTGCTGACTGCGGTCAGTGCGGGCGCGCTGGCTTGCCTGGCCCTCGGCGGCAAGCGCGCTCGCATCGTGAGCATGGTAGTGGTTGTCGCGATCTGGGGCAGCGCGGCAGTGTTGTGGCATCGCGAATGGACGCATGCGGCAGGTCGACCGATCACCGTCGCGGTGGTGCAGGGCGCGGTTCCGCAGGACGTGAAGTGGAGCGTCGAGTATCGGGATTCGACCCTGCGGCTGTATCGCGATCTGACGCTGCCGTATCTGGGCAAGGACATTGTGTTGTGGCCGGAATCTGCGCTGCCCGACATGCCCGATCAGTTGCGCGACTACATCTCGCAGATGTGGTCCCGTGCGCACGAGAAAGGCACCGTGCTGATCACGGGCCTGCTGCGCTACGGTGACAATGTCGACGATGTCCGCAATGGGCTGCTGGTGCTCGATGACGATGTGCAGTGGTATGACAAGCGCCGGCTCGTTCCCTTCGGTGAGTTCTTTCCAGTACCGGATTTCATCCGCTCGTGGATGAAGCTGCAGAATCTTCCGTATTCGGACATCACACCCGGAGCAGCCGATCAGCCGGCGCTGAAAGCGGGTGCCAACCGCATCGGCGCCACGATCTGCTATGAAGATGCTTACGGATCCGAGCAACTTGCCGTGCTGAAGGACGCGACATTGCTGGTGAATGTCACCAACGACGCATGGTTCGGCGATACCACCGCGGCGCCGCAGCACCTGCAGATCAGCCGCATGCGGGTCATGGAAGCGCAGCGACCGCTGCTGCGGGCAGCCAATGACGGGATCTCCGCCATCATTCGTGCGGATGGCACCGTGGACAAGACGTTGCCGCGCTTCAAGCCGGACGTGCTCACGGGCGTGGTCCAGCCGCGCGCAGGACTGACGCCTTATGCACGCGTCGGTAACTGGCCCGTGATATTGCTGAGCTTTGCAGTGCTGGCGGCCTGCGTCGTACGCACGCAGTTGGCTCGTCGTCGGGCCGGCGCGGCGAGTGAAATTGCCTCAGGGTGAGCGCGATTTCAGATTTCTTTGCAGGCTTTGCAGCAGGAACAGCCGCATATGTGCTGCGAGCTCCGGTGTGAGCGCGCCCAGGACGCTGCGACTGCCGGGCGGCAGATGCGCTGCAGGATCTTCGCCCTTCAGAAACACATAGTGATCGAAGTACGCGCGCCAGGCATCGCGCACGGACGGCGGCTGGTCGCGGATCGACAGCACCGCGTGCATCATGGCTTCGAACGGTGAGCCGAGCCATTTCGGCGCTTCATCCCACCAGTAGTTGATCAGCACATTGAACGTGTCGAGCGAGCGCACGTGATGCCACCACAGTGGCGGAATGTAGATGGCATCGCCCGGTCCGAGCTGCGCGAGCTGCGCATGTTCACGTGCCACAGCGAAACGTGGATAGCGCTCCAGGTCGGGCGAGTCGATGTCGACAAGACTGCTTGGCTGACCCGCCAGCGTGAAATCCAGCGGCCCCACATAGAGGTTCGCGACCTGTTCCGGCGGAAACAGCGTGAAGCGTCGCTGGCCTGCGGCCACGCAGGCAATGTTCGCTGACATGTCGAAGTGCGCCGGAATCGTGGTCGCGTTGCCGATCCAGATGCGCGGCATGATGGAAGGCGCGAGGAGCTGCAGCGAGTTGTCGCTGACGAACCGCTGCGAGAGGTGTGGAATCGGGACCGCGCCGGCATACAGCGCACGCGGTCTGGCGGCACTGCGTTCGCTCAGCAGCTCATCGATGAGCTGGCTGAGCGATTGCTGGGCGCGCTGAAAATTGCGCCCCTGCACGTTCGGGCCGTAGAAGAAGCGACCGTCGATGTCCGCGCCGCCGCGAAACGTCTCGACCGGACGTCCCTGATCGTGCTCCTTCAGGTAGCGGGCCGCGGCATCCGGCGATTGCAGCGCGGCCTCGATGAGCGGCCAGCGAGCCACGACGCCTCGCAGCACGGCGGGCGCGTTGCGCGGCACAATCTCATCGCGGAACACGGTGGCATCCACGTTATGCCATTCGGCGCAGTTGCGAATCGACATCATTGTCCGGGCACGGATCTGGGAGTTGTCGGCACTCTGGCAGGATGCTGAGAACGTCCGGTCAGGGCGTGAGGCGCGAACCCAGCACACGCAGATGCCGGTCGATCGCGCTGCCGAAGTATGCCTGTGGATACGAGGGCTCGATACCTTCATCGCGTTCGCGGCGGGCGATGATGCCCTTCATCCGCTGGAATGCAGCCTTGAGATCCGGCGTGCCGGGCAGCGAGTCGCGATAGAAGGCCTCGCCGAAGTATGTGAGATCGCGATCGTCGGAACAGCCGAAGGACGTTCTGTCTGCAGCGGAGGCGGTGATGATGATGGTGTGGTCGTCCTTCAACGGATCGATGAACAGCCCGGAATAACAGGCCGACACGATGATCACGCGCCAGCGGATACCCGATGCGCGCAGGGCGTCGGCAAGTTCAGTGGCGCTGAGGTCATTGACCGGAATGCTGCCGTTACTGACGGAAATTTCGCCATCTTCGGAGCCATGCGAGGACAGCGACAGGAACAGGACGTCCTGATCGCGATGCATTTTCTCACTGAGCTTCGACAGCGTGCGGCGCAGAGCCGTGGCACTGGCGAGCGGATGACTGGTGAGATCGCGCTGATCGTTGATGAGTTCGATGGATTGCGACTCTGAGCCGTATTTTGCACCCACGACGCTCGCGGCGAGCGCAATCTCCCGGGCGAATACCCGCTGTTCGCCCACGCCTGCGAAGCCCACGAAGAAGGCTGCGGCAGGTACGTCAGGGCGTTCGATTGCATCCACCGCGGCGTCGATCCGTGCAGCCTGTTCAAACAACAGAGGTTCGAGCTGAGGCCAGTTCGCGGTTGCCGGCAGCGCGGCGCTGGACTGGTCTTCGCCCGCATCGTCCGGCGGATACCACAGTTGCGGCGTGAGGTATTGCGCCTGTCCGAACCAGGCCGCCAACGCGAGTACTGCAAGGCCTGCAAACAGTGCGCGTGGCTGCTGCTCGAACGTGAGCGACCGCAGTCCTGCGTTGCCGTAGAACGTTGCATACAGCGCAATCAGCACGAACGCGCCCAGCGCCACAGGCTCCGAGAGGTAATGGCCCGCTGCGACACTCAGGGCAATCCCCACCGGCACAAATCCCAGGACCAGCGCGAGCGTCCCGCGAAATTCCACGCGAGGCTGCGACAGCCGCGACCAGAGCAACGCGACGAGCAACAGGATCGCCACATACCATCCGAGCAGTGCCACGCCGTAGGCGTAGAACTCCGAGTCCTGCGGCGCCGCGATACGATCGAGCAGCATCCACCAGGCGACGCAGCCCGCGGCCAGCCAGAACATGCTGCGGTCATCCAGCGCAAGTGATTGCGGTGGCGCCGGGCGCAGCAGCAACAGGCGGCCGATTGCCGGGAAGAATCTCCCGCGGCGTGCCGGTTCGGCGATTGCGATCTGGCCGGATGCGACGCTCGCGGGCGAAGCGATGCTGCCGACTGTTTCGATCGGTGTGTCAGCAGGTCGTGCTTCGGCCGCCAGCGCATGAATCCGCAGGATGGCGTCGTCGGCCGTCATGCCCTCGGGCAGATCGCGCAAGGGCACGATCAGTGCCGCCACCCGGTCGACCCAGACGAACAGATGCGTCGTCGTGCGCGTCACTTCCTGAAAGACGGGCCAGCCATGCAGGATGGTCGAATGCGTCTTGTCCAGATGCATGCCTTCGTTGTCGAAACGCATCCTGCTGTAGCCCAGCACTACGCCGCGCGCGTCGGGTTGCGATGCACCGCGCAGTCGACGCAGATTGGTCGAGATCCCGATCACCGCAGCGCAGGCGCCAATCACGATGGCAGCGAACGGCACCATGCCACCCAAATGGTGTGCCAGCATCGCCAGCACCGATGCAAGGATCAGGGCGATCGCGATGGCGCTGAGCACGGCACCGCGGGATACGCGGGAACGCGCCTGTAACCGACTTGCCCAGGCACGCTGATAGGCAAGCCAGTCATCGACTGTCAGCGTGGAAGTGACTTCGAAGGCATTCATGCAATGGATTGTGGCAGCCCGTGGTGGGCCGCGGTAGCGGAAAGGGTGACGAGCAAGACGACTCAGCCGTCACCATCTCCTGCGGCTATCACCATGCTTTACCTCCCCGTATGATCCGGCCTTCGATCATGCTAATGGGACGTCTGTGGAAAATCTGTTTCAGGTCATCCTGCTGGGAATCATCGAGGGCATCACCGAATTCCTTCCCATTTCGAGCACAGGGCATCTGCTGATCGCCGAGCACTGGCTCGGCCGGCGCTCCGATCTTTTCAACATTGCCATTCAGGCGGGCGCCATCCTGGCGGTAGTGGTCATCTACTGGCGTCGCCTCTGGGATCTGCTGGTGCATTTCTCGCAGGCGGAGAATCGGGATTATCTCTACAAGTTGCTCCTGGCATTCGCAGTCACGGTCGCGGGCGGTCTGATCGCCAGGAAGATGGGCCTGAAACTTCCGGAGAGCGTTGCGCCTGTCGCCATTGCGCTGGTCGCAGGCGGACTGGTGATCTTCGCGGTGGAGGCCTACGCCGCGCGGCAGCCCGAAAACGAGCGGCTCACCTGGCGCGTGGCGTTCTGGGTAGGCATCGGCCAGATTCTGGCTGCGGTATTTCCCGGCGCGTCGCGCTCCGCCTCGACCATTTTTGCCGCCATGCTTGCCGGTACCACTTCGCGTCGTGCCGCCGCGGAGTTTTCCTTCCTGCTCGGCATTCCCACCATGTTCGCGGCGACAGCCTACGAATCGTACGGGCTGTACAAGTCCGGCGGCTTCGCGAATGAAAACTGGACGGAACTTGCAGTGGGGCTCATCGTGTCGGCCGTCGTGGCGTTTGCTGCCGTGAAGTGGCTGCTCCATTACATCCAGTCGAACAGTTTCACGCCGTTTGCCTGGTATCGCATCGGGCTGGGACTGCTGCTGCTGGTTCTGATATGACACTGTCGAGGTGACGATGCAGCCGAATCGACTGACCCACTACATCATGCTCGGCCTGGTGCTGGGCATTCTGGCGGGCTGGCTGTGTCACCAGTACTTTCCCGATTCCGGCGCCGGTTTCGCGGAAGCAAGTTCGTTGCTGCCGACCGCCTTTCTGCGTCTCATCAAGATGATCATTGCGCCGCTGGTGTTTTCCACGCTGGTCGTGGGGATCGGCAAGATGGGTGACATCGCCACGGTCGGTCGCGTCGGCGGCAAGGCGCTGGGCTGGTTCATTTTCGCGTCACTGATTTCGCTCACGCTGGGCCTCGTGCTGGTCGAATTGTTCGAACCCGGCAAGGCCATGAACCTGCCGCTGCCCGAGGCCAATGCCGCCTCAGGTGTGGAAGCGGCCGGCCTGTCGTTGCAGACCTTCATCGTGCACCTCATTCCCACCAGCGTCCTCGATGCAATGGCGCGCAACGAGATCCTGCAGCTCGTGGTGTTCTCGCTGTTCTTCGGTACTGCGATGGCCGCGCTCGGCGAGCGCTCCAGGCCGGTCATTGAGGTGCTGGATGCGACCTCCTACATCATGCTCAAGGTGACAGGCTACGTGATGTGGTTTGCGCCTTTCGCCGTGTTCGGTGCGCTCGCGAGCATGGTGGCGAAGGAGGGGCTCGACGTCATTCGCGTCTACGGCATTTTCATGGGCGAGTTCTATCTCGCCATGATCATCCTGTGGGGTGTGCTGACGGCGCTCGGCTTTTCCATCATCGGGCCGCGGGTGTTCAATCTCCTGCGGCGTATCCGCGAACCGGTGATTCTGGCTTTCTCCACGGCGAGTTCCGAAGCTGCTTATCCGAAGACACTCGAACAGCTCGAAAAATTCGGCTGCAGCAATCGCATTGCCAGTTTCGTGTTGCCGGTGGGCTATTCCTTCAATCTCGACGGCTCGATGATTTATTGCACGTTCGCCGTCATGTTCATCGCCCAGGCCTACGGCATCGAAATCCCGATCGGCGATCAGGTCGTGATGGTTGCCATCCTGATGCTGACCTCCAAAGGCATTGCCGGCGTGCCACGTGCATCGCTGGTCGTCATCGCTGCGACGCTGGTGCAGTTCAACATTCCGGAGGCCGGCCTGCTGTTGCTGCTCGGCGTCGATCACTTTCTCGATATGGGCCGCTCCGCGACCAACGTCATCGGCAACAGCATTGCCACGGCTGTGGTATCCAGGTGGGAAGGAGAGCTTGGAGCAGAAGAGGCCGAGACCCGAAGCGCACAGCAGCTGCGCGAAACTGCATGAGAGCAACAGCCACTCTCTACAGCCATCTCGCCTTGCGCAGCCTGTAGAACAGGTAGCCGTCGATGACGGCCATCAGACCCAGCGTCGCGCCGTAACCATGGCGCCAGTGCAGTTCAGGCATGTACTGGAAGTTCATGCCGTAGATGCCGGCGATGAGCGTGGGTACGGCGACCAGCGCGCCGTAGGCCGCCAGTCGCTTCATCACTTCGCCTTCCTGCAACGTGATCATGGAAACGTTGACTGCAGTGGCCGTTGCCAGCGTGTCGCGGATTGAGTCCACCATGCCGTTGAGTCGCAACAGATGGTCGGCTACGTCGCGAAAATATTCGCGCATGCCGGCGCACGTGACCGGAACGCGATTGCCCGAGAGATTGCTGATGCCATCGAGCAGCGGGGCGACGGCATGCTTCACCACCATCAGTCGCTGCTTGAGCTCATACAGCGCCTGGATGTTGGCGCGCGCCGTGGTGTTGGCAAAAATGTTCTGCTCGAGCGTTTCCAGTTCATCCTCGAGCTGGTCGATGACGGGAAAGTAGCGGTCCACCACGGCATCCATCAGCGCATAAAGCACATAGCCGGCGCCGTTGCGCAGCAGCTCGGGTTCGCGCTCGGCACGGGCGCGCACGTCCTGAAAGCCCTTTTTCGCGCCACTGCGCACCGACAAGACGTAGTTGTTGCCGACGAACACGTCCAGTTCACCGAAATGAGTTTCGTCGTCGACGCGCTCGATGATGTGCAGGACCGCGAACAGGCTGTCGCCGTATTCCTCGATCTTGGGTCTTTGATGACCCTTGCTCGCATCTTCCACTGCCAGCGGATGCAGATCGAACTCTTCCTGCATCTGTGCCAGTTCCGCCGGATCGGGATCGCGCAGTGCCACCCATACCAGACAATCGGGTTGACCGAGATAGAGATGAATGTCGCGAACCTCGATGTTCCCGACCTTGGTTCCGTCGCGATAGGCGACACAACTGACCAGCATGATCCGATCCACGTTTTGCAAGGACGGGCGCAGTGTAGCGCTGCGCAGCGGCGGCTGGTGGTGGCGCTTACGATTACGGATCCATCATGGGATTGCAGGAGATGAGCCCCGCCACGGGGCTCGCACGATCAGTTACCGCATCGTTATCGATGCGGGTATCTGCTGCTCAGGCCCAGACCCGCTCGAGCAACGACGGCTGCAGGCTCTTCACGAAACGTTCCGCGCTCTGCGGTCGCTGGCTGCGCTCGAAGCTGAGGCAGCGTTCGATCAGCTTGCGTTCGCGACGGCCCAGTCCGGCAATGGGCGCGCACTTCATCTGCCGCTGGCGCGCGACGGCGAGACTGCTGCGCTGGAAGGGATGCATGCCCGTGAGCATTTCGTACGCGATCACACCGAGCGGATACAGATCGTCGGCGGGATGCGGACGCGATTGCTGTGCCCAGGGATCGGCGGCGTACGCTTCGGTATAGGCGCGGAGTGTGAGCGTGTCGAGCACGTCGAGGGATTCGTTGCTGGTCGGAACGGCATCGACCAGGCCGAAGCACATGATCTTGGCCGTGCCGTCATCGCAGAGAAACACAGCATGCGGGCTCAGGTCAGCGTGCACGACGCCTTCGCTGTGAGCGTAGGCGAGGCCGCTGGCGATGCCCGAGATGATCGGCCAGGCAGTCTCGTGGGGCAGGCCCTTGCCGCGCACTTCGCGGATCAGACCGCTGAGCCAGCGACCGCGCAGCGGTTCCATCACGAGAAACACGCTGTCGCCATGACGGTCGATGTTGCGGATCGAAACCACGTTGGGATGATCCAGATGCTGCGTGCGGCGCACTGCGGTCTGCAGTGCGCCGAAGGCATCGGGCTGATGGCGCAGATTGACGGCAACCACTTTCAGCGTCACACGCTCGCCACCGCGGGCGAGATCGACCGCTTCGAAGACCTGTCCGATTCCACCGGCGCCGAGATGCGCGACGATGCGATAGCGGTCCTTGATGACGCTGCCAGGGGTCACATTGATCGGGTCCGCGGGATTCGTACCCGCTTCGGCCATGATGGTACGCGAGTCATACCATTCGACCGGTCCGGTCATGGGTGAGGCGGGCAGTTCGACGTCGGGGCCGGCTACCGGACGGCGCATGGTGCGTTCGACGAATGAGGCGAGCAGCTTTTCCGTGGCGTGCATGCGATCCCGGTCCGCAGCGTCCGCCGGAGTGTCGTTGCCCACGAGGCCCGAGTCGATCCAGAGCGTCTTGTCGGTCTGCAATCCTTCCAGCGCATCGAGCATGGCGCGCGCTGCACCGCGCGAGATGCGCTTGTGCTTCATCGCCGTCTCCACACGTTGACTCCAGAAGCGGGTGCCGGACGGATCCGCCTGGCTCTCTTCCAGAAGCTGCTGACAGGCCGCCTCGAGAGAGAGCGAGCCGCTGCACAGATCATCGATGATCTGGTCGACGTGTATGGGCATATGACCTTCCTTCTGTGGCGACCCGAACGAACCGCGGCGTCCAGTACGCCGCAGAGGCTGGGTCGTGCGCTGATCCGTCGAATACGCAGAAAGAATAGGGACGTAGTCGACGCAGCGGATGTGAACGCCAGCTCATTTCGTTGTGCAGGTGCGCCGGCTGCATTCAATTTCTTCGCGGGCCCGCCTGTCCATGTGACGCAGTCCGTCAGAAATCGACGCAACGCCCAAGGTTATGTAGCGTCGACTCGCCCTTGGCATCGCGCACTGCATACGAACAACGGAAAGTTGACCACCGGAAGTGGCGAGCAGATCTGGCCGGGTCTGCCTGCTCAGCGGGCCGGACAGGGCATCAGCAGGGGGACGAAGAATCTCCTGCAATCAACCGTTGGCAACGCGTTCGACAGGCAGGGGGATGACGTCGGCCAGTGGCCGGGATTCTGCTGCAGATTCCCTGAGGATCTCTGCCTTGCGCGATACGCGGGGAATGGCGTCCTCGCCATGCAGACGCTGCTGCGTGTTGGCCAGCCACTGTTCGATGTGACGACGGAACCGTTCGATGTTGCGAACGCGAAAGACGGCGAGTCCTGTGCCTTCGTACATCTGCTCCTGAGCGGGCGTGACGTGATACCACCACTGCAGACGATCGAGCCGCTCACCGTTGAAATACGGCAGTGAAATCGAGAAGCGGCGTCCGCGACGCGTTGGCTCGGTTTCGGCGAAAGCGAAGTAGTCTTCGAGTGCACGCGGCAGTTCGATGAGCGTCATCCGGTCACGGGAGGTTCACCAGGGGACGGACCGATCATACTCAGTCGCTTCAGCGTCTTCCAAGATGCCCGCAGAAATTTTTTGCGCAGCCGCGCGACTTCGGTGGGGATGCAGTCGACGACGCGTCGCTACAGCGAATTGAACATCGAACGTACGGCCGACAGACAGAAGGGCGGTACCAGTGCCGAGTGATAAACCTCGGCGACAGCACGCGCACCGCCATCATCAGCGCCCCCTGCGACCGCGGCGGCGGCGACGGTATTCTTCAACGCGGCAAAACCGGTCTTGATGGCGTCATAGGGATCGTTGTCGGTTTTCGCAGCGTCGACATCCAGTACGGTCACGGGAGGCGTCGCGCCGATGGCTGCCCAGTAGCTCTGCATCAGTTGCGTGTTCAGATAGAACACCGTGGGATCTTCATCGCCGGCGCACAACAGCATCGGGGCAACAGGCGTCCAGTTGCGAAGATCGTTCTTTGCGAAGGCCTGGCGCAGGGCGTTGGCCGGTGCTGCGGGCGGCATGCCTGTCGTCGTGTTCGGCCAGCCACCATCCGGATTCGCGGTAGCGTCGTTCAGATACGCGAGCCGATACGCATTCGTGATGAGGTTGTCCGGTCCGAAGCCGAGTGCCCAGGCCCACGCCATGTCTTCCGGAGTCGTGGGCGGCGTGTACGCTGCATACGCCGGATCGGGTGGCGTGCTGCTGAACAACTCGTATTGCGGCAGCTTGCCTTCGTCATACAGCGTACTGCGCGATACGGTCGTCGGCAGCAGAGTGTCGATGCCATTGGCATAGCGTGCCTCGAACACATCGGTGGTCGCGCCGTAGACGTTGCCGTAAGCGCGTTGATAGCCCGCGATCATCATCGTCAGAAAAATGGGCGAACCGCCGCTGACCTGGCCGTAGAACACAGCATCACCGAAGGCCGCGAGCGCGTATGGGCCGGACATCGGGGCCGAAGCGGTGACCGTTTTCCCGGCTGCTTCCATGGCGCGATGGGTGGCCATGGCCACGTGGCCGCCCTGCGAATAACCGGTAATGAACAGCCTGCCGTCGTCCGTGGTCGTCGTGGCGGTGCCGACCGGAAGCGCGCTGCGTGCCGCCGCAAGTGCATCCATCATGTCGTTGGCCGACTGTTCAGCATTGAGATATGCCGTGTACGGCAGAGTCGAGCTGTCGTACCCCGCGTAGTTCGGCGCAACGACGATGTAGCCGTGCGAAGCGAATACTGCGGCCATCAGCAGACCTTCGGCATTGCTGTCGTTCCCGAGATCGGCAATGTTGTGTGCCTTGTCGGTCGAGGTGCCGTGCGCGTACAGAAGAATGGGCCTGGGGCCCTGGCAGTCCGCGGCGGTGCCGCTCGGCACCATCAACGCTCCGGATGCGGTGGTCGCTTCATCGGTCGCGCCGACCGTGTGGTACTGCAGGTAATAAGCGTCCACACCGCATGAGGGCGAGCCGAACAGATCGACCAGGGCCGCGCCGTTTTCACCTGCTGCCAGTTTGGCGATCAGCTCCGCTTCGTTGAGCGAGGCGATGCGGGTGGGTGGCGATTGAATCAGTGAGCCGCGCGTGGGTGGCGGAGTATCCGTCGGCGGTGGCGATGACCCACCCTTGTCATCGCTGCCGTGATGGTCGCAACCGGCCAGCAGCGCAAGGGCGGGCAGAAGGACCAGGCAGGTGCGCGGGATACGCAGGAGTTTCATGGGCTCTGAGGGATCGCAGGACGTGTGCTGAGTAATCCTCAAGGCCTTACGGCAGTTCCTGACTACACACGAGGATCGGCTGGCCGACGCACCTCACGTCATGCGGCTGCGAGCAAGCCCGCAATCGGAGACGCCGATCCCGGGAATTCAGCCGTGCCGGACAGCCGAGGCATCGAAGCGCTGTGCGTCAGCCCCGTTCGCGGGGCCACGCGGGAGCGTTGCCCCGGAGGGTACGTCGAACAGTTGCCGCAGCGAGCGCTCGCCCGCGACCGAGAAATGCAGCACACGCGAGTGTGCTTCCTGTCGCGCCCAGCGCAGTTCAAGTATCCGATGCAGCAATGCTGCACCGAGCGCACCTGCCAGGTGATGACGGCGCTCGCTCCAGTCCATGCAGGAGCGGCACAGGACGCGGCGTCCGTGCGTCACCGCGGCTCGCGTGAGCCCGAGCTTTCCGAACAGCGCCCAACCTGCATCGCTCAACGCCAATCCTTCATGCGTCGGGTGCAACAGATGCTGGCGCTCCAGGCTCGCGTGGATCGACACACTGAGTTCGCCGGCGAGATGATCGTAGCAACGGCGCGCCCTGCGCAGTTCCGGGTCGCGCGGTCCGAACTGCGGCGTCTCGATGCGCGAGGCCGCATTCATCATGGTCTCGAGCAACTGCGCGACGTCGGCATTGGCAATGCAGAAGTAGCGATGGCGCCCCTGGCTTTCCATGCCGATGAGCTTGGCCTGCCGCAGCTTGTCCAGATGCGAACTCGCGGTGGGCCGCGACACACCTGCAGCATCGGCAAGTTCAGTCGCTGTCCACGCGCGTCCCGACATCAGTGCGCTCAGGATCTGTGCACGTCCGCGATCGCCGATGATGGCAGCGATGCGCGCGATATTGGGTTCGGTCATGGTTCGATCCTCATCGAAGCGTCGGCGTCTCTGCCTGGCCTATCGTAGCGGCTCCGACGGAGCACCACATGGCCATTACCTGTCTCATCCGCTACCAGATCGATCCTTTCCAGCGCGAAGCCTTCTGCGAATACGCGCAGCGCTGGGGGCGCATCATTCCGCGCTGCGGCGGACATCTCGTCGGCTATTTCCTGCCGCACGAAGGCACCAATGACATTGCGTGGGGCATGATCTGTTTCGCCAGTCTCGCCGCGTATGAGGCGTATCGCGCGCGTCTGCGCAGCGACGCCGAAGGCAGCAGCAACTTCGAATTCGCGCGGCAGCGGCGCTTCATCCTGCGCGAGGAGCGGACCTTCGTGGAGAATGTCGCAGGCACGTTTCACCTTGCGCCGGTGCAGTCATGATCGCGGTGATTTTCGAGGCCGTGCCACATCCCGAGCGGATGCAGGACTACCTGGACGCAGCCGCCCGATTGCGGCCGCGACTTGCCGATGTCGACGGTTTCATTTCCATCGAGCGCTTCTCGAGCCTGTCGCAGCCAGGCCGCATCCTGTCGCTGTCGTTCTGGCGCGATGAGGCTGCGGTCGCGCAGTGGCGCAACGACGAAGCCCATCGCGAAATTCAACAGGCCGGACGCACTGCGATCTTTGCCGACTATCGATTGCGCGTCGCGCACGTGTTGCGTGACTACGGCATGCATGAGCGCGACGAAGCCCCGGAGAAAGGCTGACAGCCGCGCGCGAAAATTCCCCTCAGTCGCGGGCGGAGCAGATCGGAAGGTGCGTCGACACGCCTCGCGCACGGATGCAGAATCCGTCCTTCTTCAATGACCGCAGTCGCTCGTGCCGGTCCGGATCGAATCGCGGGCGATGGACCGGCCCGGGACATTCCATGCGCGACTCATCTTCGCCAGAGCTTTGCGCGGGCGAACCGCACCGCTGGTGCGTGTATCTGCTGACTCTGACCGATTGTTCCGCGTTCAAGATCGGCTTTTCCTGCAACCTGCTGCAGCGTCTGTACAGCTTCAGTCATCGCTACTTCGAGCAGTTCGATCTGCGTGAGTCGCTGGCGTTACGGCTGGAGGGCGAAGCTCAGGCGCGCCGTATCGAGGCGACACTCAAACAGGAGTTTTCTTCTGCGCAATTGTCTGCGCCGACATGGGTGCGGGAACAGGCAGGTGGGCACACTGAATGGTTCAGTGCCGTGCATTTCCCTGATGCTGCAACACGGCTGCGCACGTTCGTCGCGGCAGATGGGCAGGCGGACCTGGCAGACCCGCGTGCTCTCGTCGGCGAGCGACTGAGGTTGTTCAGTGCCCGGTTCGAGGCGTGGGCCGTACAGCAGGCTCGCTATCTCGACGATGTGGGAACGACGGTGGCGGGACCTGCGGCCGTCAGGAGCGAACTAAGGTCGCTGCGCGACTGGCTGGATGCCTACCGCAGTTTCGGCATCGATCTGTTCGTCGACGACCCGGCGGCGCTTCGGTTCGTTCGCTGCATCGCAGATCGCTGGTATTGAGTTGCGCGCTTCGTCTGCTGCAGCTCGCGGGCAGCGAGGCGCTCCATCGGCGAGCGCCTCATTTCATCGTCTGCGGTTATTGGGAGGAAACGACGCGCGGATCGCTGTATTCCTCTTCGGGCATCAGGACCCAGAACAGCACATACACCAGAATGCCTGGGAATGCGGCGGAGCAGAGCGAGACGACCACGTAAAGAACGCGAGCCAGCGTCACGTCCAGGCCGAAATATTTCGCCAGACCTGACACGACGCCACCGATCATGCGATCCGAACGCGAGCGGCGCAGCGGGCCACGAAAGTCAGTCATGTCTCTACCTCCGATACGGGTCGAACCGAACGACCATGAGCGCATCATAGGCAGTCACCCGGCGAACGAAACGGTGCGCCGGCCAGTTGCGGCAATGTGCCGGCAGGAGAGCCACCGCAGCCGGACGGCCGACCTGGGGCGGTGCCGATCGCTGCTCGTTCAGGAGCTCTTGAGAACCCCTGTGGAGGCCCTTCGCACGAGCTTGTGGGGCAGGCGCACCGGTTTGGGGATCGTGCCGTTGAGCGACTCGAGCAGCAGATCGGCAGCCTTGTACGACAGATCGTAGGTGGGCTGGTTGATGGTGGTCAGGGGCGGCCACACGGTGCGGGCGATGGCAGCATCGTCGAAGCCGGCCACCGAGAGCTGATCGGGGACGGCGATGCCCATTTCATGTGCCGCCATCAGCGCGCCCGCGGCCATTTCATCGTTGGCAGCGAAAATCGCAGTCGGGCGGGCCGGATGCGTCAGGATCTGCCGCGCCGCTTCCAGGCCCGAGTCGAAACGGAAGTCGCCCTGGCGCACGTAGTCCGCGTTGAAGGGCAGCTTGTGTGCCTTCAGGGCTGCCTTGTAGCCCTTCAGACGCTCGCCGCTCGCATAGTGACCCGGACGGCCGATGATGAACGCGATGCGACGATGGCCGAGTCCGATGAGATATTCGGTCATTTCGCGCGCGGCACCTTCGTCGTCCATATCCACATAGGGCGAACGATGCTTGAGATCATCCGGGGCGATGCGGGTGAAGGGCAGGCCGTGTTCCTCCAGTGCCTTGATGATGTCCGGCGACTCGCTGAGCGGGGGCGCGAGGATCAATCCGTCGATGTGCGTCTGATTGGCGAATGCGAGCACATCATTGGTGAGCTCTTCGCCGGCGCCGACCACTTCGTGCAGCAACAGCAGGAATTTGCCTTCCCGGCAGCGCGCCAGCGCACCGCGTTGCACTTCGATGGTGTAGTTGCCGCCCGGGTTGTCGTACACCAGACCGATGAGATAGGAGCGGCGGCTGGCCAGGCTGCGGGCCGAAGGACTCGGGTGATAGTTGAGCCGCTTCACCGCCGCCAGCACTCGCGCGCGCGTTTCTTCGCGCACGTTCGGCTCGCTGTTGAGCACCCGTGAAACTGTCTTGATGGCCACGCCCGCCGCCTTGGCGACGTCGTCGATGCTGGCTTTGCGTGTCCTGAGCCGCGAACTGTCGATATCAGCAGTCATAGCAGTCATTGGATCGTCATCGTCCGTCGGTCGTTGCGACCATGATTTTTTCGGGGTTTCCCGCCCGCGCCCGCGCAGCCCCCTGACTGGGGGCGCATGTTACATCGACGCGTGGCATGGGTGTCCAGCGATGGTCATCGGCGACATCCGCGAGCGTCCGGCGGTCCGTTATGTCGCCGTCGCGATGGTGTGCGTCGGCCGGCAGCGGCGGGGCCGCTTTCCACTCGTGCGGATTGCCTGTAAAAACCCGGTCACTCAACACGAATCAGCGGTCCGCCGCGGCCGCGTACGGATCGCCCGGAGTTTCGATGACCGAATCCGTCCCCGCGCGAAGTGGCGACGATACAGTCCTGCCCAGCGACGTCGAATCACTGCGACCGGTGACCGCGCGTTTCGTCTTTCTGTACGCGTTCGCCTATGCGGGCGTGTGGCTGGCGCTTCTGACCCCGATGCTGGTGACCATCGCGCTGCGTGTGCGTGAGCTCGCGCCGCATCACGCTGCGGGGGTACTCGCACTTACCCTGGGGGTGGGCGCGTTCTTTGCCATGGTCGGCAATCCTGTGTTCGGTCGGCTGAGCGATCGCACCATCTCACGCTTCGGCATGCGCAGGCCGTGGCTGGTCGGCGGCATGCTGCTCGGCACCGCATCGCTCGCGATCATTGCCCGGGCGCCCGATATTCCGATGCTGCTTTTCGGCTGGTGTTTCGCCCAGCTTGCATTCAATGCCGTACTCGCTGCCATCGTCGCCGTGCTTCCCGATCATGTGCCGGCAGTGCAGCAGGGCACGGTGGCGGGCGTGCTCGGCATGTGCATGCCGATCGGTCAGGCGGGCGGCACGTTTCTGGTTCAGGCGCTACCTGACTCGATACTGCTGCGATTTCTTGTGCCCGCGTGCGTCGGGCTGGTGGCTGTCCTGCTGTTTGCGGTCCTGCTGCCGGATCGCCGTCTTTCGCGGCCGCATGGCACCGCACAGCCGCCGATCTCGTCCTGGCTCGATCCATTCCGACATCCCGACTTTCTGTGGGCCTGGTTGAGCCGGTTTCTGCTGGTGATGGGCACCGCGTTCCTGACGACGTATCAGTCGTACTACCTGATCGACAAGCTGGGCTATGCGATGTCGAAGATTCCGGCGCTGGTCTTCAAGGGCATGCTGCTGCAGGGCGTGCTGATCATCGTTTCCAGCCTGATCAGCGGACGTGCTTCGGATGTCACGGGCCGCCGCAAGGCATTCGTGATGGGTTCAGCCGCGATCTATGCGGTGGGACTGTGGTCCATGGCGGCCGCGGTCGACGAGACGCTCTATCTGGTCGGCATGGCGCTGACTGGCATGGGGCAGGGAGCGTTCTTCGCCGTCGAGCTGGCGCTGGTGACGCAGATACTGCCCGATCGCATCCGCCACGCCGCCCGCGACCTGGGCTTGTTCAATATTGCAAACACGCTGCCGCAGGTGGTCGCACCTGCACTCGGTCCGCTCATCCTCGCTGCGTCCGCTGATGATTACACGTGGGTCTTCATCGTCGCAGGCTGCTCAGCGCTGTTCGCTTCGTTTGCGATCGCGCCTCTGCGCGGTGTGCGTTGATTCGTCACCGTCAAGTGGTTGACAGCGTCAGACACCCGCATCGAAGATGCCGCGTTGCATGCGATCCGCAATGTCGGTGCCGCACGCTCATGCGGAAATCTTTTCAGGGGGTTTCCGTTTTTCATTTCAGAAAAAGGAAGATGCCTCATGAACCGCCGTGATCTTCTGCAATCGACGCTCGCGCTGACCGCTGCTGCGGCGAGTATCCGTTCCGTATCCGCGGCTGCCGCCAGCGCCACCGTTGCAGCGCCCGCCACTGCGCAGGAGCCGGTCGAATTTCCCGCAGGATTTCTCTGGGGCGCCGCGACCGCCGCCTATCAGATCGAAGGTGCGTGGCAGGAAGACGGCAAGGGCGAATCCGTGTGGGATCGTTTCGCACATACGCCCGGCAAGGTGCGCAATGGCGACAACGGCGATGTCGCCTGCGACAGCTATCACCGTTACAAGGACGATGTGGCGCTGCTCAAGCGCATGAATCTGAAAACCTATCGCTATTCGATTGCATGGCCGCGCATTCAGCCAACGGGCAGCGGTGCCGCGAATCAGAAGGGCCTCGATTACTACAAGCGTCTGACGGACGCGCTTCTCGAAGCCGGTATCCGACCCATTCCGACGCTGTATCACTGGGATCTGCCGCAGGTGCTCGAAGATGCAGGCGGCTGGCCGAATCGCGATACGGCCGCACGCTTCGCCGACTACGTGCAGATCGTGGCGCAGGCACTGAGCGATCGCGTTGCGCAGTGGCTGATCTTCAACGAGCCGAAGACGTTCACGGGCGTCGGTTACTGGCAGGGCCGGCACGCGCCGGGTCGCACGGAGCCGTATGAATTCCTGAAGGCAACGCACACCGTGAATCTGGCACAGGGCATGGCATTTCGCGTGCTCAAAGCGCAGCGCTCCTCCTTGCAGGTCGGCAGTGCGTTTGACGTGTCACCCATGTTCCCGGCCACGGATTCGTATGCCGATCTTGCGGCGGCCGAGCGCTGGCACAAGTTCCAGAATCTCTGGTTCGTACACACCGCGCTGCACGGACGTTACCCCGACGGTGCGTTGCCGCCCGATCAGCAGGAGAAGCTGCTGGCCTGGCGCGATGGGGACGGCGAGATCATGCGTGCGCCGATCGACTTCATGGGCCTCAACTACTACGCGCCGTTCATCGTCGAACATTCCGAGGAAGGCAACGGCATTCCGGGACTGAAACTCAAGGGCCAGTGGGCGCAGGCGCCGGGCGAACAGGCGCGCACGGACATCGGCTGGGATATTTTCCCGGAAGGCTTCCATGCCATCGTCACGCGCATGGCGAATGAATGCAACAACCTGCCGATCGAAATCACGGAGAACGGCGCTGCGTACAACACGGCGCCGGATGCGCAGGGCAAGGTGCACGATGCGGCACGCATCGATTATCTGCGCAGTCATCTGCGGGCCCTGCATCGTGCGATCGGCGATGGCGCACGTGTGCGCGCCTATCATTGCTGGAGCCTGATGGACAACTTCGAATGGGGCTACGGCTATACGCAGCGGTTCGGTCTGACTTACGTCGACTTTGCCAACAAGCAGAAGCGCATCGTCAAGGATTCGGGCGACTGGTATGCGAAGGTGGCGGCGACCAACAAGGTGGTGTGAGGGAAGGGTTGGCCGTTGGCGGTTAACGGTTGACGGCCGGATCGCCCGGGGTGCGAAGTGCAGTCCGAATTCCGACCTGCCCGTTACACGTCCCCTCGTTCCGGCAGCGAAGCGCGCGCCAGTGCGCTTCGCTGTCGGGCGAACAGCAGATAGATCGCCAGTCCGACCACGTTCCAGAAGAAAAAGAACCGGATCGTGATGACTGACAGGCTGGTGAACAGATACAGGCAACCTGCCACAGCCAACGGCCCGATGAGCCACCACAGCGGCGCCCTGAATACACGTGGATGATCGGGCGCGCGCACACGCAGCACCATCATGCACACGCCCACTGCGATGAAAGCGCAGAGCGTGCCGGCATTGGCTACGGCGGCGATTTCGTTCAGGGGCAGCAGGCCGGCAATGATGGCCACGATCACGCCGGTCACGATCGTCATGAGCACAGGCGAGCCGGTGCGTTCGTTGATGCGACTGAGACGCTGCGGCAGCAGGCCATCGCGCGCCATGACGAAGAAGATGCGCGACTGACCGAACATGAAGGCCATGATCACCGTCGGCAGCGCGAGAATCGCGGCTCCGGCAATCAGCGTCGCCGCGCCCGGATGATTGAGGCTGCGCAGCACCAGGGCGAGCGGCTCAGGACTGTCGGCCAGCGTTCGATAGTCAGCACCACCCAGCGCCGCCGCAGCGACCGCCATATACAACAGCGTGCAGATCAGCATTGACCCGATGATGCCGATCTTCAGATCGCGTCCGGGATTGCGCGTTTCTTCCGCGGCCGTGGACACAGCGTCGAACCCGTAAAATGCAAAGAAGATGATCGCGGCAGCGGCCATGACGCCGTGTTTGACGCCATCGATTTCCACGGCAGCAAAGCCGTACGGCATGAAAGGATGAAAGTTGCCGCCGCTGAAGGCAGGCAGCGCCAGCGCGATGAAGATTCCAAGAGCAATCAGCTTCACGAACACCAGGATCAGATTGACAGTGGCGCTTTCCCGGGAACCCAGCGCGAGCAGTCCCGCCACGGCCAGGGAAATCACCATGGCAGGCACATTGATGATGCCGCCGGCATGCGGACCCGCCAGCAGCAAGTCGGGAATGCCAAGCCCCACGGATCTGATCACTCCGGAGGCATACCCGGACCAGCCCACGGCAACCACGCTGCAGACGACGGTGTATTCCAGAATGAGCGACCAGCCGACGATCCAGGCGAGCAGTTCGCCGAGCGTTACGTAGCTGTAGGTGTAAGCGCTGCCCGCCACGGGCATCATCGTCGAGAGTTCCGCATAGGCCAGCGCGGCGCACGCGCAGACAATGCCCGCAATCACGAATGATAGGATCACGCCGGGTCCCGCAAGTCCCGCACCGACGCCTGTCAGCGTGTAGATACCGGTGCCGACGATGCCGCCGACGCCGAGGCCGATCAGATGCGGCCAGCTCAGGGTGGGCTTGAGTGTCTGCTGTGAGATATCGCTCCTGAGGGAATCGAGCTGCTTGCGCCGGTTCCAGAAGGGCATGAATGCTCTCCAGCGTCGGTAGTTATGAATGAGAGTGTAACCGGTCCGCGGCGCAAACAACTGAATACATCGCGATTCCAATCTTCATGAACGACGTCATCATCGTACTGTTCGGCGTGACCATCACGCCGTGGAAGCTGATCGGCTATCTGGGCGTTGCGCTGTTCGCCGGACGCTGGGTCGTACAGGTCCTGGCGACGCGCCGACATGGCAAACCCGTCATCCCGCGAACCTTCTGGATCATGAGCGTGAGCGGCAGCGTGTTGCTGCTGTCCTACTTCATCTTCGGCAAGAACGATTCGGTGGGCGTGCTTTCGAATCTGTTTCCGACTGGCGTTGCCATCTACAACCTGCTCATGGACATCCGTGCCGGGCGGCGTGAGGCGCAGGCCTGAAGTCAGAACAGTAAAGAGCGAGGGCAATCTCCTCGCGCAGAAGGAAGGAAGACACCCCCTGTGCCGGCCGTGATCTTCTCCGATGCTTCACTCGCATTCCCCGGAGCATCCGGCTTGCAGTAGTGCGTGCGCGGGATACCGCAGACACGTCAGCCGCTGAACAGGATCATCGCGCCCATCACGATGAAGATGGCAGCAGCGATGCCATGCACCAGGTGCATCGGCAGTTTTTTCGCGGCGACTTCACCGAGCAGAACGGCGGGGACGTTGGCGAGCATCATGCCCAGCGTGGTACCGGCCACAACCGCTGTCAGGGAATGGTATTTCGCGGCCAGCGCGATGGTGGCGATCTGGGTCTTGTCGCCCATCTCGAGCAGAAAGAACGCGATCAGGGTGGCACCGAAGATACCGAAGCGAGGCGGTCGTGCGACCTGTTCTTCGTATTTGTCCGGCACCAGAGTCCACAGGCCCATCGCGATGAAGGACGCACCCAGGATCCAGCGCAGCATGCCGGGACTGATGGCGGCAGCGATGACGGTGCCGACGACGCCCGCGAGCGCATGATTGAGCAGGGTGGCGACCAGGATCGCGAGAATGATGGGGACGGGCTTGCGATATTTCGCCGCCAGCACCAGCGCGAGAAGCTGGGTCTTGTCGCCGATTTCGGCGAGGGCGACGACGCCGGTCGAGACGAGCAGGGCTGACATTTGTGTGGTCGGTCCAGGGTCGAGCGGCGTTGAGCCAATGATGCAATGTTCCGCTCGACCCGGGGTTCAGGCACCGCTGGGTGAAACATCGCATCATCGGTCTCGCCATGCCCTGGTGGGCCGAACGCGCCATGTCCCTTCGGGACAAGTTTGTTGACGCGTTCCCGCAGTCTGCGGCGGCTACTCCCCAATGAGGAGCCGCGAGCTTAAGGAGTCGTCCACGGGGCGTCAATCAGCCGCACCCTGTCCCGGACCTGTCTCTACAATGCCCGCATGGCTGCCCCACAACGTGTGTCCGCGAACCGTATCGCCCGGCGCTTTCTGCCGAGTCGCTACCACTTCGGGTATGCAATCTCCAAGCTCGCGACCGATCCTTTGTATGGCGAAGTCGAGCGCATTCTGACCGGTACGAACGTGCCGCTGCTGGATGTCGGCTGCGGTATCGGATTGCTGCTTCACTACCTGCGCGCGAGCGGCATCACCATCGGGTACACCGGCGTCGACATCGATGCGGCCAAGATCGATATCGCTGCGTCTGCAGCCGCCAATGCCGGTATCAGCGCGCGATTCGCGACCTGCGATCTCGGCAGCGGATTTCCGGATCACCGCGGATCGGTCGCGATTCTCGATGTGTTGCAGTATCTCGACCCAGCCGTTCGCGATGCAGTGCTTGACGGTGCTGCACGCTGCATCGACGCAGAAGGCGTACTCATCCTGCGTGCAGGCCTCGACGATGGCAGCTGGCGATCAGGCTTCACGCGCATGACCGATCGGGCCGGCCATGCAGTGCGATGGATGAAAACTCCGCCGCGCTCACAGCCGACGCGTGCGGGGCTGACGGCACTGCTGGCGCGCCATGGTTTCAGAAGTGAATTCCACCCGGCCTGGGGTCGCACGCCTTTCAACAACTGGCTGGTGGTCGCTGCGCGCTGACCACCAGCGGCGCTCAGTCGCTTGCGTTCCTGGCGAACAGCACGTCGCGCTCGTCACTGCTCAGCATCCGCCACTGACCTTCGGGCAGATCGCCCAGTTCCAGACCGCCAACCCGGCTGCGATGCAGCTTCTCCACGTGATTGCCGACGGCGGCGAACATGCGGCGGACCTGATGATAACGGCCCTCAGTAATCGTCAGTCGCGCTTGCCGCGGGCCGATGACCTCCATGATCGCGGGCGCAAGCGGCGTCTTTTCCGATTCCAGCATGAGCTTGCCGCTGCCGAAGACCTTCGCTTCGTCACCGCGCAGATCGCGTGCCAGCGTGGCTTCATACACTTTCGAGATGTTCGATTTCGGATGCACGATCCGATGCAGCAACCGACCGTCGTCCGTCAGCAGCAGCAGACCGGTGGTATCCCTGTCGAGGCGTCCCACCGTAGCCAGCACCGGTGAGCGGCGCCGAAAGCGCGGCGGAAACAGGTCGTACACAACGCCGCCGGGATCTTTGGTCGAACACGTGTAGCCCGCCGGCTTGTTCAGCATGATCAGCATGCCCGGTGCTGGATCGAGCGGTTCGCCGTCGATGCGCACCGTCGAATGTTCGACCTGATCGTCGCTGTACAGGACCTCGCCATTCGCATCGGTGATACCTCCATCGCGAAAGATCGCCAGCACTTCCTTGCGGCTGCCGTAGCCGAGATTCGCGATGAGCTTCAGGAGTTTCATGGATGGTTGGCGGTTCACGGTTGGCCGTTGACGGCAGGAGATCGGAATCCGAGAGTGTGGACGCGTAGCGCGCAGCGCCACCGCAAGGGTATCGACCAATATTCCAATACACGACAGCTCACAGGTTCTCGACTCCTTCGTCCTCGCTCACGTTTTCTTTCTCTGACCGTCAACCCTCAACCGCTCTTTACTGCCTTCACGATCTTGTAGCCCTGCTGCTGGGTCACGATGCGGGTGCTGCCGAAGCTGCTGTCCAGAATGGTTTCGTAGGGCAGATGGCGATTGGCGACCAGCCACAGCTGGCCGCCGCGCCGCAGACATTTCGCGGCGACGCTGATGAAACGCCGGCCGATGTCCGGGCGATCGTGATGAGTGCCGGCGTGAAAGGGCGGATTCATGACGATCACGTCGTAGGTTCCATTCAATCCCTGCGTCACGTCATGCCAGTGATAGCCGACGTTGACGCTCGAACCCAGAGCCCCGAGATTCTCGCGTGCCAGGTCGAGCGCGCGCGACTCGGCCTCATAGACATCGAGTGCCGTGATGCCGCGGCAACGCGTCAGCAGTTCGGCGGACAGATAGCCGAAGCCTGCGCCGAGATCCGCAGCGCGACCAGCAAGGTTGGCAGGCAGATGCTGTGCCAGCAGCGTCGAGGCCGCGTCGATGCGATCCCACGCGAAGACGCCGGGACGACTCAGGAAACGACCCTCGGCGATGCGGCGCGGTGCATCGAGCGCCGACCATTGCGCAGCCAGTGCTGTATCCGCGACGCCGTGCAGCGGCGCCGTCCAGCACACCCGGCATTTGTTCTTGCTCAGCGTGGTCAGCGGACCGGCCAGTTGCGCCAGATCGGCTTCCATCGAGCGCGCACCCTCGTTGTTGTGCTGTGCCGTGAGCACGCGACCGCCATCGGTCACATGATCCATCGCGCGTGCAAACAATGCGCGCGACTCATCGCGTTGCCGGGGCGGCAGTACCATTACCAGCGGATAGCGCTGCGCAGGCGACGCAGCGCTCACCGCAAATCCAGCTCGCCGCAGGGCATCGACGTCCGGCTTGAATGTCTGTTCGCACATCAGCCCGGGCAATGGCTGCTCGTGCAGCGAGCGGCCATCGCGCGCGCGCAGAAACAGCGCACCCGTGGGCGGATACGTGAGAGAGCCGGTGCGTAACGGCAGCAGCAAAGTGTCGAGCGCGGGATCATCGTCCATGGGTGAATCGTCGGGGCGTAGAATCGTTGAGACTGGATGAAGGAGACATTGTATGGCCCTGAAGCGTCCGAAGTGGCACGCAGGTTCGCTTGTGGTGCTCGAACACCAGTCGAAAGTGCTGCGTGACAATCCGCTCGGCGACCCCAGTGCGCGTCGCCTGGCGGTGTGGCTGCCGCCTGGCTACGATGAAGGCGCAACACACCGGCGCGGCAAACGCTATCCGGTGCTGGTGGACATGGCGGGATTCATGGGCTCCGGGCTCGGTCACATCGGCTGGAAGAATTTCAGCGAGAATCTGCCCGAACGCGCTGCCCGACTGGTTCACGAAGGACGCATGGCGCCAGCCATTCTGGTGTTTCCGGATTGTTTCACGGCGCTGGGCGGCAACCAGTACATCAATTCATCGGCGATCGGTCGCTACGCGGACTATCTCACCAGGGAGATCGTGCCGTTCGTCGATCGCGAGTTCCGCACGCTGGCCGCGCGCGAACATCGTGGCTGCTTCGGCAAGTCCTCAGGAGGTTACGGTGCCATCATCCATGGCATGAAGTATCCGCAGACCTGGGGCGCCATCGCCGATCATTCGGGCGATGCGTACTTCGAGTTCGTCTACGGACACGACTGGCCGAACACACTCAGCGAACTGGCGAAACACCGCCCGCGCCAGCGTGCGCCGGGGGCAGTCAATGTGCGGGTTGTGGAGCGCGGCGCCGACACGGGTCGCGATGACGGTCGCGTCAGAAATTTTCTTCAGTCGGTGTGGAGGAAGGCCCGCATGACCTCTGCGGAAGGCCATTGCCTGATGAATCTGTGCATGGCGGCCACCTACGATCCTGACCCACGCGCACCGAACGGTTTCAGGCTGCCTTTCAATCTCGAAACCGGCGAGATCATTCCGAAGCGCTGGGAGGCGTGGCGTCGCCACGATCCGATCAATCTCGTGCGCACGTACCGCAGAAATCTCGCTACCTTGCGCGGCATCTACATCGATTGCGGCTACCGCGATCAGTATCACATCCACTACGGCTGCCGGATTCTGTCGAAACGACTGAGCGAAGCCGGCATACGGCACACGTACGAGGAATTCGACGACACGCACTCCGACATCGACTATCGGATGGACGTGTCATTGCCGTTCCTGACGAAGGCGCTGAAGTGACGTGATGGTGACGGGCAACGGGCAACAGGCAACAGGCAACAGGTAACAGGTAACAGGTAACAGGCAACAGGTAACGGGTAACAGGCAACAGGCAAGATGTCGGTCAAGGTGTAACGCTCTGCCCGTCACCATGACTTCATCTCGTCGGCAGCTTCGGATCCAGCCCGCGCGGCTCAGGGCTCTTCCGCCGCATCATGTCGTGCACCAGTTCGAGTGCGGAGCTGTCGCAAGGCGGCAGTTCCAGTTCGCTGTGGCCGAGCGGTGTGACGCGTTCGCCCCAGCGGATCACATGTGCACACAAGGTGAGCCCGCCGCCGAATGCCGGCGTCAGCAGCAGCGATCCGGGTTTGACGCGGCCTTGCTCCAGCGCATCGACCAGCGCAACCGGCACGGTGGCTGACGACATGTTGCCGTAGCGCTGTACCGTGAGGTGCACGCGATCCATCGGGATGGCAGTGCGTTTGGCCACGGCCTCGATGATGCGCAGGTTGGCCTGATGCGGTACGACCAGGTCGATGGCGTCGCTGGACACGCCTGCACGCGCCAGCGCTGCCTGAGCCGCATCGCCCATTCCCTGGACCGCGCGTTTGAAGATTTCCGGTCCGTCGAAATCCCAGCGCGTGTCGCCGAGCTGCAGGCCATGGTTTCCATAGATCGTGCCCATCCCGCGCACCCGCAGTGTGTTGCGCGCGTCCGCATAGCAGCCGAGCTTTTCTGCAATGACGCCGCTGGGTTCATCCGAGGCCTGGATCACGACGGCCGCTGCACCGTCGCCGAACAGAACCGCCACGTTGCGATTGTTCCAGTCCAGATACGGGCTGATGACTTCCACGCCGATCACCACCGCATTGCGCACGACGCCGGTACGTACCATCGCGGTGGCGCTCGACAACCCGTAAAGAAAGCTCGTGCAGGCGGTATTGAGATCCATGGCCGCCGCGTGGGTGGCACCGAGCATGAATTGCACGCCTGAGGCGGAATTCGGCACCGTCTCATCGGCGGAGCACGTGCCGAGCACGATCAGGTCGACATCCTTCGGATCGAGTCCGGCGCATGCCAGTGCACGCGCCGCGGCAATGTGCGACAGCAATGTCATCGGCACATGCGAGATGCGCCGCTCGCGAATGCCGGTGCGACTGACGATCCATTCGTCGGAGGTTTCGAGAAATGTCGACAAGGCGGCGTTGTCGAGCACGGCCGGGGGCATGCATTTGCCCCAGCCCGTGATGGCGGCGTAAGTCATACAGTTCGATCCGCGAGCGCCTGAAGGTGCGCGCGATGTTACACGCGCTCGCGCGGCGCCGTTGCAGCGCCGACTTCAATGCGGGAGCGAGCGCAGGCGAGGGCGTCTTTCGATGAGTCCAGGCCTGAACATGCGCGGGGATTCCCCCAACGGAACCGGGATATCCCCGCATTGGAGCGACCGGATCTGGCGCATCGGCGCACTTCTGCACGCAATCAGCGTCCGGCTGACTACCGTACCCGCCACCTGGGCTGCTAGGATCGGTCGCCCGCAGCGACAAACCCCTGAATTTACGGAGATCTCGATGGCCGAAGCTTCTGCCGCAGAACGTGCGCCTTTCAACTGGCCTGCGGTATTCATGTTCGCGATCACCACAGTGCCCGCGGTCACGGTCTTTCCGTGGTACGCATGGAAGTTCGGTTTCGATGCCTTCGAGTGGACCTGGTTCGTCGTGCTGTGTTTCGTCACTGGCATGTCCATCACGGGCGGCTATCACCGCTTCTGGGCGCATCGCAGTTACCAGGCCTCCACGCCGCTGCAGATTTTCTACATGCTGTTCGGTGCCATGTCGCTGCAGAACAGCATTCTGATCTGG
>DASTRD010000086.1:0-10109 GCA_035761425.1 Povalibacter sp.
AAGGAACAGACGGCAGAAGATCGGGAAAGCTACGGCTTCTGGGAAATCTTCCACAGCGTCGTGATTGTGGGAATCATCGCGAGCATCTACATCTACTTCTGGTAGAGATCGACGCTGGCAGAAATCGGGGCCGCAGAGGCAACTCTGCGGCCCTTTTCTTGTGCGGACCAGGCGCAGGGCGGAAGCGGATTGCCGCAAAGAGCGGCCGCAAGAGAACAGCGACGATCGACTCGAGGAAACGCGGCGCTTCGAAACCGGGCCAGGGATACGCCGGAATCGTTCGATTGAATCCGACCCGCTTCCTGTCTCTGGATTTTTTGCGATATTCCGGCCGAAAGAGCCGCGCTACTTCTTGCGAGGCTTGCGTGCGTCGGTCGTATCGAGCAGCGCCAGATCCACCAGATTTTCCATGGCCTTGTAGGCGGCCTGCGGATCGCGTGCCCGCACCGCTTCGTAGACCCGGGCGTGATCCGGCACGGGGTCGCGCGACAACGGGTTGTGGCGCTGTTTGAAAATGGTGGTCCAGGACACGGCGGCGCCGACGCCGCTGGTGAGCGAGACGATGAAGGCGTTGCCGCTTGCCTGCAGCAGCGCAGAGTGAAACTCCTGGTCGGCCAGTCGCCCGGCTTCGACTGCAAGCGTGTGTTCGGTCATGCCGGCGAGGCCACGCGCCATGGTCTCGAGTTGCTCATCCGTGCGGCGGATTGCAGCCAGTGCTGCGGCATGCGGTTCGACGATCTTGCGCAGCTCGAACAATCCGTTGAGCAGCGCGTCGTCGGGTTCGAATTCGAAGATCCAGGACAGGACGTCCGGATCGAGCAGGTGCCAGCGCTCTGGCGGGGAAATGCGTGTGCCGACCTTGGGTCGCGATTCAACCAGCCCCTTGGCGGCGAGAATCCTGACCGCCTCGCGATACGCACCTCGCGAGACGTGCAGTCGATCGCTCGCAGCGATCTCGCCATTGAGCAACTCGCCCGGCTTGTACCGACCCGAGACGATGAGCACGCCCAGATCGCGTGCGATGGTTCCATGCAGACGCAGCGATTTGCGCCGCGCGCGTGCGTTGGATTTCGGACTGGGTCGGACGGTCGATGAGGTTCCCACCTGTCTGGCCGGCGTGTACGCCGTACCGGTCCCTTTTCTTTTAGTTGGCATGGTGCGTGTAATTTAGTACTGCGGGTCCGCCCTCAGCAACTGCACGGCCCGATTGCGAGCCCGAAAAACACAGCGATCTGTCTCTTCAATGGTTGCGGCGAACGCATGCCATGGCCACATAATCGGCGCTCGACGCATACCGGAGACGCAATGAAATTCCGATCCATTCTTCTGGCGGGTGCACTGCTCAGCAGTGCGACGCTTGCCGCACCGGTAACGCCGGCGCTCACCAGTTTCCCCCTGTCCGACGTGCAGTTGCTCGACAGTCCGTTCCGCGAGGCCATGCAGCGCAACGCAACGTATCTGCTGTCCATCGATCCGGATCGGCTGCTGCACAACACCCGACTCTACGCAGGTCTCAAGCCGAAAGCGGAGGCGTATGGCGGATGGGAATCGATGGGGATCGCCGGCCATACGCTGGGTCACTACCTGACTGCGCTGTCACAGCAGTACGCCGCGAGCGGCGACAAACGTTTCCGCGAGCGCATCGATTACATCGTGGCTGAAATGGCGGAGTGCCAGCGCTCCTATGGCGATGGTTACATCGGTGCGCTGCCGCCGAAGGAACTGGCCACTCTGCGCGGGCTCAGAAACGGCCAGCTCGAAGTCGACGGCCGCTTCAACTTTGCCAACGGCGCGTGGGTGCCCTGGTACACCGAACACAAGGTACTCGCCGGCCTGCGCGATGCGTGGGTGCTCGCCGGGAATGAGCAGGCGAAGGATGTCACGCTGAAACTGGCCGACTGGGTGGATGCCGTCACGGCCGGCCTGACGGCTGAGCAGGTGCAGAGCATGCTGTCAGTCGAACACGGCGGCATGCGCGAAGTGCTGGTGGATCTCTACGCACGTACCGGCAACGAGCGTTACCTCGAGACGTCACGCCGGTTCTACGATCAGGCCGTGCTCGATCCGCTGCGCGACGGTCGCGACGAACTCGCCGGCAAGCACGCCAACACGCAGATTCCCAAGATCATCGGCTCGGCCCGCAGCTATGAGGCCACCGGCAATGAAGGCGATCGCTCGACCGCGCTGACCTTCTGGAAGCGCGTGGTGCGCGATCATTCGTGGGTCATCGGCGGCAACAGCGAAGGCGAACATTTCTTTCCGCCCTCGCAGTCGGCGCAGCATCTGACCGCCACCACGGCAGAGACCTGCAATACCTACAACATGCTGAAGCTGACCGAACACCTGTTCGAATGGCAGCCGCAGGTCGAGTACGCCGACTATTACGAACGCGCGCTGTACAACCACATCCTGGCTTCGCAGGATCCGGAGCGCGGCATGTTCACGTACTTCATGTCGCTCAAGCCCGGCTTCTTCCGCACTTACAGCACGCCGTTCGAATCGTTCTGGTGCTGCGTCGGCACCGGCATGGAAAACCATACCAAGTATGGCGAGGCCATCTATTTCCATGGTGACGACGATCTGTACGTGAACCTGTTCATTCCCTCGCGGCTGGTCTGGCAGGAACAGGGTCTCATCGTCGAACAGCACACGGACTATCCGCGCAGCGATCAGGTGGAACTCGTGGTGCAGTCAGCACCGGCGCGGCCCGTGTCGTTTCACGTGCGCGCGCCGCAGTGGGCTGCCGGGCCGCTTGCCTTCACGCTCAACGGCAAGGTGCTCGCGACGGATGCCACACCCGGCACCTATGCCACGATTGCACGTGAATGGAAGGCGGGAGATCGTCTGGTGTTTACGGTGCCGATGAGCGTGCGTACCGAAGCGTTGCACGGCTCGAACGATCAGATCGCGTTCGTGTACGGGCCCGTCGTGCTCGCCGGCGATATGGGTGCCATCCCGCGCGGTGAAAGCATCCCCTATTCGCAGGACCAGCTCACGAACGTGAAGATGGACGGCGTGCCGGTACCGACACTCAAGGGCAATGTTGCAACGATTGCGAAGTCCGTGCAGCGCCAACCCGGTGAGGCGTTGACATTTCGCCTGGAGACCAGCGGCACACAGAACGTAGTGCTGCGTCCGTTTCCGGATCTGCACTACGAGCGCTACAACGTCTACTGGAAGGTATCGCCGGGATCGTGATCGTTGTCGAAAAGGGACTCAGGGAGCGAGTCCCTCCGTCAGTGCCGAGAGCTGCGCGCGTCCATCGCTGAACAGCACGTAATCGAAGGGCTGCGTACTCACCGTGAGCGTCGCCGCAAGTTCGCGCGCGCTGGCGATTCTGCGCAGTGTCGATGTGTCGGTAGGGAAGTACCACCAGCTCGAAGACTTCGAGGCAGTGCCGCTGACCGGCTGCGCGAGTCCAAGCGCACGAGGATCATCGCCGGTTGCCTGCAACTCCAGGGTGGATCCGCCAATCTGCAATGAGAGCACGGGCAGTTCGTTGCCGGTTTCTTTCGGCGCCTGCCATTTCATGACGGCGATGTACTGCTGATGCCGCCCCATGCGGTTGACGTCTAGGCCGTAGAGTTCGATGTAGTCGCGACTCACATCCGCGCGCGCCGTGCCATCGAAATTGCGCGGAGTCTGGGTCACGAAGATTACCGGTTCTGCGACCACCGTGATGGTGGCAGCGGTCTGCTCGTCGAGATATTCGCGCGGCGCGACAGGCCTGGTGGCGCAGCCGCAGATCAGGGTCGTTGCCAGCAGCAGGGCGGTCATACGCATGGCTGCACCTTTGGTTGTCGGAGATTGTTGTAACTCTTGAGTGCGCGATCGGATCCCGCAAGCCGCACGCAGGCGCTGTCGCTGGACGGCGTCATTGCGCGATACTTGCGGCTACTGTTCCTGCCAGCCGCATCATGAATCTCCAGGATTATTTGCTCAACCAGTCGGGAAAGAATTGGCAGCGGATGCTGCAGGACTGGATTCCGCCACTGCCGGCCAGCTTTACACTCTGGCTGGTCAATCGCTTCGGCGATCTGTTCATCGTCACGCCCGACGGGGCGGTTCATCTGCTGGATGTCACCGCAGGAACCCTGACTCAGCTCGCCGCCAGTCGCGAAGATTTCGCCAGGTTGCTCGACACCGGCGACAACGCTGCGAGACTGCTGAAGATGCCGCTGGTCGATGCGTGCCGTCGGGCTGGGATGACGCTGGGGCCTCATCAATGTCTGGGCCTCAAAGTGCCGCCCATACTCGGGGGTCGTTACGAACTTGCGAATGTGGCGCCCACGGACGTGAGCGTGCACTACTCATATCTGGCCTACCTGCACAAGCAGGAAGACGTCTACTGGATGCCGACGGGATAAAGGCGGCGCGGGAATTGTCGCTTCCCGATTACTTGCCGCAGCTTCAGCTCGCCCAGTACTGCGCGCTCGCCGAGCGCGGTCGCAGAAAAGTGTTCAGTGTGAGCCGGCCCGTACGCGGGTTGGCATCCGGGGCGACATTGGGCGGTACGTTGCCGGAATGCAGGAAGCTGCCGGCGTAAATCAGCATGCGATTGAACACGGCCTCGTATTTCGCGACGCGCTCGAACAGATTCGTGCTCTCGTCGATGAACCGCGAAGGCGGCATGCCCTGCGAGCGCACTTCGGCATTCACCGTGCGCATGTACTGCTCGCGCATTTCCTCCGTCATGATTTCGATGCCGGTGCTGCGATGGCGATAGAACGAGGTGCCGCCGTGCTCGGGTTTGCACAAATAGTGCAGCACGGCGATGCGTTTGCGATCGGTGGAATCGAAATGCGGCACGCGCTGAAAAGGCACGAGTCGTTCTGACGACAGGGTCACCAGCGAGAAATTCGCTTCGGACACGACGACTTCTTCATCGAGTTCGAAGGTGGTGCGCACCAGCTCCTGCAGTCCGGTGGCCACCCATCTGACGTAGTCCGCCGGAGCAGCGGAACGTACGCCGGGATAATAAAGAGAACGTGCGCTGTAATCGTTGCGCGCCGCCGCGAAATCGATCAGGGCCTGCGGATCGGGCCACGCATTCTCGATCACGATCACCGCCGCGCGTGCGTTGCCAATGTGATCGATCCGAAATTCCACGAAATTCCCGCCGTGATAGCTGCGAAGGTCGCGGCGATTATGCCTTGAATCCCTTGGCGACCACATACACCTCACGCGAACGCGGGCGCGACGCCGCGGGTTTGCGGATCGACACTTTCTCGAACGATTTGCGCAGTTCCTTGAGATAGGCGTCCGAGCCGGATCCCTGAAACACCTTGGCGACGAAGTTGCCCCTGGGCTTGAGCACCTTGCGGGCCATGTCGAGTGCGAGTTCCACGAGATACATCGATGATGCCTGGTCGGCGGAGTCGATACCGCTGATGTTCGGCGCGATGTCGGAAATGATGAGGTCCGGCTGCCTGCCGCCCAGCGCTTCGAGGATCTGGTTGAACACTGCGTCGTCCGTGAAATCGCCCTGGATGAAATCGACGTTGTGGACGTGATCCATGGGCAGAATGTCGGTCGCGATCACACGGCCCTTCTCGCCGACGATTCTGCCCGCCACCTGCGACCATCCGCCCGGCGCGGAGCCGAGATCCACGATCAGCATACCGGGGCGCATCAGCCGATCTCTTTCATTGAGTTCGATCAGCTTGTAACTGGCGCGCGAGCGATAACCGTCCTTCTGCGCCTGTTTGACGTAAGGATCGTTGACGTGCTCCTGCATCCAGCGATGACTGCTTTTCGAACGGGCCATGAAATCAGGATAGAGCCATTGGGATATCGTCATTCTAGTGGACCGTCGCGGGGGATCTGGAGGGGATTTCGTTCATGACAGCGCAGAGTGAAGTCTTCCGTCCGTCCGAGACGAGTGAGGGTTGGCGGTACTCTCTGCGGCAGTTGCGCATCGCGCCCGCGACCTGCGCCGCAAGTGGATTTCAGGAACGCCGTGAATCCGTCCCTGGAGGCTCCGACGCGAACATGCTGTTCGCGACGGTCCTGAATTCCACTTCCGACGCAGATCGCTCTCAGGTTTCCCCCGGCCTGGCTCGGAATTCCTTTCCTGGGCGGACGAAGCTGCAGACAGTGGTCGATTCGGAACCGGTTTGCAGGAGCGACCAAAACAGGGATGTTTTCGCCGCAGGCTCCAGGGATGGATTCACGCCGGTCCTGCAAACCGGTTCCGGCGCGAGCGCTGGCCCCGCAATTTGCAGCGGGCTATCCTTCGCGCCCTCGACACTCCTTTGCCGGAAAGTCACCGGCCAGGACCTCGCCCGTGATTCGCATTACCGAACTGTCGCTGCCGCTGGATCATCCGCCCGAAGCGCTGCGCAAGGCCGTCATCCGGCGACTGAAGATCAGCGAGGCCGACCTGCTGAACTTCAGTGTGTTCAAACGCAGCTATGACGCTCGCAAGAAGCACAGTGTCATCACGTGGGTGTATATCGTCGATGCCACGGTTCGCGACGATGCTGGGGTGCTGCGGCGATTTGCGGGCGATCCGCACGTGCGTCCGGCGCCCGACACGAACTACTACCCGGTGGGTCAGGCGCCTGCAGATCTCCATGAGCGTCCCATCGTCATCGGCTTCGGACCGTGCGGCCTGTTTGCCGCGCTGATCCTGGCGCAGAGCGGCTTCAAACCCATCGTGCTCGAACGAGGTCGCGACGTGCGCCGACGCACGCAGGATACGTGGGGACTGTGGCGCAAGCGCACGCTGACCCCGGAATCCAACGTGCAGTTCGGCGAGGGCGGTGCCGGACTGTTTTCCGACGGCAAACTCTACAGCCAGATCAAGGACCCGAAATTCCAGGGCCGCAAGGTCATGCAGGAATTCGTGAAGGCTGGCGCGCCGGAGGAAATCCTCTACGTCAGCAAACCGCACATCGGTACGTTCCGGCTCACCGGTGTGGTGTCGCGCATGCGCGAAGAAATCATCGCGCTCGGCGGTGAGGTGAGATTCGAAAGCCGCGTCACCGACCTTATGATCGAAGACGGTCGCATTCAGGCCGTAATACTGGCCGATGGCAGCACACTGCGCAGTCAGCATGTGGTGCTGGCGCTGGGTCACAGTTCACGCGACACCTTCCGCATGCTCGAACGTCGCGGCGTGTTCATCGAAGCCAAGCCCTTCGCCATCGGCTTTCGCATCGAGCACCCGCAATCCATGATCGACGTAGCGCGCCTCGGCAAGTACGCGGGCCATCCCGAACTCGGCGCGGCCGACTACAAGCTCGTGCATCACGCGAAGAACGGCCGCGCCGTCTACAGCTTCTGCATGTGCCCCGGTGGCACTGTGGTCGCGGCCACATCCGAGCCAGGACGTGTCGTGACCAACGGCATGAGTCAGTATTCGCGCAACGAACGCAATGCCAATGCCGGCATCGTCGTGGGCATCGATCCGCAACACGATTTCCCGGGTGGCCCGCTGGCGGGTGTCGAGCTTCAGGAGCAGCTCGAATCGCATGCCTATGAGCTTGGTGGCAGCGATTACAGTGCGCCGGGCCAGCTCGCCGGCGATTTCATGCGTGGCGTGGCATCGACCGCGTTCGGCGAGGTCGAGCCCTCCTACACGCCGGCAGTGAAACCGGTCGATCTCGCCTCAGCACTGCCGCGCTATGCGATCGATGCGATCCGCGAGGCGCTGCCTGCGTTCGGTCGACAATTGCGCGGATTCGATCGCGACGATGCCGTGCTCACCGGTGTCGAAACGCGTACCTCATCGCCGGTGCGCATCACGCGCAACGATGAGACGCTGCAGAGTCGCAACGTGCGTGGGCTGTATCCGGCAGGCGAAGGAGCGGGTTATGCAGGCGGCATCCTTTCGGCGGGCGTCGATGGCATCAAGGTCGCCGAAGCGCTGATCGCGGACATGCTGGGCGAGACGCGGACCTGATCTCGCCGTCTGCAACCGTCACTGCAAAATCAACGAGCGCCATGCGTCCTGACGAACTGAAAAAGCTGCACCAGAAGAAATACCGCGACCAGTTCGGGTATTACCTCGTCGAAGGCGAGCATCTGGTGCTCGAGTTGCAGAAGGCAGCCGCCAGGAATCCGCGTCTGAAGGGTGTGAAGGTCTACGTCACGCAGGAACGCGAACAGTGGCGCACCCCGTTCGAAAAGCATGTGCTCAGCAATCGCCACATGGATCAGATCGCCGAGACGCAGACGCCACAAGGCATCGTCGCGCTGGTACCGATACTGCCGCCAGCGCCGCCGCAGGCCGCTGAGCGCGGCATCTATCTGTATGAGATCCAGGATCCCGGCAATCTCGGCACCATCCTGCGTACGCTGGCATGGTTCGGCAATTTCCGCTGCCTGCTCAGCCCGGGCAGTGTCGATCCGTTCAATTCCAAGGTTCTGCGCGCCAGTGCCGGTGCGATTTTTCATGTGCCGGTGGAAGTGGACGTTGCGTTGTCAGCGCTGGCTGATCGCTTCACACGTATTGCGGCCCTGGACATGCAGGGTGAGACGCTCGGTGGCGAAGGCTTCGCGCAGGCGCAGTGCCTGGTGTTCGGCAATGAGGCTCGCGGTATCCCGCGGGAGGAACTTGCGAAGCTGGGCGCGCGGTCCTGGACCATTGCCGGCAGCGGTGCGATCGAATCGCTGAACGTCGCGGCGGCCGTCAACATGTGTGCATACGAACTCAACCGTCGCTGAGTTCGCGCATCGCGCAAACCGTGTCATCCTCCGCGGGTCCCAAGGAATTGAGGGAAGCTGGAATGTCCTCGAATCTCTACGGGTGCAAGACCGGGATTCGTAAGCCGCGATCAGACAGGTGAAGGCCGATGAGTCCATCGATCCGATGCTTCGCCGCCTCGACAGGGTTGCTGGTTCTGGCTGCCTGTTCGAATTCGGATCGGCAACCTCCACCGTCAGCGACTGAGCCGCCGTCCTCCGCGCGTGCCGCACCCGGCGGGGTTGAACTGAGCGGTCCTGCGCTCGACGCCTTGCGCAGTGACTTCGACGCCACCGCCGCGGATGCGCGCTATTTCGCGCATGCCATCGACCTGAATGACGATGGCCAGGATGAATTGATCGTGCACGTGGCCGGCCCGTCCGTATGCGGCACTGGCGGTTGCAACACTGTGATCCTGACGCCGCAGGGCGCAGCGTACCGACTGGTCGCCGACATCAGCGTCACGAATCCACCCATCCGGGTGGCGGCGTCACGGACTCATGGCTGGCGCGATCTGGTCGTGGAACTCGGCGGTGGAGGCGGGCCTTCCGGGCCGGTTCTGCTGCGTTATGACGGCGCTCACTATCCTGAGGATCCTTCGGATGACCCCGCCGAGAGGCTGTCGGCAGTCCCGGCCGGGGCGGAAATCGTGGTGCCGACCTTCGAATCGTTTGCGCAGGGAAGGCCGCTGTTCGAATCGGGTTCCGCCACTGCAGGACCGGTGCGCTGAGCGGCGGCCACGCAGCCAGCGGCAAGGAATTACCCAAGAAACAAGGCACTGCGGCACCCACCCCGCGCGGCTGGGAGGCCGGGCTGCAATCTGCCTGCCTGAGGGGGTCGAATGCTCGACCGCCTCCTGTGCGGATCGGGCATTGTCGCAGGCAATTTGTCCTTTGAAATACAAGAAGTTCGGATAGAATGCCGCGCCGCGCGAGTGGGAGCGGACCGTGAAGTCTTGAAACCCGGCACCTTCGAGGTTGTCCAGTGGTTCGAGCCCCATCCCCGCCTGAATTGGCCCTGCAGATCGATTGATCCTGCAGATCATCGCGATCTGCCCGAGAACTTTTTTACTGGAAGTTTGCCATGCCCCGTACGACGCCCCTTTCTGACATCCGCAACATAGGCATCATCGCGCACGTCGATGCCGGCAAGACGACGACGACCGAACGTATCCTGTACTACACAGGCCGCAAGCACACGATCGTCGACGTGCACGACACCAAGGACCTGAAGACGTCCACGACGACGGACTACATGGAGCAGGAACAGAAGCGCGGCATCACGATTCAGTCCGCTGCCGTGTCGGCGTTCTGGCGCAAGAAGAAGATCAACGTCATCGACACTCCGGGACACGTCGACTTCACGATCGAAGTGAATCGCAGCCTGCGCGTGCTGGACGGCGCGGTCGTCGTGTTCGACG
>DASTRD010000087.1:0-5017 GCA_035761425.1 Povalibacter sp.
TATCCAGGCGCGTTCTGATGCTCGCCAGCGAAGACTCCGATGACTCTTCTTCGTTCTGGCGCGCGATGCCCGCTTCGCTGCTGATCAGTTCCGCATTGGCGCGAGCGATCTCGAACGCCAGCGCAACGACCTTGTCAGCCGTCTGGCGGTTGGCATAGAGGATGAGCAGATCGCTCGGCTGGGTGGCAGCCTGCTGCTGGGCCCCCAGCGTGCGATACCAGTCCACGGTCTCATCCAGAATCTCGATCACCTGCTCGCCCGTCATGACAGCGCGCGAATCGGTCGCAGACTTGTCGGTCGCAGGCGCAGGCGGCGTCGCAGGTTGTGCTGCCGCGGCCGAATGCGCTGCAAGCGCGAACAGAATCAGTGACAGCAGTCTGGAAGGCATGCGGGACTCTGGAGGGTGAGGATGGCGGCATTCTCGCGCAGGTGGCGATGCGGCGCCGAACAGTCGCTGGATTGAGACCGGTCAGCCGCAGCATGACGCGAGAGGCACCGGGGTAGTTCCAGATCGTTTCATGTGACTGGGAGCAATTTGAAAAAGATTGTGGTGGCGACCAGGCCGCCCGCCGGCCACAACGCATAGCCGGGAATCACGCCGCAGCGTTGCCAGCCGGCGCGCGCATACAGGCGCTCAGCGTCGTCGCTGGCGGTGTCGAGCACCAGGAGTGTCTTGCCCGCATCACGTGCTATCTGCTCCGCGGCCGCAAGCAGCATGGCTCCCAGACCCCGGCGCCGTGCCCGGCGATGCACCAGCATCTTGGCCAGTTCGCCTCGGTGCGGCTGGTTCTCCTGCGGAGCCCAGATGACCTGGGCGGTGCCGGCAATGACACCGTCCTGCTCCGCCACGAGGACCACTCGCTCGCGACGTCGCGCGCTGGCCGCGACACTGTTCCAGAATGCATCGGCCTTCTGGCGGGTCATCGGCAGCATGAAGTTCACCGATGCACCGCCTTCGACGCAGTCGACCAGCACGTCGCCGAGTTCGCGAATCTCCCGCTCATCGAAGGCGGTCACAGGCCGGATGCGAATGGCGGCGGACATATCACTGCTCCGGAAGTCGCGAACGATCGGTGGTCAGCACAACGATGTAGCTCACCGGTTTGCGGGTGCGGTTGCGGAACACGGCCGGCGCATCGAGCCGCATTGCCAGACAGTCGTCGGGTCCGAGCCGATGGGTAGTGCTGCCGAGCGTGAACTCCAGAGTGCCCTGACGCACCCAGATCTGCTGATGGATCGCTGCCTGGCGCGGATCGCTTTCGTACGCGACGCACGCACCTGCCGGCAGCGTCACTTCGACAATCCGCAGCGCAGAGGGAAAGTTGGGCGGCGATATGTTTCGTCGCACGTACCCGGACTGCGGATCGCGCCAGCTCGTCCTTTCGGCGCCACGCGACAACGGATTCGGCTGCGCTTCTTCGGAATCGAACAGGGTCGCCAACGGCACGCCCAGTCCGCTCGCGATTTTTTCGAGCACGACCGCAGTCGGGCTGCTCTCGCCGCGCTCGATCAGCGACAACATGGAGCGGCTCACTGCGCATTTGTCCGCCAGCGCCGCGAGTGTCAGCCCCGCCTCGCTGCGCAGGCTGCGTACCCGCTTTGCGATGCGACGATTGATGTCCGGGCCGGATGTTGTTTCCTTCATGATGGAAATAATGTCCATTAAACTGGATGTCGCAGTCAATGACTTTCTTCCGCTTCCTCGCAGTCGGGTGCTTCGGTGAATAGCCATGACGAGCTCGCAGGCCCGGTTTCCGCATGCCGTTAAATCCGTCCATGTTTCTTGTCTCCAAGCCAGGCCTACCCGCAGCGCAGGAAGCTTGCGTTCCGGGCTTCAGTAGGAAGCCTCGAAAGAATTGCGGGTCTTCATTGATTCTGCAGGCGAATGAATTCCATGCGGTTAACCCGGTAACTCGCTGCGCGGCAAACCACTACCATGAACTCCTCACTCATTGAGCGGGAGAAATTCGATGTCTCACAAAGTTGCGGTCCTCGTCGGCAGTTTGCGCAAGGATTCCTTCAACCGGAAAGTGGCCAATGCCATTGCGGATCTGAAGCCCGCGAATCTCGAATTCGAACAGATCGCAATCGGGGATCTGCCCTTCTACAACGAAGACCTCGAAACCGCTTCGCCGCCGCCGCAGTGGACGGCGTTCCGCGAGCGTATCCGCGCCTCAGATGCAGTGCTGTTCGTGACGCCTGAGTACAACCGTTCGGTTCCGGCAGTGCTGAAGAACGCGATAGACGTCGGCTCGCGGCCGTACGGCAAAAGCGTGTTCGACGGCAAACCCGCAGGCGTCGTCAGCGTGTCCATCGGACCCATCTCCGGCTTCGGCGCCAACCACCATCTGCGCCAGTCGCTGGTGTTCCTCAACATGCCGGTGCTGCAGCAGCCAGAGGTTTACATCGGCAATGCGACCGCACTGTTCGACAAGGACAGCGGCAAGCTCAACGAGTCGACGCGGAAATTCCTCGGGACGTTCGTCGATGCATTCGGCAACTGGATCGACAAGATCCGTCGCTGATCAAACCGGGAAAAATGGGTGCCGGTCAGGGAACGATGCCGGTTCACCTGGCTACTGCGCAGAAAGCAGTGGCGGCATCGCTGAGTCGCGGGAAACCCTGCGTGCTGTCATCCGCCTGACAGCGCTGCGGTCCCGCGACGGCAGCACAGGTGATGGCAGTGTCGCGCAGCTCGCGACTGCCTGGCAGCAGGCAGCGGATCGAATAAACGGTTGGCGCATCGCTGGCGGCCTTGCGCTGATATCTCAGGTACCAGGTCTCACCTGACAGCGTCGCAAGCCCCAGCACATGCTGCCGACAGTCCTCGGTGGCACCGTCGCGACAGTAGCGTCGCTCGCACGCTTCAATGGAGCCGCCCTCGCAGCTGCTCTCCTGCTGTTTCTCTTTCTCCTTGAGCTGCGCCGGACCGCCGCCCTTGGACCAGCTCATGCAGGCCGCGTCGTCGCCGGCGTTGCACATCTTCAGCAGGGATTCGAGTTCCGCTGGCGACCTGAACGTCGGCGCCGTTGCCTTCGCAGCTGACGTGGGTTTCTTCGGCTGGGTCTCAATGCCTTTGACGACCTTGGCATCCGGTCCGCAGCGCTTGTCGGAAAAGATGCGGCTGCCGTCCGGCGCAGTGCAGGTGTAGATCTGCGCCATCGCCATGGGACACAGCAGCATCAGCATCGCTGCCGCCAGCCAGCGGCAAAGCTCCCTTGTCATCGCATTCGCACCCGCTTGGCTCGCATCGTTCGTGGACGACGTTGTGATGCCCGAATCATAACGGGCGCCGCCATTCGTGCACACCCGTGCTCTGACGAGCGCAATCGGCAGTGAAGATCCGACGTCAGCGGAAACTGGTTTCGAGACGCAGCCCCAGCACGACGTCTGCATACGTCATGTAGCTGAGACTTTCCAGGCGCTGATATTCGACGAAGCCGGAGAAGCCATGGGTGAATTGCGCCGACATACCGGCAGTCAGGCGCCAGTACGAAGGATCGCGCACGTCGGAGGTGACGATGATGCGCGGGGTGTCATCGAAGGGATCGTTGGCGAAACTGGCGCCGAAGGTTTCGGTGTCCTGCAGGAATTCACGGATGTACTCGCCACGTACGTGCGGTTGCACGACGCCGACCGCGGTCTTCCATGCATAGGAGATTCTCAGTCCGGCGCTGCCGGTTGCCGATGCGAACTGCTGATCATCGAATCTCAGATCCAGGCCACCGGCACCGTACTCGCGGAAGCCATCGACGCCGGTGTTGAGATAGTTGTATCCGACGCTCGGTGCAATCGTGAAGGCGCCCGGTGCGAAGTCATAGCCGATGGTGAAGGCCAGCGCGAACGTACCGCCGGAGGTGCCGCCGCGAGCCGACGCGTCGATCGGCGTACCGCCTTCGCTGAACTGGATGCGGCGTAGCGAATCGTGATCGGACTTCACATAGCTCACGATGGCATCGGCATAGAAGCCGCCCGGCGAATACATGGTTGCGTACAGCGCCGCGTTGAGCGCACGACTGTCGACGTATCCCGTGTCGTTGCCGCTGAACCCCGCCCGGGTATTGCCGTAACCGAATGCCAGACCCACGACGTAGTGCGGTGTGAACCGGAAATCGACGCCGCCCGTGATACCCCACTGATCCGACTCATAGCCATGATCGGCGATGGTGCCCTGCTTGCTGCCGGTCGCGTAGTTGCCGCGCAGCCAGAGGCCGAGCCGCTTGTCGAGGAGACCGTCGCTGGCGTCATCGGCGCTCGCGCCGCCACCGAGCAGTTCGGCGAAGCTGCTCGCAACTTCGGCCAGCGGAACGAACTGGCCATCGATGCTGAGATTCAACCCCGCCAGACTGACGCCACGCGCACCGCTGCGCAGCGCATCCAGGCGCGAGGCGATGGTCCCGAGTTGGGTCCGCGAGAGCGTGAGTGTCTGCGTTCTCGTGGCGTTGAGATCCTGCGGACTGATCTCGTCCAGTGCGGACACCTGCTGTTCGGTGGAACTGGTGAACATGATGCCGTTGCAGCGATTCAGAAGATCGGCTTCGCCGGCAGTCAGCGCCTGCGCTGCTCCGCGTGCGCGCAGGCGAGGACACATCGAATCCATGGCCACTGCGACGGACAGCTGATTTGGCGTGAGGCCCGGGAGCAATGCAAGCACCGGCGGTGCCGGCGCGGCTGCCACTGTGATCACCACGCCATCCGAGGCCGTGTTGCCATCATCGTCCGTCACCACGAGCGTGATGAAGCTCTCCCCGTCCGGCAGCACGACGGTGGGACTGACGCCGGTCCCCAGCAGATCATTTCCGAGGAACCACTGGTAGGTCACGATGGCACCGTCCGCGTCGCTCGATGCGCTGCCATCGAGCGTCACCGTCTCGCCCGGCGCCGTATCGGAGTCCGCGATACTGCGATCCGGACCGGCGTTCGCGGTCGGGGCGGTGCCGGCATTGGCTGCGGCTACCGTAATGGTGATCGTGTCGGTGGTGGTGCCGCCGTCATCGTCCGTGACTCGCAGTGTCAC
>DASTRD010000088.1:0-7364 GCA_035761425.1 Povalibacter sp.
GCAAGACTGACGTGGCGGAGCACGGCAGCGCAAGTGTGGGATGGGCATGCCAGTGAACCATCGAGGTGCACGCGGTGAATCATCTGCACCTTTGCAAGCCGCCGTCCTCGCTGCGGACATGTGCGTGCAGCACACAGAGCCCGTTGTCATGCGCCAGATCGCCGGTCCCGAGGCTGGCACGAAATCTGCGATGCAGCGACGGCGCCGCGTCCGGCGCCGCCATCAGGCAACAGGAGCCACTCATGACTCGCGAAGAAGTAACCGAACACATCATTGCCGCCAAGGTAGCGAAGGGGTTGAAGTGGAGCGACCTTGCCAGGATCGTCGGCCACAGCAAGGAATGGTCGACGGCCGCGCTGCTCGGTCAGATGACGCTTACGCAGGTACAGGCGCAAGCCATCGGCAAGGCGCTGGATCTCGATGCGAGTTGCGTTGCCCAGCTGCAGCAGGTTCCCTACAAGGGATCGCTGCCCACGGAGATTCCCACCGATCCGCTGATCTATCGCTTCTACGAACTCATCAATGTGTATGGCACGACCTTCAAGGCACTCATTCACGAAGAATTCGGCGACGGCATCATGAGCGCCATCGATTTCAACATGGCGATCGAGCGCGAGCCGGATCCGAAAGGCGATCGGGTCAGGATCACCATGAGCGGCAAGTTTCTGCCGTACAGGACTTACTGATGATCGGTCGGGAGGCGGGCGCTGCAAGCGCTCGCTTCCCGGTCCCTCAGGAGGCCGGCGCAACCAGCTGTCGTCGCGCCAGCGCCCATTCGCTCATGAATTCCGCCTGTTCCAGAATGTGCAGCGCCAGTCGGTCGGCATCCAGCGCGCGTTGCGCAGAGAGGTTTTTCAGGTATCGCATTTCCTGCGATTCGCTCGCTTCGTCGAGCAGGCGCGCGATACCCGTCGCCGCAGAGATGTGCTGCCTCCACAGCGCACGTGCCCGGGGCAGATCGATTTCGGCCAGCAACGACGCAACGTCGATCATCGACTCGTAAGTCTCACCCGTCGCCGGCTCGAGGCGATGCTGGGCGAGATCCGTCAGCCACAGCTTCATTTTCTCCACCAGCAGGGACTCGATGGCGGCGACGGTCATCGGGCCCTGATGCGTGTGGACCAGACCATCCGCATCGATGCCGAGCAGCGTATAGGGCGAAGCCGGCAGATCGATGTTGCTGTCGCGACCATCAAAGGGCATATGCGCGTCCGATCCGGAACGTGCGCTCAGTATGGCGCGCAGCCGTGCGGCGAACCGGAAGCATCTCTCAGTCGCGATGAATGGCGTGTGCCCACGGGCATAGGGGGCGGGCTGCACGGACGGATCCATGCAGTATCATCGCGCCCATGAACGACTATCTCCCAGCGTGGGCCAGCAACGGACTGGGCACGATCCTGCCGGTGTTGCGGATACTGGGCATCATCGCCATTGCCTGGCTGCTGCAGCAGTTGTCGCGGCGCCTGATACGACGGCTCGATCGCCGCAACGTGCCGGCGGAGCTGCTGGCCACCGTGCGCCGCGTCTCCGGGTTTCTCATCTACGGCACTGCTGTGCTGCTGGTGCTGCAGCAGCTCGGTGTCTCCGCGACCGTGCTGTGGACGGCGTTCACGGGCTTTGCGGCCGTCGGTGCCGTGGCGTTCTTCGCTGTCTGGAGCGTACTGTCCAATATCTTCTGCTCGCTGCTCATCTTCACCACGCGACCGTTCCGCCTGTATGAGCGCATCGAAGTGCTCGAGGATGGCGAGAAGAAGGGTCTCAAGGGGCGCGTCGTCGACATCAACCTGATTTACACCACGTTGCAGGAAGAATCTGGCGACGATGGGCAGTTGCCGACGACGCTCCAGGTACCCAATACGATGTTCTTTCAGAGGGTCGTGCGCCGGTGGCGTGGAGCGGGCGTTTAGGATCTGTCGGAAAATCTTGCAGCAGGGTGCAGGGCATTCCGCGATAGGGTTCGCAGGGCTCGCCCTGCATCAGCGGAGGGGGTAAGGTCGCCCTGACCGGATAACCATAAAACGAAACCGACCATGAGCGAGATCACGCAGCTGCTCGACCAGGCGCGACGGGGGGACGCCGCGGCGCGCGAACGCTTCTTCACCGATATCTACACTGAACTCGAGCGGCTGGCGCGCCAGCACCTGGCGCGTCAGGCGCCGCTGACGCTGCTGGATCCTCCCGGCCTGGTGCGCGAATCCTGGCTGCGTATCGAACAGCGCGGTGCATTGCCCGGCGATTGCCGTGGTGAGTTTCTGGCCTACGCGTCGCAGGCCATGCGCAGCGTCATCATCGACTACATCCGTTCGCGAAAGTCGGAGCGCCATGGCGGCGGCTACCAGCCGATCACGCTGACCAGCGGCATCGCGGGCCAGGCCTTCACCGAACCGCAGCTCGAACTGCTGGCGGATGCGCTGGACGCTCTGCAACAGATCGATGAGCGTGCCCACCGGGTAGTGGAGATGCGCTTCTTCGCCGGCATGGAACTCGAGGAGATCGCGCAGCAACTTGCGATCTCGCTGGCAACGGTGAAGCGCGACTGGACCAAGGCGCGCGCCTTCCTGCTGCACTCGATGAGCGAACCTGCCGCGGTGCTGTGATGTCGATCGCACGCATCGATGTCTGGCGCACGGCGTTTGCGCATCTGGACGAAGTGCTCGCACTCGCCGAGCACGATCGCCGACGCTATCTCGATGAGCTGGCGCAGCGCGACGCGGCGGCACATCGACAACTGAATGCGCTGCTGGATGCGGATTCGCGCGCCCGTGCCGTCGGATTCCTGGAGCTGTCCGAGGGCATCGACGCGGAGCCGCTGCTGGAGCCGGGCATGCGCGTCGGTGCGTATCGCATCGAACGTGAACTGGGCGCCGGTGGCACGGGGACCGTATGGCTTGCGCGTCGCGATGACGGCCACTACGACGGCGAAGTGGCGATGAAGATGCTGCATCGGCATCTGGCTACCGGGGCGATGCGCGATCGCTTTCGCCGCGAAGCGACCCTGCTGGGACGACTCACTCATCCGCACATTGCCCGCATTCTCGATGCCGGGTCACACGAGAGCTGCGCTTATCTCGTGCTCGAATATGTGCAGGGACAATCCATCGACGTCTGGTGCGACACACGCCGACTGAATGTGCAGCAGCGCCTGCGCCTGTTCCTGGAAGTGTGCGGGGCGGTCGCCCACGCGCATGCCAATCTGATCGTGCACAGGGACATCAAGCCCTCGAACATCCTGGTGACGCAGGACGGCCAGGTGAAGCTGCTGGACTTCGGCATCGGCAAACTGGTCGATGCGGACAATCCCACGCTCGATCAGACTGAACTGACGCGCCTCACCGGGCGGGCGCTGACACCTGATTATGCAGCGCCGGAGCAGATCCTCGGCGGCGCCATCACGACCGCCACCGATGTGTATTCGCTGGGTGCATTGCTGTATGTGTTGCTGAGCGGCATGCGACCGTACGCCGCCGCCGGACCGTCGCTGGCGCGCATCGAGCAGGCCGTGCTCAACGACGAACCGCCTGCGCTTGAGCGTGCCATCCAGCTCGCCGGTGAGGCGGCAGTGGCAGCACGCGACTCGACATTGCCGCGCCTGAAACGAACGCTGCGCGGCGATCTCGCCAATATAGTCAGTTGCGCGATGCGCAAGCAGGCGCAGCAGCGCTACTCATCGGTGCTGGCACTGGCCGAAGACGTGCGGCGCTTTCTCGATCACGAACCCGTGCACGCGCGTGGACCTTCGCGCATGTATCGGGTCGGGCGCTTCATCCGGCGCAATCGGGTCAGCGTTGCCATATCGGCGATTGCGATGCTGGCGGTTGCCGCCGCCCTGGTGAACGCGACGTGGCAGGCACGCATTGCGAGGCTGGAAGCGCGCAAGGCCATGCAGGTCAGGACCTTCCTGCTCGACATCTTCAACGCAAACAGCGAATACCACCCCGACGGTGCCCGCGCGCGCAAGACCACGGCGGAAGAATTGCTCGACATCGCCAGCGAGAGAATTCTCAAGCCCGACGACAGATCGCCCGAACTGCGCGCCGAACTCATGGGCATTCTGGGCGGACTGAACGTCATGCTCGACAAGATCGATCGGGCTGAAACCTTGTACCGGGAGCGGCTCGCCACTGTGGAGAAGGCATACGGTCCCGCCGACCGCCGCATCGTCGGCCCGCTGCTCGATCTGGCGGGCGCCATCCTCGATCTGGACAAACTCGATGAAGCGCGTGCGCTCGCGCTGCGCGCGCAGGCGCTGCTCGAAGCCGCCGGTGAGCACGACACAGCGGATCGTGCGCGGGTCGAACACGTTCTTGGTTATGCCGCGTACTACACGACGGTGACCGCGGATGCGGACGAGGCCTTGCAGCATTTCAGCACGGAGGTCCGCATTCTCGAGCGGCTGCCACCGTCGATTGAACTGGCGAATGCCTGGTGCGGACTGGGCAAGGCGCAGATCGATGAGGGCCGCTTCGAGGAGACACTGCAATCCTTCGACCGCTGCCGGGCGATCGCCGAGCAGCTGCGCGGGCCCAGGGATGCTGACGTCGCCGTTGCCCATCAACTGATGGCGGCAGCGTTGACGCGCATGCGGCGCCTGTCGGAAGGCGAGGCGCATCTCAACAAGGCGCTCTCGATTCTCAGCTTCACCTCGGGCACGGACAGCACCCGCGTCGCACTGGTGTGCATGGATCTCGCGCGCTTGCAGTTGCAGCAGGGTCGCTACCGGGAAGCGGCCGTGACGTTCGAGCAGGTGCTGGGGACGTTGCAGGCGGTCTTTGGCAAAGAAGACGGCACCGTGCGCACAGCAAAGCTCGGACTCGGGCGTGCGCTGTTCAGCAGCGGCGATTTCGAGCGCGCCGAGGCCGTACTCGGTGAGGGACTGGAATGGGTGAAGGACGGACGCATGCCGCACCAGCGCGTGCTCATGTCGCAGACACGCGCGTGGCTGCGACTGGATCAGGACCGTCCCGCCGAGGCGCTCGCAGACATCGAACTGGCACATGAACTGGTCGCAACGACGGACGCCGGGCGCGGTCTGCCGACTGCTCAGGTGAATACGACGCGCGCCGAAGCGCTGGCTGCGCTGCACCGATCGCAGGAAGCACAGGCCGCGTTGCGCGAGGCTGCGGCAATTCTCGACGGCAATGAATCGGACGTCGCTTACCCATTGCTCATGGGTGTGAAGCTGGCGCAGGTCAGCATCGATCTGGCGCAGGGCAGAAGTGCCGCAGCCGAAGCCGGCGCCATGGCTACCATCGCGAGCCTGCGCCAGCGTGATGACCGTGGGACCTTGTGGGCCATCGAGGAGACAGCTCAGCGCCGCCTCGCAGAGGCTCAGTCCATGGCCGGAAAATCCGCGCAGGCCTGCGCTTCGCTGGATGCAGCCATCGCCCTGCGCGAACCCAATGTGGTGCCGCAGGATCCCCGACTTGCCCGTGCCCGTCAGTTGCGCGGCCGCTGCTCCGCGACATGAAAAAATCGACACCCTGAAAGCTTCGTGAGCCATCTGGCACCTCGATTCCGTTCCTGTTCCGCCGGTACAGATCAGGAGGGGAACAGTGGGAGCCAGAAGGCCGAGGGGAAAGTTGCCACCGACGACTGTCAGGAGCGCGCTCATGAATGCGCAACTGACGCTGGCGCCGCTCGCTGACATCCCCAGAAAGGAAGAAGGGGCGACGACCACGTTCTTCGTCGACGAAACACCCTACGCTTCGGTGGCGCTCGACGGCGAAACCCTGCACGTCCGGGTGCGCAAGCCGGGCGATCTCGACAACCTGGAACCTGTCCTGAGGTGTTACCAGGAGACTACCCATAACGGCCACGCGTGGCTGCAGCTCTCTCTGCCGGCCAACAACCAGCCGGGCCCGGCGATGCAGGCGGGCCTGGGCCGGGTGGCCGGGCGCATCATCCGCCAGCTCAGCGCCCGGCGACCGCGCCGCTCGGAGACGTCGGGCTGACGGACCCGGCGTGAACCTCTCGGACCCCCTTCGCAAAATTATTAATCGCGCCATGAGCTGTTTGCCCGCTCGAGCGCGTTTCTTCCCCTTGTGTGGTACTTGAGGCACCGGGCATCGTTTGCAGCGATGTGCCGGTGCCTTTCTTTTTTGCATTCCCGGCACGCGTAACGCGCCTTGCCGGACCGCGCCCTGCGGTTCGCTCCCCGTTGGACTTTCCCGTGACAGGTGACTAACTTCCCAAGGCCTTCACCGATCCGTCCGAATATTCAATGTGGAGTCATGATGTCCAAGCCGAACTGGAAGCCTGAAACCATTGCCGTCCATGGCGGCTATTCCCCCGATCCCACGACCCGCGCGGTCGCCGTGCCGATTTACCAGACGGTTGCGTACGCCTTCGACGATACGCAGCACGGCGCGGACCTGTTCGACCTGAAGGTCGAGGGGAACATCTACACGCGCATCATGAATCCGACCAATGCCGTTCTGGAGCAGCGAGTGGCGGCGCTGGAAGGCGGCATCGGCGCGCTGGCTCTGTCGGCCGGACAGGCTGCTGTCACGTACTCGATCCTCACGATCTGCGAAGCGGGCGACAACATCGTTTCCGCCAGCACCATCTACGGCGGCACGTACAACCTGTTCGCCCATACGCTGCCGCAGTACGGCATTCAGGTGCGTTTCGCCGACTATCGCGAACCCAACGCCTTCGAACCGCTGATCGATGCGAAGACCAAGGCCATCTTCTGCGAATCTGTCGGCAATCCGCTGGGCAACGTCACCGACTTCGAGAAGCTGGCACAGATCGCGCACGCGCACGGCATTCCATTGATCGTCGACAACACCGTGCCGACGCCCTACCTGTGCCGGCCCTTCGATCACGGTGCCGACATCGTGGTGCACGCGCTGACGAAGTATCTCGGCGGCCACGGCACGAGCATGGGCGGCGCCATCGTCGACTCCGGAAAATTCCCGTGGGCTCAGCACAAGGAACGTTTCCGCCGGCTCAATGAACCCGACGTGAGCTATCACGGTGTCGTGTACACCGAAGCCCTCGGTGCTGCCGCCTACATCGGCCGGGCGCGCGTGGTCCCACTGCGCAACACCGGTGCGGCGCTGTCGCCGTTCAATGCGTTCCTGATCCTGCAGGGTATCGAGACGCTGCCGCTGCGCATGGATCGCATCAGCGAGAACTCACTCAAGGTGGCGCAATACCTGAGCGGTCACGCCAAGGTGAGCTGGGTGAACTACGCGGGCCTGGAGTCGCATCCCGATCATGCGCTCGTGAAGAAATATCTCTCGGGCAAGGCCTCGGGCATTCTGACCTTCGGCGTCAAGAGCGGCCGCAAGGGCGGCGAGAAATTCCAGGATGCGCTCAAGCTGATCACGCGGCTGGTGAACATCGGCGACGCCAAGTCG
>DASTRD010000089.1:0-2987 GCA_035761425.1 Povalibacter sp.
CTGACCGTCTCCGATGCTTATGGACGGATTGTTGCTGAGGCAGTGACCTCGAAGACAGCGCCTGTGACATTGACGGCCGAAGTCGACCTCACCTCGATGACCACGCTGTACTCGCGCATCGGCGATGCATTTGCATGGGCCTTGCTGTGTCTGGCATTGGTGCTGCTGATCTGGTGCGCGCTCGCGGCGAGCCGTCTTCGCACCCGAGGCGACGCGTCGCCGTAGTCCGTACAGGCATCGCGAAGCGGCGGCCCGGCAACTTCACTGGATACTTGCCGCTGTCTTTGAGATGGTCATGGCTTCGTCCAGGAGTGAAGCCATGCCAGGAATCGATCTCGATGCGGTTCGCGTCATCCACGGTTCGGGCTATCCCGCGCCATTCGACAAGGAATGCTCGAGCCGCCTGCGTCGCCGGCTTGGGGATGCGGGTGGGTTGCGCGACTTCGGCGTCAATCTGATGGTGCTGCCGCCGGGCGGCTGGTCCAGCCAGCGTCACTGGCATTCGCACGAAGACGAATTCGTCTACGTGATTGAGGGCGAGCTGAAACTGGTGGAAGACGAGGGCGCCGTCATTCTCAAAGCCGGCGACTGCGCGGCGTTTCCGCATGGCACCGGCAACGGTCATCACCTGATCAACGAATCCTCTGTCGACGCAGTGTATCTCGAAGTCGGCTCGCGCAAGCCGGACGATGTGACAGTGTGCTCGGACGTCGACATGATGAGCGCCAACGCGGATGGCAGGTTCGTGCACAAGGACGGGTCGCCGTACGCGTAACACGATTCGAGCGGCAAGGAGACATCAGAGATGCGCAACGTACGATCGCGGTGTGCAGCGACGAGTGACTGTGTGGCACAGGTTCAGCGCCAACTCGCAGGCATAGCTGCCTTGCAGAGAGAGCTCCGCGGACCCCGGCCTGGATGCCTGCTGCTGGCTGCCGTGGCTCTGGCCAGCGGCGCGGCGAGTGCGGCAGCAACGCAGGAAGCGCCTTCGTTCGACACCGCGGACGTTGCGCGCTTCTACACCGTCTTCGATGCGAGCGACGGTGCGCCAAGTGCCGCAATGCTGCAGCAGCAATATCTCGATCCGGGTTCACCCGGGCTGCACGATCTGGCAAAGATCAGGGGCATTACTGCGGATTCTCTGAAGAGCGCCATCGACAAGCGGCCGGAAATCTTTCGCGATGCGCGTCGTTGTGCCGCGGTGCTGCCGCAGGTCAGTGAACGTGTCCATCAATCGCTGCAATCGCTGCGTGCCCAGTATCCAGAAGCTTTGACGCCACCGGTGACGGTCAGTATCGGCCGCGGTACCAGCGGCGGCACGACAGGTCCCACTGGTGTGATCGTGGGGCTCGAAGCGATCTGCGCGGTGGTGCCGCGCGGCGATGAAGTGAACCTTATGGTGCAGCTGATTGCCCACGAGTACGGGCATGTACAACAGCCGGTGGCCCAGACCGAACCCGACCACCCGACGTTGTTGCTCGCCGCGATCGTGGAAGGCGGCGCTGAACTGGTGGCCGAGCTCACGTCGGGAAATATTGCCAATCCACAACTCAAGGACTGGACGCGTGGACGCGAGCGGCAGATCGAAACGGAGTTTGTGCAGGAGAAGCAGACAACCGATCTGGAGCGCTGGGTCTGGAATGGACGCGGTACGGCCGAGCGTCCCGGCGATCTCGCCTACTGGGTGGGCTACAGAATCAACAAGGCGCTGTACGTGCATGCCGCGGACAAAACGCAGGCGTTGCGACAGATCCTCACGATGACGGATCCACAAGCCATCCTCGATGCCAGCGGCTGGTATCCGGGGATCGAGTTGCCGCAAACCGTGACGTTCGCTCACTCCGACGATACAACTGTCACGGCCCAGTGAAATTTCCGCATCTGTCGCCGGCTCTGTTTTCTGTCCGGTGGTTTGAGGTATGACATATCCTGCGCGGAGGCACCTCGCGACACGTTCAGGGAGAAAAGGGATGGAACAGACAATGCAGGATGCGAAGTCATCGCGGGTATTGATCGGAATAGCGCTGCTCGTTTTCGGCATCACCAGTGGGGCGCAGGGCCGCGGCGTCGAAGCGTCCACGGCGTGGCCCGCCCCCGATTGGTCCGTGTCATCACCTGAAGCTCAGGGGCTGAGTTCTGCGGATCTGGCCGATGGCCTGCAGTTCGCGCTGGCCAACAACATCAATGTGCACAGCGTCACCGTCGTCAGGCATGGGGTCATCGTTCTCGACGCGTATTTCCATCCGTTCGTGCCGGATACGCGGCACGATGTGGCGTCGGTAACCAAGAGCATCGTTTCGCTGCTGGTCGGTCTGGCCATTGCGCATGGCGATCTTCAGGGGCCGGATCAACCGCTCATCAGCGCACTTACGCCGCAGCAGGCGGCTGGCGCGGTGGTTACCACTGAACGCATTCGTCTGCGTGATCTGCTCACCATGCGTTCCGGGCTGGACTGCGGCTTCAAGAACGGTGAGCCTGAACTGCGCGACATGCGCGCGACCACGGACTGGGTTGCCTATGCGCTGCAGTTGCCTACGGTCGCCGCACCCGGCGACCGCTTCGGCTATTGCAGCCCGAACTTTCATCTGTTGTCCGCGGCCATTTCCGCCAGTACCGGCACGTCGGCCCTCGAGTTCGCACGCAAACAACTGTTCGAGCCGCTCGGCATCACGAATGTGTACTGGCCAGCAGATCCACGCGGCATCACGCACGGCTGGGGCGATCTGCAGCTTCGACCGCGCGATATGGCGAAGATCGGTCTGCTGATGCTGCACAACGGGCGCTGGCAGGACCGGCAGGTCGTTCCCGCAGCCTGGATCGAGCAATCCGTCGCGCATCATTTCCGCGCCACCGACAGCAACGATTACGGTTTCGGATGGTGGATGCCGCACGCACTGCCGGGACTGTTCGAAGCCACAGGCCGCGGCGGCCAGCGCATCAGCATCACGCCGGACAAGGACATCGTAGTCGTCACGACCGGGGGCGGT
>DASTRD010000090.1:0-6136 GCA_035761425.1 Povalibacter sp.
TGGGATGTTGTCTCAGTCAATGGGCCATGGCGGAAAGCCGTCTCCACATCGCGTGGCCGGAACACTGGGAAATCCGCGCGCCGGTAACTCAGGGTTCTGCATTACGTCTTCAGGCTCGTCAGCAGAACAAGGGTACGACTCTGCAGCTGCTGGACATTACGGCCGTGAATACGCGAGAAGCAGCCAGGCCCGTAAACATTGGCTCCATTCGGATTCTGGCCGAGCGCTTGCGCGACGCGACACTGCCCACGGCAGTGGAAAGCTCCATTGAGTTGACGCCGTTCGAATCGGCGTCCGGCTTCTACTTCGTGGCTACTGATCGCAACCATCGAGTCGGTGCAGTCGATGACTATCGTCAGCTTATTGAGGGCGTGATGCTTCGTGCGGGATACCTGATCAACTTCACCTTGCTGACAAACGATGCCAGTGCTCCCGAATCGCGGGAGATACTGCATGTACTTGACGAGCTGACGATCGATTGACAACACAGCGAGTGTCGCCACGGATGACGCGCTTCGGTTCGCAGCGCGCCATATCTACGCGGGGATGGCGCGAGCGCGAATACTCTTGGCCCAGTGCCAGAAACTACTGTTGCATCCCCGACTCCCGCACCACCTCCAGAAACGTTTCCCCATACTTCTCGAGCTTGCGCTGGCCGACGCCGGGTATGGCGGCAAATTCATCGAGTGTGCACGGCTTGCGTGTCGCGATGTCGCGCAGGGTGGCGTCATGGAAGATCACGTAGGGCGGCAGGCCCTGTTCGTCTGCCAGTCTCTTGCGCACTTTGCGTAGAGCGTCGAAGAGCGATGTATCGTGCTCATCCATTGCCGAAGTCGTTGCGCGCTTTGGTTTGCGTGCGGGACGAATGGACTCCACGAGCAGGACCTGTCGCGCGCCTCGCAGGATTTCCCAGCTTTGTGCATTCAGAACGACCACCGGATACCCGTCCTGCGTTTCGTCGACCAGCCCTTGATGCACGAGCGTGCGCGCCAGATGTCGCCATTCGTCCACGCTGTGCGCCTTGCCGATTCCGAAGACACTGAGCGATTGATGGCCGCGGTCGATGAGACGTTGTGACTGACCGCCGCGCAGTATCTCGATCAGATACGCGGCTCCGTAACGCTCGCGTCGTTGCGCCAGACGCGCGACACAGGACAGGTACTGTTGAGCCTGAACCGTCCAGTCTTTCTGCTCGCGGGGTTGGCGACAGTTGTCGCAGGCATTGCACGGCGGAGGGAACTCCTCGCCGAAATAGCGCAACTGAATGGCGCGTCGACACCCCGTGGCTTCGGCGTAGCTGAGCACCTGACGCAGCTGCTGGCGCGCGATGCGTTGTTCCTCCTCGAGCGGTTCGCCGCTGACCGGGTCGATCTTTTGCTGGATCAGGAACTCGGCAGTGCGGATGTCAGCGGCGCTGAAATAGAGCAGGCATTCCGCAGGGTCGCCATCGCGACCGGCGCGCCCTGATTCCTGATAGTAGCTTTCGAGGGTACGTGGGAGGTCGTAGTGCACGACCCAGCGCACGTCGGGCTTGTTGATGCCCATGCCGAAGGCAATCGTCGCGACAATGACCTGCGCGTCGTCGCGGATGAAGGCTTCCTGATTGTGCTGGCGTTCGCTGCCATCGAGCCCCGCGTGGTATGCCAGTGCCCGAACGCCGTCATCGCGAAGCTTCTGGCTGAGCTCATCGACCCGCTTGCGCGAAAGGCAGTAGATGATGCCGGATGCAGCAGCCGCGCGAATTCGCGCGAGCAGTTCGTCGTAAGTGTGACGGCTCTTCGGCAGTACCGCGTAGTAGAGGTTCGGTCGATTGAAGCTGGCCACGTGAACCGCCGGCTGGTGCAGCGCGAGTTGGATGACAATGTCTTCGCGAACGCGCGCCGTCGCCGTGGCAGTGAAGGCGAGAACCGGAACGAGGGGGCATCGCTGCCGCAGTTGTGCCAGCTGGCGATACTCAGGGCGGAAGTCGTGACCCCACTCGGATACACAATGAGCTTCGTCGACGACGATGGCATTCAGTGAGTTCGAGTCGACAATGCGCGGCAGCACGCCGGCGAGAAAATCCGGATGCAGCACACGCTCCGGCGCCAGGTAGAGCAGCCGATACTCTCCGTGCAGCAGCGACGAAGTGCGTGATGCAATCTCGTGTGTCGGCAGGCTCGAATTGATGTATGTGGCGGCGATGCCGTTGTCCACGAGCTGCCGTACCTGATCCTGCATCAGTGCGATCAGCGGTGAGATGACGAGTGTCACGCCGCCGCGCATGAGCGCCGGCAGCTGGAAGCACAGCGATTTCCCGCCGCCGGTCGGCATGATGGCGAGTACATCACGTCCAGCGAGAACGTCGCCGATGATCGCTTCCTGTCCGGGGCGGAATGAATCGAAACCGAAGCAGCGCTTCAGCTCAGCCTGGAGATCGGACCCCGGCGTCCCTGCGGGATTCATGCGTTGGTTCATCGTGCCGTCGAGCGTCATGGCGAAATCAGATCGAATGATCGCACTCGCAGTCACTCATGTCTGCGGCGCAGAACTGACAACGTGTGCGAGTGGCGGGCAATATGACGGCATGCTAGCGTGCGCCGCCACATCGAATTGAATTCATTTCTCGCCGGTCACGAGGGATATCTGCGGTGACTGATCAGCAACGCAATGCGCGGTTCGCGCTCACCGTTCTTTTCGGTGTGAATCTGATGAACTTCTTCGATCGCACCATCGTGGGTGCGCTTGCGGAGCCGATCCGGATCGAGTTCGGTCTGAACGATACTGCACTGGGCGGCATCAACACTGTGTTCGTCGTGATCTATGCCATCGTCGGTCTGCCGCTCGGACGCCTGACGGATACCTGGGTGCGTACTAGACTGATCGCGATCGGAGTGACGATCTGGAGTTTCTTCACTGCTGCGTCCGGCGCGGCTCAGGGATTCTGGTCGTTTCTCGCCATGCGGGTTGGCGTCGGTATCGGCGAAGCGAGTTGTGCACCTGCCGGTCAATCCCTCATCGGCGACCTTTACCCGCCGCAACGTCGTGCCTGGGCGATGGCAGTGTTCATGCTCGGACTACCGCTGGGGTTGTTTCTCGCCTATCTGGTAGGCGGCAAAATCGGCGCGCGCTGGGGCTGGCGCGCTGCGCTGTATGTGGCCTGTGTTCCAGGACTCATCCTTGCTGTGCTGATGCTGCAAGTGAAAGAGCCTGCGCGCGGCGTCACAGACAAGGCAACTGCGCAGCCGATCAAGCAGCCATTCCGATCGCTGCTGCGTATCCCGACGTTGTGGTGGATCGTGCTGTCCGGATTGCTGCTCAATTTCAATACATACGCGGTGAATGCGTTCCAGTCGCCGTTCCTGCAGCGGTTTCACGGCCTGACGCTTGGTGAAGCCAGTACGATTTCATCGTGGTCGCTGGGTCTGGTAGGCATTGCCGGGCTGCTGATCGGCGGCTGGCTCGGTGATCGCCTGCATGTGAAGCGGCCCAATGGCCGTCTCTTGCTGCCGGCAGTGAGTATGTCGCTTGCCGCACCAAGCGTATTCTTTGCGCTTCAACAACCGCAGGGTTCAGCGCTGACCTACGGTGCGTTCATAGCGATCTCGACCGTCATGAATTTCGTGTACTACGCCACCGTGTACAGCGCCATCCAGGATGTCGTGCCACCGCGTTTGCGCGGCACGGCGGTGGCTGTCTATTTCCTGGCGATGTACGTGCTCGGCGCTGCGTTCGGTACGCTGGCTCTTGGTGCGCTGAGCGATCACTTCGCACATCAACAGATGCTGGCAGCCGGTGCCGTGGAGATGGCGCCGATGTTCCGGGCGGCCGGATTACATTCCGCGATGTACATCATGCCGTTGTTGCTTGCCGCATGCGCCGTATCGTTGTTCGGCGCTGCGACAACGGTCGCAGGCGATGCACGAAGGATGCAGCAACAATTGGCGACCGCCTGAACCCGCGGGGCGCGGGACGGCTGCGCTTCAACGAGTGCCGGTCAGGCTCTCCATCATCAGACCGGTACCGCCTTTCGACACGTGCGCGACGATCGCGGTGCGGCGATGGATCTTGGTCACGACGCCGAGATTGATGGCGAAGGCCAGATGGACGGTTGCGCCTTTCTTCAGTCCGAGATTTTCCGTTTCGATGAATACGCCGTTCGCGCTGAGGTTGCGGGCGCGACAGAGCTTGCCGGGGCGGCCAGGAACGGAGACGTAGACCGCAGTGCGTGCCCGATGACGGGTGTGGAGACGTCGCTCCATGTCAGCGCTCCGAACTCTCAATGTAGTTGTTGTTCAAGCGGAACCGATTCATGCGCATGCTCGAAGCACTTCAGAGGACAACCGCGGGGCGGCGCCATTATGCCGTGACGCAGTGCTCATGCGAAGACGCTTTTGCGGGTCTTATGTCCACCTGCTGGACGGGTTGCCCGAAGGTTGACGACGACTGTGACAAACTTTCCGACGGCAAGGAGCACACCGGCGTGTTCGATGACAGACGTCGGATCCGCACGCGCTCGCAGATGTGCGGCGCTGCGATCGCGGCACCGCAGTTCTGCCTCGCATCGGTCATGCGTTTCCTTTTGCGCGGTGCGAATATAACGATCAAGCAGCTACGGCACGCGATTCTCTTCGGGATGCAGTGGGCGGGACTGACCGCCGAACTACGCCGACGCGACGGTGTCACCGCATGCAGGTGCCTCCACCGGCAGTTGGCGGCAAGCGATGACTGCGGCAATCCGCATACGCTGTGAAATCAAATTGAATGATGAAACAGGCCCGATGACTTCCTCCGACGCCATTCGCCAGCCGACCAGGGCTGCTTCGCTTCCCATCGGTGTGTTCGACTCAGGCGTCGGCGGTCTTACCGTGCTGCGAGCGTTGCGCGCCCGATTGCCTGGTGAGCGCTTTTTGTATCTGGGAGATACGGCGCGTCTGCCTTACGGGACCAAGAGCCGTGATTCGGTGCTCAGGTATTCGCTGCAGGCCAGTCAGTTCCTGATTGACCAAGGCATCAAGTACCTGGTGATTGCCTGCAATACTGCCTCTTCGGTGGCAGTGGAAGAACTGCGTGCCCGCTTTGCGCCGGTCCCCGTGATCGGTGTGATCGAACCAGGCGCGGCCGCGGGTTGTAGTGCTTCCCGATCCGGAGAGATTGCCGTCGTGGCTACGGAGGCAACCGTCAGAGGTGGCGCCTATCAGCGGGCGATCGCGGCGCTGCGTCCGGACGCCGTCGTGGTCACGCGCGCTTGCTCAATGTTCGTGGCGCTGGCGGAGGAGGGGTGGACGGAAGGTCCCATCGTTGAAGCAGTTATTCATCGGTATCTCGATGACCTGCTCAGCCAATATCCGCGCGTCGATACGTTGCTGCTGGGTTGTACGCATTTTCCGTTGCTGATGACCGCGCTGCGCCAGACGATCGCCAGTCGCATCAGTATCGTCGACTCGGCGGCGACTACGGCCGCTGCTCTCGAAAAGGATCTGGTGGCGAAAGGTCTGCAAGCGGTGAGTCCACCCGCCCGGCCGATTGCACTGATGGCGACTGACGGACCCGAGCGTTTTGCCCGCGTCGGCAGTCAGTTTCTCGGAGAGAAGGTCGCGGCTGAAGACGTCGAGCTGGTCGACCTGGCGCTGAATCAGCGAGTGCCGGCTGCCTGACGAGCAGTAGAGGACAGCTCCTCGAAGGCCTCGAACCGATTGCGGCCGCAGAGTTTGGCGGCATAGAGGGCGTGATCGGCGGCCTCGAGCAGCGCCAGAGTGCTGGGGAATCGTTGCCGGGTGTTGTAAGTGGCCAGCCCGATGGAGATCGTGAGTTTGACCGGCTCAGGGCCCTCGGGGTCCAGATTGGTGTCCGCAAACGAACTCAACATGCGCTGCGCGACCTGCCGGGCGATGTCCCGATCGGCACCAGGCAGAACGACCATGAATTCCTCGCCACTGAAGCGTGCGACGAGATCGCTGCCGCGGACACAGGCCTGGAGCTTGTCGACGCAATGCTTCAGGACCCGATCGCCCACCTGGGTGCCGTATTTCTCATTCACCGACTTGAAGTGGTCGATATCGACCTGCGCGACGCTGAGGTCCCGGCCGAACACGACGGCCTGTGTGAATTCGCGGTCGAGCAATCGATCCAGCCAGGCGCGATTCAGGGCCCCGGT
>DASTRD010000091.1:0-6312 GCA_035761425.1 Povalibacter sp.
CTCGAACCTGTTGCACATGTTTTTCGCGGTGCCCTGTGAGCAGTATCACGTCGATCCTGTGCAGGCGCAGGCACTCGATCTGCTGTTCATCCTGCATGCGGATCACGAGCAGAACGCCAGCACGTCCACGGTGCGTCTGGCCGGCAGCACCGGAACGAATCCGTATGCGGCGATCTCATCGGGCATCTCGGCGTTGTGGGGTCCTGCGCACGGCGGTGCGAACGAAGCGGTGCTCGCCATGCTCGAGCAGATCGGCACTGTCGACAACGTGCCGAAGTATCTCGCGAAGGCGAAGGACAAGAACGACAATTTCCGCCTGATGGGTTTCGGTCATCGCGTTTACAAGAACTTCGATCCGCGCGCGACCATCATCCGGGCGATGTGTCACAAGGTGCTGGCGAAACTCGGCAAGTCGGACAACCCGCTGTTTGAACTCGCGCTCAAGCTCGAAGAGATCGCACTCAAGGACGAATATTTCGTCGAGCGCAAGCTGTACCCGAACGTGGATTTCTATTCCGGCATCATCTACAGCGCCATCGGCATTCCGCAGTCGATGTTCACCGTGATGTTCGCGATCGCGCGCACCGTCGGCTGGGTGGCGCACTGGCAGGAGATGATCTCGGATCCGACGATGAAGATTGGCCGGCCGCGACAGCTCTACACGGGCTCGCCCCAGCGCGATTACGTCGAGGTCAGCAAGCGCGATTGAAGCGCACCTGATTCAGCCTGAGCGCTCCTGGCTCATCCAGTTGGCGTGCGGATATTCCGTGCGCGTGGCGAGCAGGGTTTCGATTTCCTGACTGTCGGCGCGCCGCATTGGCCTGCCATCGACAGGACTCGCGGGAGACTGGCGGATGCCGTCCAGCGGAAATACGACGGCATCGATCCTGCGATTGCCAGCCACGAACTTCACGACCGGATAGGCCACCAGACGATCGGGTTCGTAACGCAACCTGCGTTCGCCGATTTCGTGCGGAATCCCATTGTCGACCAGATGCAGCGCGACGCTCTCGGGACCATCGGCAAACAGATGCAGATTGATTTCGGAATGAGCTGAGGCGGTGCCGCTCAGTACCGGGCCAACGAGTCGCGGTTGAAAGCCACGCAGCAACCGCATGGCCTGCAATGCCGTGCGACGTGCCGATTCCAACGCTGAAGAATGCCGCTCGGATTCGAACAGGCGCTGATGAGCCTCAAGCGCAGCTTCGATCTCGGTGTTCTTCGGCAGCACTGCGATATCCGTGGCACCCAGGCGTTCGGCCGCTTTGCGTTTTGCCAGCCGGTAGTCGTCGATACCCTGCTCCGACATGATGCGAGCGGCCTCCTGGGCCAGCGCCTGCCGCAATTGCTCGGCACGCGGATTCGTTCGCTTGGTCATGTTGCCTCCCGCAGGTGCAGCCACAGGAAATCTTGTTGTGCTGCGAGGGTACTGTCAGAAGATCGGCTCGTCACTGGTCTGTTCGCCTGATGACGTTCCGCTCGCTGTGCCAGCGGCACCTTCGTTACCGCTTTCCGCAGGCAGATGTCCTGCCATGAACGTTTCGAAAATCGCATCCGGATCGCCGGGGCGTGCTGCCAGTCCCGTATCCGCTGAAACGCGCATCGTGACGAGTCCGGGAGGTGGTATGCGCCGCTGCTCCGGCACACCGTGCAACGCATCGTTCATGAAATAGATCCACATCGGCAGCGCCGTGCGACTGCCTTCTTCGCCCGGACCGAGCGAGCGTTCCTGGTCGAAGCCGACCCACGCGGTTCCGACCAGCGTCGAATTGAAACCGCAGAACCACGCATCGCGACGATCGTTGGTGGTGCCGGTCTTGCCCGAGAGATCGTTGCGCCTGAGCTGCATGGCACGCACACCGGTGCCGCGGCGGATCACGTCGGCCATCATGTCCGTCATCAGATAGTCGTTCTGCGGCGAGATCGCGGCGGGCGCAACCATCTTCTCCGGCACGTAACCCAGACCACCCCAGTAGCGCTGGTCGACAGTCGGCGGCGGTTCGTTGCTGGCGGGATCGGCGGTTACCAGTGCATTCGGATCGGTAACCGCTTTCGCCTGCTGTTCGACGCATTCGCGACATGCAAGCTTCGGCTGCGCTTCGAATGCAATGCTCCCATCAGGAGCAATGATGCGGTCGATGTAGTAGGAATCCACCTTGTACCCGCCGTTGGCAAAGATGGAATACGCGCTGGCCATTTCGAGCGGCGATACCTGTGCGGTGCCGAGTGCAAGCGTCAGATTGTGCGGCAGAGAGTCCTCGGGAAAGCCGAAGCGCGAGATGTATTTCGTCGCATACGCAGGACCCAGTGCGTGCATGATGCGGATCGACACCAGATTGCGCGAACGCACCAGCGCCTCGCGCATCCGCATCGGCCCGCGAAACTCGCGCGAGTTGTTCTGCGGACGCCAGACAGACTCCAGCGAAGGATCCGCGATCACCAGCGGTGCGTCATTGATGACACTGGCGGGTGTAAAACCCTGTTCCAGTGCTGCCGAATACAGGAACGGCTTGAACGCCGAACCGGGTTGGCGTCGAGCCTGCACTGCGCGGTTGAAGTTGCTCGCGAAATAATCGAAACCGCCGACGAGTGCGGTCACGGCGCCGTCCTGCGGATCCATCGCGACGAATGCGGCCTGTGCCTGGGGCACCTGCGCAAGCCGCCAGTCGCCGCCGCGTTCCTGCACCACATAGACTATGTCGCCCACGGACACGGCATCTGCGGCCCGTTGCAGGGCCGGACCCACGCTGCCATCCGCAAGGGGTGTGCGTGCCCAGCTCAAACCAGACCAGGGCAGATTGATACGGCCATGCGCGCGCGACCAGGCGACGGCGCTGCGATCATCCACGGAACGAATCAGTGCAGGTTCGAGTCCGCCGCGGAACGGATAGTCCTCCAGGACCTTCGACCATTCGGTTTCATTCGACTGCGCCGACACCGTGACGCGTCCGGCCGGACCGCGATAGCCATGGCGCTGATCGTATTCCACGAGCGCCGAACGCAGTGATCTGACGGCAGCAGCCTGCAGACGACTGTCCACGGTTGTCACCACTTCGTAGCCCGCGGTGTAAGCATCGCTGCCCACGCGGTTGTACAGATCGGCACGCACCATCTCCGCGATGTACGGCGCTTCTACTTCGACCGCGGGACCATGCAGCCGGGATTCCACAGGCGCCGCATCTGCGGCCTGCTGTTCCTGCGCCGTGATGTAGTTCTTCTCGCGCATCCGCCGCAGCACATAACTGCGCCGGTGTTTGGCGAACTCCGGATTCGCTACCGGATTGTCGCGGGAGGGCAGACGAAATGTACCGGCGATCAGCGCAATTTCAGGCAACGTCAGCTGATCCACGGTCTTGCCGAAATACACCTCAGCCGCTGCACCGACACCATACGCACGCTGACCGAGAAACATCTTGTTCATGTAGAGCGTCAGGATTTCCTTCTTGCTGAACTGCTGCTCGATACGCAGCGTGAGAAAGATTTCCTGGAGCTTGCGGCGATAGCTCTTCTCGGGACTGAGAAAGATTCCGCGCGTAAGCTGCATGGTGATGGTGCTGCCGCCCTCGCTCTTTTCGCCCGTCAGCAGGTGACGCAAGGTGGCGCGCGCCAGACCCGGATAGTCGACGCCGCTGTGCTGAAAGAAGTGATCGTCTTCGGCCGCCAGCAACGCATGGATCAGAGGCTGCGGAATGGCCTCATACGCGAGTGGAATCCGCCGCTGCTCGCCGAACTGCGCAATCAACTTGCCGTCGCGCGAATACACGCGCAATGGAACCTGCAGACGAATGTCCCGGATAACGGCCACGTCGGGCAGCGCCGGCTCAAGATACTGATAGGCCCCGCAGAGACCCAGGACCAGTCCGCCGCCGAGGACGACGATGGCGGCAAGAAGATAGCGCACGGGCGCCGAAAGGTAAGGTCGTGTCACAACAAATGAACCTAAGTCCTTGCTTTAAAAAATACGGGTATGCAATAGTACCCGCGAATCAAGTGGGCAAACTCATCGAAAGGTGAGGACGCAAAACTTCCGGTCTACGAGTTTCCCTTCATGGGTGGGGAGCCGAACTCAGGGCAGCGGGGTCGCCGGACGGATGATACGAACATCAGCAGCATAGCGGTGCGTATCAGTTCGACCAGGAACGTGCCGGACGAAAAGCCATCAGTCCGCACATACAAGTCCTTGATTGGCGACGCCGTGCGTTCGTTCCACCAGAAGAAACAGCTCATTCAAGGGCTTGCTTGCAGCATGGGGGCGCCGCCGGTCTGAAATCGCCGCGATGGTATTTCGTGAGACTCCTCACATTCAACTTAACTCACGGCTGTATATATTTGCGGCCCGTGTTTCGTGTCCGATCTCAGAGTCTCCCCTAAGTATCTGATGAACAAAGGGAACTAGCGTGCTCTTTTCAGCCAAATCGCGACCCCTGCTGGGACTCGACATCACTACGTCGTCCGTCAAGCTGATTGAAATCAGCATGAGCGGCGGCCAGTACCGCGTCGAGTCCTACGCCGCAGAGGCCACGCCGCCCAATTCAATCAACGAGAAAGCCATCGTTGACGCCAATGCCGTGGGCGATGCCATCAAGCGCGCAGTGAAGCGGTCCGGTGCCCGTGCCAAGGAGGCAGCGGTTGCCATCAGCGGTGACGCAGCGATCACCAAGGTGATCCAGATGCCGCGGACCCTGAGCGAGAACGAACTGGAAGGACAGGTCGAGCTGCAAGCCGACCAGTACATCCCCTTTCCGATGGAAGAAGTCAGCTTCGACTACGAAGTGATCGGCCCTTCCGACAAAGATCCCGACATGCTGGACGTACTGCTGGTGGCTACCCGCAGCGAGAACGTCGAGCAGCGCGTCGCCGCCTGCGCAGCAGCCGGCCTGACGGCACGCATCGTCGATGTCGAAGCGTTTGCGCTCGAAAACGCGTGCCGGCTGTTGACTCATCAAATGCCGGACGGCGGCCTCGGGCGCGTCATCGCCGTCGTCGATTTCGGTGCCAGCAGCACCACGTTCAGCGTCCTGCGGGATCTCAAGGTCATTTACACGCGCGACTTCGCATTCGGCGGCCAGCAGCTCACCGAGGAAGTGATGCGGACCTACGGTCTCAGCATGGAAGAAGCCGGTCGTGCCAAGAAGGAAGGCGGCCTCCCCGGCAATTACGAAACCGAAGTGCTCGGGCCCTTCATTGACGACATGTGTCAGCAGGTCAGCCGTTCGCTCCAGTTCTTTCTGGCCTCGGGCGCCGGTCGCGAGCAACCCGAGCAGATCCTGATCTGCGGCGGCTGCGCCAACATTGCGGGTGCGGCCGAGATGATCCAGAGCCGGGTAGGCATCGAAGCGCAGCGCGGCGATCCACTGGGACAAATGAAAGTCAGCCAGAAAGCGAAGGCTCAGGCTGTGAAAAAGGACGCGACCGCACTGCTGACCGCGTGCGGCCTCGCGCTGCGGAGCTTCGACTGATATGCCAAGAATTAACCTGATTCCCTGGCGCGAAGCCGAGCGCAAACAGAAGCGCCAGGAGTTTGCTGTGGGTGCCGTCGGCGCCCTGGTGCTGGCGGGCGCGATTGCCTTTGCAGTCAATCTGCAGATGGGTGCGGCCATCAATCATCAGAACGAGCGCAACCAGTATCTGAAAGATCAGATCAGCGAACTCGACAAACAGATCGCAGAGATCCTGAATCTCGAACAGGAAAAGCAGCGGCTGGTGGCGCGCATGCAGGTCATCGATCAGCTCGAGCGCAGCCGCGCCGAAGTCGTGCACTTGTTCGATCAATTGGTGCGAACGGTGCCGGACGGCATCTATCTCACCTCCATCAAGCAGACCGGCCGCAAGGTCGAGCTGAAGGGCGTGACCCAGTCGAGTACCCGCGTCTCGAACTACATGCGCAATATCGACGCATCGGAATGGCTGGCCGAACCGTCACTGTCGATCCTGGAAACAAAGGGCAGTGGCGACGGTGGCGCTGACTTCACGCTGACCATGACGCAGGAAAATCCGGGCCTCCCGCCCGACGACAACGATCGGAAGGTGGCGCAGACCGGCAAGGGCAAAGGAGCGCGCCAGTGAGCAACTTCATCGACGACGTTCGCAATCTCGATCCCAACGACGTGGGCCGCTGGCCGCCGGCTTTCCGCTTTGGTGCGATGGGCCTGATCTTCGTGGTGGCCGCAGCGCTGATGATCTATTTCCTGGCCTGGAGCCCGAACAAGCCGGACCTTGACGCGGCGCGGGCCGAAGAAGCCAAGCTTCTGGACACGCTGCAGGGCAAAGCGAGGAAGGCTGCGAATCTGGATGCTTACAAGACGCAGCTGG
>DASTRD010000092.1:0-10215 GCA_035761425.1 Povalibacter sp.
CGCCGCCAACCTCATCACCTCGTCACCTTTCCTGCTTCGGCATGTCCGGGCACACATACGGCACGGACGCCGCGATGTAGGTCTGCGACTCATCCCGGCCGGCAATCTTGAGTACGAGTTCGCTGCTGCCCGGCATCGAGATGGCAGCTTCGATGGGGATGGTGTCTTCCAGCCAGCGGATGTGATCGCCCGCGACGCCCCAGCTGGACAGCCTGTAGGTTTCGAAGCAGGAATCCATGATGAGTGTGCGGTTGGACAGGAAAACCAGCATCGTGCCCAGCGGACGGCCGGGGGCGGCGGAGACCCAGACGCGATTGACGAAGGCGCCGTTGGCGGGCAGCGCATCGGTCGAGGCAGCGGAGGCGGTTGGCGGATTCGGGGAAGCAGGATCGCCGTGGCTGCAGGCGACGAGGGTGAGCGCAAGCAGTGCGGTGATGAATCGCATGGACATGCTCCACTGTGGCCAACGAATCTGGACGAGCTGAGTGAGTGTACCCGCGGTCCCGATACATGCACGTGAAACAAACAAATTCGTGCGCCTCGTGAGAAATGCCGTTAGCATCGCTGTCGCGATCCGCCGGCTTTTTCAACGTCGTTGCGCATCGCGCATACGGTGTCGCGGTAGCCGCTCGAGGCGCAGGCGCGTTGCGATCGGTCGCAACAGTCCCGGGACCGATCAGAGGTTTTCTAGCGCGGAACTGACATCAACTACCGCTCCACGAACAGCAGGCAACACGGGTTGCAGCGCTGGCGTGCCCCTTGAGAGTTTGCAGCAGGTGACGATGAGGAAGAGGCACTACGACAGGATGAACAGGAGCGGTCGGTCATGCTGCTGACGCTGATCGTCGTACTCCCGTTCCTCGGCAGTCTGTGCGCTGCCTTTCTGCCTTCCAATGCGCGCAATGCCGAAGCCTGGCTGGCAGGCGTCGTGGCGGTGTCGTGCGTCGGCGCCGGAATCGGTCTGTACCCCCAGGTCGCCGACGGCGGTGTGGTACGGGAGATCGTGCCATGGCTGCCGCAGTACGGGCTCAATTTCTATCTGCGAATGGATGGCTATGCGTGGCTGTTCTCGCTGCTGGTCAGCGGGATGGGCGCGCTGGTCGTGCTGTATGCGCGTTACTACATGTCGCCGGCCGATCCGGTGCCGCGCTTTTTCTCGTTCCTGCTCGCTTTCATGGGCGCCATGCTCGGCATGGTCCTGTCGGGAAATCTCATCCAGCTCGTCGTGTTCTGGGAACTGACCAGTCTCAGTTCCTTCATGCTGATTGCGTACTGGTATCACCGTGCCGATGCACGCCGCGGTGCACGCATGGCTTCGATGGTCACGGCAGCGGGCGGGCTGTGTCTGCTGGCGGGTGTCCTGCTGATCGGTCAGATCGTCGGCAGCTACGATCTGGATCAGGTGCTGGCCTCGGCGAACGAGATTCGCATCCATCCCTGGTATCCCGCGGTCATCGTGCTGGTCGCGCTCGGGGCGCTGACCAAGAGCGCACAGTTCCCGTTTCATTTCTGGCTGCCGCATGCGATGTCGGCGCCGACGCCGGTCTCGGCCTATCTGCATTCGGCGACAATGGTAAAGGCGGGTGTGTTCCTGCTCGCACGGTTGTGGCCGGTGCTGGCGGGCACCGACCTGTGGTTCACCATTATCGGTGGGGCGGGTCTGTGTTCGTTGCTGGTCGGTGCGTTTGCCGCAATTTTCCAGCGCGACATGAAAGGCGTACTCGCCTATTCGACCATCAGTCACCTGGGGTTGATCACGCTGCTGCTCGGCATGAACAGTTCGCTGGCGCTGGTCGCGGCGGTGTTTCACATGATGAATCACGCCACGTTCAAGGCATCGCTGTTCATGGCGGCCGGCATCGTCGATCACGAAACCGGCACGCGCGATCTTCAGGTGCTGAGCGGGTTGTGGCGGTTCATGCCGATCACCGGCACGCTGGCTCTGGTTGCTGCCGCGTCGATGGCCGGGGTGCCCCTGCTGAATGGATTTCTGTCCAAGGAGATGTTCTTCGCAGAAACCATCTTCGCAGGTCACAGTGCTGTCGTGCGCATCGGGTTGCCGGCGCTGGCAACACTCGCGGGCATGTTCAGCGTCGCCTATTCGGTGCGGTTCGTTCATCAGGTGTTCTTCGGCCCACCGCCGAGCGGACTGCCGCGCCATCCGCATGACCCCACGCGTCTGATGCTGGCGCCGAGCGCACTGCTGGTATCGGCGTGTCTGCTGGTGGGCATCCGACCGGGCCTGACTGTGGGACCCGTCCTGCTCACAGCCGCGCATGCCATTCTGGGCGCCGACACACCGAGGTACAGTCTCGCCGTCTGGCACGGATTTACTACGCCGCTGGCGATGAGTTTCCTGGCACTGACCGGCGGTATCGGCCTGTATCTCGCGCTGTTTTTCAATCGCCGGCGCGGTCACGGCGCCGCGCCGCTCATCGATCGATTCGATGGCCGGCGCACCTTCGATGTGGCCATCGTGAAAGTGATTCGCGCCTCGGACCGTCTGGTGCGCGTGCTGTATTCGCGACGTTTGCAGATGCAGCTCGTGATGATCGTGTGCATCGCGTTCGGTGCCGCGTGGCTTGCGTTATCCGACAGCTTCACGTTCTGGGGCGAAAAGTCGCTCTCGCCGGTCGACCCATTGTTTGCCCTGCTGTGGTTCGCAGGTGCTGCCTGCGCCATCGGCGCTGCCATGCAGGCGAAATATCACCGGCTCGCCGCGCTCATGATGGTGGGCGGTACCGGACTGGTGACCTGTCTGACGTTCGCATGGTTTTCGGCACCGGATCTCGCTCTGACGCAGATTACGGTTGAAGTGGTAACGCTGGTGCTGATCCTGCTCGGGCTGCGCTGGCTGCCGCGACGGCTCGACATCCTCGACGATCCTGACCGCCGCACAGTGCGTGCCCGTGCCAGACGCGCGCGCGATTTCGTCATTGCGCTCATCGTGGGCATCGGACTGGCGAGTCTCACCTACGCCATCCTCACTCGTCCGCGGGTGTTCGGCCTGGCCGGGTTCTTCGTCGATCGTTCGCTGCCGCAGGGCGGGGGACACAATGTGGTGAACGTGATCCTGGTCGACTTCCGCGGCTTCGACACGTTCGGGGAAATCACGGTGCTGGGTATCGTGGCGCTGACCGTGTATGCGCTGCTGCGAAGATTTCGTCCCGCCGCCGAATCCATCGACATGACGCGGGCCCAGCGCGAGGACGCAGAGCGCAACCTCAATTCGCTGCCGAATCCGGACGAACCGCTGCCGCAGGGTTACCTGAAGATTCCGGCCGTGCTGGTGCGATTGCTGATGCCCATGGCCGCGCTCGTGTCGCTGTTCTTTCTGCTGCGGGGTCACAACGCGCCGGGCGGCGGGTTCGTCGGCGGGCTGGTGATGGCCACGGCGGTGATCGCGCAATACATGATCGGCGGCACGCTCTGGGTCGAGTCGCGCACGCGCATTCATCCGCAGTACTGGATTGCCTCCGGTCTGCTGGCGGCGGCGATCGCCGGCGCTGGCGCATGGCTGGCATCGCGCACATTCCTTACCGCGCTGTCGGGACATTTCACGCTGCCTTTCGTCGGCGAAGTGCATGTGTCCTCGGCGCAGCTTTTCGATCTGGGCGTGTACCTGCTCGTCATCGGCGCGACAGTACTGATGCTGGTTGCGATCGCTCACCAGTCGCTGCGCATTCATCGCAGACCCGCGGCGGTCGCTGCGGCAACGGATGTGCACGTGACGCAGGCGCCTGCAAGGACGGACGGCTGATGGAACTCATCTACGCACTGGCCATCGGTGTACTGACTGCCTCGGGCGTGTGGTTGCTGCTGCGTCCGCGCACCTTCCAGGTGATCATGGGTCTGGCGTTGCTGTCGTACGCGATCAACCTGTTCATTTTCGCGATGGGGCGGCTGGCTGTCGGCAAACCACCCATCATCAATGTCGATCTCGCCAACGATCCGGCGTTGTACGCAGATCCGGTGCCCCAGGCGCTGGTGCTGACCGCGATCGTGATCAGCTTCGCCACAACGGCATTGTTCCTGGTCGTGTTGCTGGCCGCGCGCGGACTCACGGGCACCGATCACGTGGATGGCAAGGAGCGCGAACCGTGAGTTCGTTCCTGCACCATCTGCCGGTCCTGCCCATTGTCATGCCGCTGACAAGCGGCGCCGTCATGCTGTTGTTTGCCGAATCGCAGCGTCGCTGGCGCGATTCCATCGCGCTGCTGGCCACGCTCGCACAGCTCGGGGTCGCGCTCGTGCTGATGTACTTCACCACCGATGCGGTACCCGACATCTGGCACAAGGGCATCGGCGTCTATTCGATCAGCGCCTGGCCGGCGCCCTACGGCATCGTGCTGGTGGTGGATCGCCTGTCCGCGTTGCTGCTGACGCTGAATGCCGTCCTCGCGTTGCCCGCGATCGTCTACTCGATTGCGCGCTGGGAACGCGTGGGCGTGCACTATCAGCCGCTGGTGCAGTTCCTGCTCATGGGGCTGAACGGTGCGTTCCTCACGGGCGATCTGTTCAATCTGTTCGTATTCTTCGAAGTACTGCTGGCGGCCTCGTACGGATTGATCCTGCATGGATCGGGCCGCGCGCGCGTGAAGGCAGGCATGCACTACATCGTGGTGAATCTGGTCGGTTCGCTGCTGTTTCTCATCGGCGTCGCGCTGATCTACGGTATCGCCGGCACGCTCAACATGGCGGACCTGGGCGTGCGCTGGAGCACGATTGCCGCACAGGATCGCGGCCTGTTCGATGCCGGTGTCGCGGTACTGGGCATTGCCTTCCTCATCAAGGCGGGCAGCTGGCCGCTGAACTTCTGGCTGCCATCGGCGTATTCGTCCGCCGGTGCACCGGTGGCGGCGGTGTTTGCCATCATGACCAAGGTCGGTATCTACGCGGTCCTGCGCATGAGCGTGCTGCTCGGCGACGCGGCAGCGCCTGCTCCGCTGAACGGGCCGTGGCTGTTCTACGGCGGTATCGCCACGCTCATCTTCGGCATCGTCGGCATTCTGGCTTCGCAGCAACTCGGTCGGCTGATTGCTTTCACCGTCATCGTCTCATCCGGCACCATGCTCGCTGCCGTGGGTTGCGGTGCGCAGAGCCTCACCGCGCCTGCGCTGTTCTACATGGTGAGTTCGGTGCTTGCGACGGCCGCATTCTTCATGCTCACCGGCATGACCGAACGTACCCGGATGCGACAGGTGTCCGACGACGCGGATGTCGCTCCGCTGCCTGCCGTCAGCTATCAGGCCTTCGATACCGGCGACATGCAGGAGTCACGCGGCCCGGACGAGGAGGTCGGTATAGCGATTCCGGCCGCCATGGCTTTCCTGGGCCTCGCCTTCGTGTTCTGCGTGTTGCTGGTCTGCGGTCTGCCGCCGCTGTCGGGTTTCGTCGGCAAGTTCGCGTTGCTGTCGTCCATCGTCGATGCGCGCACTCGCGGCGTATTGCCGCCCACAGCCTGGTTGTTCCTGATCGCAGTGCTGGCTGCGGGACTTGCGGGTCTGATTGCCCTGACGCGCATCGGTATCCGCCTGTTCTGGACAATCACGGAACGCACCACACCGCGATTGCGGGTGATTGAAGCAGCGCCGGTGGCCTTCCTGCTGCTGATCACGATGGCGCTGACCGCGTGTGCGGGGCCGGTCATGACATACATGCAGTCGGCCGCACGGACGCTGCATGATCCGCAGATGTATATCGAGGCGGTGCTGTCACAGGAGGTTCCCATCGCCGCGAACGCACCCTTCGAGCCGGAGACGCAGCCATGAGGCGCTTTCCGATCCTGCTGGCGCTGACTCTGTTCGTCATGTGGTTGCTGCTCAACAACTCGCTGGCGCCGGGTCACATCCTGCTCGGTGCGCTGCTTGCGTACTTCATTGCGCGCGGCAGTCTCGGCATGCGACCGCTGCTGCCGCATGTCAGCCATCTGCATGTGGCCGTCAGGCTGATCTTCGACGTACTGATCGACATCGTCCGTTCCAATATCGCGGTGGCGCGCGTCGTGCTCGGCCTCGCCGGGCCGCAACCTGTGACTCCCGGGTTCATGGGCGTGCCGCTGGACATGCGCGATCCGCACGGGTTGGCGGTGCTTGCCATGATTGTGACTGCCACCCCGGGCACCGTCTGGGTGGAACTGAGTGCGGATGGCGAGCGGCTGACGATTCACGTGCTCAATCTCCAGGATGAGGAAGCCTGGGTGCATCTGATCAAGACCCGTTATGAGCGACCGCTCATGGCCATTTTCGAGAGCCGGACTCGCGTGGGAGAACGGTGATGAATTTGCACACACTCTTCGACTGGGCGGCGTGGTACGCACAGTTGTGTTTCGTGCTGGCGATGACCGCTGCTGCCGTGCGAATCATCCGTGGACCTGCCGCGCAGGATCGCGTGCTGGCGCTCGACAGCTTCTACATCAACGGCATGCTGACGCTGCTCATGCTCGGTGTGCGTACGACGTCCACCATCTATTTCGACATGGCCGTGCTGATCGCTCTGTTCGGGTTCGTGGGCTCGATGGCGCTGACCAAATTCCTGCTGCGCGGCGAGGTGATCGAACCATGATGACCGACTCGTTGCCCGCGTGGGCGGCCATTCCTGCGGCTCTCCTGCTGACCATCGGCGGCACGCTGGCGTTCTTGAGCGCGCTGGGTCTGTTGCGGCTGCCGACGTTCTACATGCGCATGCATGCCCCTGCGATGGGCAACACACTCGGCACCGGCTGCGTGCTGATTGCTTCGATGCTGGTGTCTTCGGCGCTGCTCGGTCGTCCGGTGTTTCACGAACTGCTGATCACGCTGTTCATGGTCCTCACGGCACCGGTGTCCGGCATGCTCATCGTTCGCAGCGCAATTTATCGCACCGGCGTCAACGCTGAACGGCAGCGACAGAAATCTGAACTGCCGTGAGCGTGACAATCGAAAAATTGCGACGTGCGGTCGATGCGCGCGGACAGGTGTTCGAGCCGCTCGACGCCAAGGGACTCGCAGCTCAGCGCAACGTTCACGCGGTGGTGACACAGCCCGGGCATATTCGCGGCAATCACTTCCATACCCGCGGCACGGAGATCACTGCGGTTGCCGGCCCTGCACGGGTGCGCTATCGCGAGGCGGATCGCATCGTCGATCTGGACGTACCGCCCGACGAAGTGTGGCGCCTGACGTTCCCTCCCGGCATCGTGCACGCGTTCCAGAACACCGGCACCGCTCCGTTGCTCATCGTCTCGTTCAATACCGTCGAGCACGATCCGGAGAATCCGGATACGACACGGGAAGTGATTCTCTAGCGGTCGACGCTGACACGCGGGCTCATCGCCAACGGTCTTTGTCAGCTGCGCTGGCTGAGCGCACTCTTGATCGTTCGGCCGCGCCCACCCGGGCCAATCTGGCCTATCTGCCGGCTGCTGTCTGTCGGGTATGTCTTTCCCCCTGGCAGGCATCGTCGTGCGCCACGGGTCTGTGCGTCGGCAATGGCTTTTTGCGTAGTCCGCGCGCCAACCGCCGGTTATGTAGCCACGCCGCGGAATCCTTCCGTCGCCGGATGCCTTGGGCCATAATCGGCGCATCGGTCGACCCGCTTTCTTCACCGCATCCCGAGTGTTCTACGATCCGAATGCTGCCGTCATCTTCGCGTTCCATTCTTCCGGAACGGCATTCGTCGCCATCCCTCTCAGTGGCCATTCGCAGTGAAAACGTCCGGCGATAACCTCGCGTCGACGCTGGCGCGCGGGTTGGCTCCGGTCTATCTGGTCTCAGGTGACGAGCCGCTGCTGGTCAACGAGGCGGTCGATGCCATTCGTGCCAGGGCGCGCGCTGACGGCTTCGTCGAGCGCGATCTGCACACGGTCGAGCGCGGCTTCGGCTGGGACGCATTGATTGCTGAGAGTCGTGCCATGTCGCTGTTTGCGCAGCGCAAGATCATCGAGATCCGCATGGCCAATCCGGCGCCGGGCGAGCAGGGTGCCAATGCCATCGTCGAACTCGCTACCGAGCCTTCTCCCGACAATCTCCTGCTGGTGATTACCGGCAAAATGGACAAACGCACCGAGAGTGCGCGCTGGGTCAGTGCGATTGAACGTGCCGGCGTCGTGGTGCAGCTGTGGCCGCTGGACGCCGCTCGCTTGCCGGGCTGGATCCGCGATCGCCTGGCGAAGCACCGGCTGCAGGTCGATGCTGCCACTGCAGGTGTGATTGCCGAGCGCGTCGAAGGCAATCTGCTCGCCGCCCATCAGGAGATCGAAAAGCTTGCGCTGTTGTTGCCGCCCGGCCAGGTGACCACAGAGACAGTACTGGATGCGGTGGCTGACAGCGCGCGCTTCGACACGTTGCAGCTGGGCGAAGCGGCCATGCGCGGTCAGGTCTCGCGCGCCATGCGGATTCTCGAAGGACTGCGGGGCGAAGGCGTCGAACTGGTGCTGGTGCTCTGGGCCGTGAACAAGGATCTGCAATGGATCGCGCGCGCACAGCATCTGATGCGTCAGGGTCAGAATGCCGACAGTGCGATGAATGCCCTCTATGTGTGGCGCCCACGGCAGGCTGCCATGCGGCAAGCCCTTGCGAGGCTCAAGCCCGACACAGTGCGTGGATTGCTGAACGATGCGGCGCGGGTCGATCGCGCCATCAAGGGCGTTCTGCGCACCGATCCCTGGGTCGAGATGGAAGGCCTGGTCGCACGTCTGTGCGGCGTGCCGCTCGCACGAGCGACCGCGGCATGAGAATGCGGGTGAATGACGGACAGGGAACAGCGGTCGGTGCGGCACCGAAGCGTGCGCCCCACCGATCCCGGTCTCCTCATCTCGCCATCCGCCGTCCGCCGTTCACTCATCACTTTTTCCCATGAATCCCATTGGCATTTTCGGCGGCACTTTCGATCCGATTCATTTCGGACATCTGCGCACGGCATTCGAATTGCTGCAGGCGCTGCGTCTGTCCGAGATGCGCTTCATGCCGGCCGGTAATCCACCGCACCGCGAAAGCACGATTGCAAGCGCCGAGGTGCGACTGGCCATGGTGCAGGCGGCAGTGGACGACCAGCCCGGTTTTGTCGTCGACGATCGCGAAATCCGGCGCGAAGGCCTGTCTTATTCGGTGGACACGATGCGCACGCTGCGCGAGGACTTTCCGGACCGATCGTTATGCCTGATCGTCGGCATGGATGCGTTTCTCGGCCTGCCGAAATGGCATCAATGGCGCGAGCTGCTCAATCTGACGCATCTGGTCGTTGCGCATCGTCCCGGCTGGCGTGCGCCGAGCATGGGGCCGCTGGGCGAGTTGCTGGTGGATCGCGGAACGGGTCGTATCAACGACCTGCACGAAGCGCTGTCGGGCTGCATCTACATTCATGCAGTCACGCAGCTCGAAATCTCCAGCACCGAAGTTCGCAAATCCATTGCGGCGGGGCGCGATCCTCGCTACCTGATGCCTGACGCGGTGCGATCCATTATCGGACAGACAGGATGTTACCGCAGGAAGGGTTGACTGGCCGTTGTCAGCCGCAAGACAGTCAACCATCAACCATCAACCGTCAACCGTTCGTTCAATCCGCCCAGAGGTGAGCATGGCCGAAAAGCGCCCCAGGACTTCCCGCTCTTCATCGAAGAGTTCCTCTGCTGCCAGGACCGCCAAGCGCGCGCCAGGTGTTCGTGGCGCCAGCAAGAGCAAGAGCGCCCGGAGCACGGGCGCGAAGCCGGCGCGCAAGCCTGCCGTGAAGAAGAAGGTCGCGGCGCGTGCCGCTGCGCGGCCGGTGAAGACGTCGACGAAGGCGAAGACGGGCGTAGTGGCAGTCGTGGAAGGAGCGCTCGATGAAATGAAGGCCGTGCACGTGAAAGTGCTCGACGTGCGCAAACTCACCGACATCGCCGACACGCTGATCATCGCGTCCGGCAATTCCGACCGTCACGTACGTTCCATTTCCGACCGGGTGGTCGAACGTGCGAAGAAGGCAGGCTTTCGCCCCATGGGTGTCGAAGGTCAGCGCGATGGCGAGTGGGTGCTGGTCGATCTGCAGGATGTCATCGTGCACGTCATGCTGCCGCGCGTCCGCGAAATGTATCGACTGGAGAATCTGTGGGATGTGAGTGCCGCGAGAAGGGATGCGGCGGTGGGAGAGTGAGGTGAGATGGTGAACGTGACGGTAGTGACGACGGCCAGAGGACAGGCGGGTCTTTTCCTCTGATCACCTGGGCCTGTCCGAAATTCTGTGTTCGAGGCATATCAT
>DASTRD010000093.1:0-13122 GCA_035761425.1 Povalibacter sp.
CATGGCGGCGACTATTTCGCATCGCTGCGGGAGCACGGCATTGTTGGCAAGGACGCGCTGGATGACTATCGCCGCGTGATGACCTCGATCTATGCCCCGAAACTCGACAGCCTCAAGTTCGATCCACGGGCTGGTGCACACAGCGCCGACACCCCCGATACGCAAAAGCTTCGTCAGTCACTCGTATGGCTCGTTTCAGAAGAAGCCCACGATCAGGCAACGCGCCGCAAGCTGAAAGACGCTGCCGAAGCGTGGCTCAAAGGCAATGCCGCAGCACTCGATCAGGCTTTCTACTCGCTCGCCTTCCGTGCCCGTGTCGAGGATGGCAACCTGGCGACGACGCAGGATCTGTATCAGCGCATGCTGGCCGCGAAGGATGAACTCGTCCGCAGCAGCATGCTTCAGGCATTGCCGGTCAGTCGTCGGTCGGCGGATGCGAACTGGCTGATCGCGCAGTTCGAGGATGAGCGTCTGCGCTCGACGGACCGGTTGTCGCTGATGAGAGGACTCATGTCGCAGGAGGAAACCCGCGACCTCGCCTTCGACTGGCTCAAGGCAAACTACGATGCGTTCGCCAAAGGCACCGGCATATTCGCGTCTTCTTCGATTCCGTCGTTGCCGCGCGAGTATTGTTCTGTCGCCAAGTCCCGGGAGATCGATCAGCTTCTGCGTCCGCGCGTAATCGCATCGGGCCGCGGCGAGCTGCCGTTCGATCGCATGCTCGAGCGCATCCGCAACTGCGGCAATCTCAAGGCGATGAAAGCGAAGGAAGTCACAGCGGCGCTGCACGCAGCAAGCCGGAATTGATCACCGACATTCCCCGACCTTCTCCGGCGGTTTGCGGAGAAGGTGCGGGTGACGATCTGCCCGTCAGTGATGCGTGAACTGCGAAGCTGAAAGACCGATTGCGTCAGCGGGCGACTGCGAGCCGCACCAGCCGCACGATCTCCGCAACGTCGCGCTCGTTGTGGAAGCGCAGTTCGATAAAAGGCGAATTCGGCGAGCGTCCCGGATGCTGTTTCGAATCCGCAGGATGCCTGAGCCCTTCAGCCTTGATCAGTGCCTTGCCAAGCCGCAGATCGAGCTCATGGAAATTGTGAAAATGGCCCAGCTCCTTGCGGCGGAACAGCAGGGCTGAGAAGCCATCGTCGCGACCCGGCCATGGCTGATGAACGACGCCGGGAATCTGTTCAAGCTGTCCGACCAGCAGTTCCTTGAGCCTTGTGGTCATGCGCAGATCCTTTCGCTGCAAGACATCCGATCGGGCATCCAGGTCAGCCGGACTCAGGGAGATGGTGCCGCCTATCTGACTCGAACAGATGACCTACCGCTTACAAGGCGGTTGCTCTACCAACTGAGCTAAGGCGGCACGTGGAGGAGCGGCTGCCGGACTGGCCGGCGGGGGCGGAATTGTAGCGGCTGGCGCGGATCGAATCACGCCCCCAGGTCGCAAACGCGGCGGGAGTCTGCTGCCGCCGCCGCGGAAAAACCTGCAAGACCAGGCTGTCGGCCCCGGAAAGCTCAGATCATCCCTGATCGCACCTTCAGCCACTGGCCGCCGAGGTCGGGCATGGCCGCAACTCCAGGCGGGTGATCTTGCGGGGATCGGTCTGGAAAATGCTGGTGTCGATGGTTTTGCCCGGCTCGGGCAGATCCGCATCGATCCAGTAGACAGACCCGGCGCGTTTGCGATCGTCGATGCGCGGCTCCAGACCGAGGGCGCGAATCTCATCCGCGCGACGCTGGGCGCGCTGGTAGTCGGAGAATACTCCGAGCGAGAGCACGTTGGACTCGTCGCTGGCAGGCATGAGATAGACATCCGTCATGCCATTGCCCAGCAGCAGTTTCATCGCGGCTTCTGCGGCCTCGCGATTCTCGAAATTCTGAACGCTCACCCAGTAACCCACCCACAGCTCCCCCTGTTCGACCCGCTGGTGCGGTTCGAAGCCGGCATTCTTCAATGCCGCCTGTGCCTGCGAGGCCTCGGTGAGATCCGGGAATGGGCCGACGCTCGTGCACGACATGGAATCCGCAAGCGCAGCAGTCTGTTGTGGCGCGGACGATGAATCATTCAATGGCGCAACACGTGGCGGCTGTACGCGCTTGACCTCGGCGGGTTCGACATTCGCGACTTCGCGCGCGAGTACGATACGCGGTGGCGGTGCCACGCTCGTCACCGGATTGCGTTCCATGTCGCGCACGCGCACATCGAGCAGCTGAGACCAGCTGAAAAACAGCACATTGGCGAGAACAAGAATGAGGCAGAAGGCACGCATGGGCGGCGGTGACAATACTGAACGGCTGACGAGGCCGCGCTGATTCCTACTTCTTCGCGCTGCTCTGAGCCCAGTACGCAGCGATGTTGGCGATGTCGGTATCCGAAAGCTGCAGTCTGGTCCGGTGTTTCACTTTACCCGCCACAATGTCACGGATCAGGGATTCCAGCGATCCGGCGCTCTCCCCTGCCCAGTCGTCGGCCTCATGGCACTGCACACATTGAGCCTGCGCCGCGGCCTTGCCGCCAGCCACGTCTGCCGCGCTCGCCACTGCTGCTGCCGCGAACAGACTCGCGGCCGCGAGACACTGAATCGATCGACTGCTCATGAGGTCCTCCGTACGCCGGCCCGGATCATACACGACGGGCCGGACCTCCCGATCAGCGCACCGTCAGCGCGTAGTGCGCGAGCCCCTTCAGTACCAGATCCGGAATGCAGACTGCGGATGAAACCAGCAGCGGCTGGATGGCGGCCGCGGCCCCGCCGGTCAATACAAGCACCGGCTCGGCGGAATGCGTGCGGCGCAACGTATCCATGGCGCGATCCGCCAGCGCAGCCAGCGTATGTACCGCACCCTGCCGGATGGCACCCAGCGTGTTGTCCGCAAACAGTTCGGTGGTTACTTCCCCGCTCGCGGCGCGCGACGCGATGTCACTCGTACTATGCAACAGGCTGGTCACCATCAGCTCCGGCCCGGGTACGATCACACCGCCCAGATGCTGACCTGCGGCATCGATGCCATCGACAGTCATCGCCGTGCCCACGCCAACGATGCACGTCAGTGCCGGGTGCTTTGCATGCACCGCAATCAGTCCCAGCCAGCGATCGACACCGAGGTTTCCGGGTACTGGATACGCGTTGCGAACGCCACAGACAGAAGCTGTCGACACGATGAATTCGGGCGGTGTGCCCCAGCGCGTCACGACAGCGTCGCGCACTGCGTCGGCAATTCGGCTCCCGCCCACATTGGCTACCAGAACGCGCTGAGGCTGCGGAATTGACTCGAGCAAGTGTGCATCCACCGACTGTGCGGTCCAGTCGGCATGACCCAGGGCACCGCGGGGCACGAGCTGGCCCGCATCATGCGTTGCCCACTTGATACGCGAATTGCCGATATCGATGAGCAGATTCATCGCGGCACCGCACGCACGCTGACTTCACCGGAGACGAAGCGCCGCAGCTCGCCGTTCACATCCACCAGCAGCGTGCCGTCTGCATCGACACCGCAGGCCGTACCGAGGGTGGTATCCGCACCGTTGATAACCTTGATGGGCGCATGCTCGAGCGTATCGAGACGGCGCCACTCGTCACGAAATGGTTCGAAGCCGCTGGTCGCAAAGACGGGCAACATGGTCATGATCTCATCGGTGATCGCTGCAACCAGCACGTTGCGCGTCGGCGTACGTTCGCGAAGGATTTCGTGCACGTCAGCAATCAATGCCGCCTGCTGTTCTGCAAGGGCCAGTCGTGCCGTCGAGGGCATCTGGACATTGACGCCAATGCCGATTACGACCGTCGCCGGTCCACCGGACTCACCGCGCATCTCGAGCAGAATTCCGCCGAGTTTGCGTCCCTTCCACACCAGATCGTTGGGCCACTTGAGTCCCACCTCCGTCGCACCGAAGCGATGTAACGCACGCGCAGTCGCGATGCCCACTGCCAGACTGAGTGCGGAGAACGTCGGCGGCACCTCCTGGAATTGCCAGCCGATCGACATGCATATTCCGCTGCCGAAGGGCGCCACCCATGAGCGACCGCGTCGCCCCCTGCCGGCATTCTGAATCTCCGCCACGCAAAGCAGTGGCCTGCCAGCGATGAGATCCGGGCTGTCGCAGACGAAACGATTGGTGGAGTCGACGGTCAGGAGCACTTCGACGCGCGACAGGGCATCCCGGACGGGAGGACTCATTGCCTCGAGCAGCGCCTTTCTCTGCAGCAGATCGACGGCTCGGGGCAGCCGATAGCCCTGCCGCGGCAGCGACTCAACTTCGATGCCGAGGGTTTCCAGGGTATGAATCAGCTTCCAGATACCGCCGCGCGAAATCTTCAGGCGCTTCGCCAGCTCTTCACCGGAATGGAACTCGCCGTCCGCCAGCTGTGCGAGCACTCGCAACCGTCGCGCCTGTGCCTGTGATTTGCGCGGCACAGCCATCAGCGCGGCCGGAACAGCCAGAGGCGGCGCACGCGGTTCTCGGTACCGTTGCGCATGCGTTCGATGTTCGAACGATGTGTGTAGCACACGAACAGAAACATCGCGCAGCCGAATGTGAGCATCGTCACCGGAGGCTGCGCATGTGCGATGGCGAAGTAAATCGGAAAGGCCGCAGTGGCCAGCATAGTCGCCAGGCCGACAAAGCCGGTCACCATGACTGTTGCCAGCCAGATCAGCATGACCGGCAGCAGCGATACCGGATCAAGTCCGGCCACGACGCCCAGTAACGTCGCCGCACCTTTGCCGCCGCGGAAACCGTACCAGACCGGATATACGTGCCCCGCGACCACTGCCGTTGCGCACGCGACGGCCAGCCATTCGCGATCGACACCCGGATCGATACCTACGCCAGGCAGAACGAGCGCCGGCAGGATGCGGGCACTGACCCAGCCCTTGCCGATGTCGATGACCATGACCCAGAACGCGAACCCGAACCCCTGGGTGCGCAGTGCATTCGTTCCGCCCGCATTACCACTGCCCATGGTGCGGATGTCCACGCCGCCGCGCAGTTGTCCGACGATGAGGCTGCCGATCAGCGCGCCGAGCAGATAGGCGAGCAGGGTCTTGATGCCGAGTTCGAGCATGGACGGATTGTAAGGGAAGGTGCCGGAGCGATGAAGCTGCGGGATGCGTGTTCCTTCAGTGCTGCATCAGCATTGCTACCGCGTGAGTTTCTTTCCCGGCAGATGCAGTTCCGCGATCATGCAGCGTACGCTGCCGCCACCGAGACGTTCGATCGTGGGAATGGCGACGCTGACGATGCGGCCGTGTCTTTCAAGGGTGGCGCGCTGCTGCGAATCAAGCGAGCGACACGCGCTGTCGGACATGGCAATGACGCTGTCGTGTTGCCCACGCAGCTGCAGCATGTTGCCGGCGAAGTTGTGCATCTGTTGCATCGACAGCTCGATCACTTCGTGACCGGTGGAACGCAGCATGTCGCCGACCGCTGTGCGTCGTGCAGGCTCGATGCAATCCAGACAGACCGCAGCGAAGTTCTCGCCCACCGACATCAGAACATTCGTGTGATAGATGGCAGCCCCGTTGGCATCGAAAGCTTCGAACGCGACGATGTCGTAGTCCATGCGCTGGGAGAATTCCCCCAGCACGTCCATGTCGGTGCGCGGCGAGAGACAGGCATAGGCCACACGGTGAGCGCGATCCAGCACCAGACTGCCCGTGCCTTCCAGGAATTTTCCCTCAGCTTCGCGATGCGTGAGATCGAGGGTTCGCGTCACCTGAAAGCCGTGCTGCAGATCCAGCGCCTCGATGACGTCGAGTCTGCGTTCGAGCCGGCGGTTCGGTGCCAGCATGGGATAGAGCACGACGGTGCCATCGGCATGAAAGCTCACCCAGTTGTTGGGAAAAATGGAATCGGGCGTGTAAGGTTCAGGGATGTCAGCAAAGGCGTGCACGGTGATGCCCGCCTGCTGGAGCGCACTGACGAGCGCATCGAATTCCTTGAGTGCCGCGGCCTGAATCGAGTCCGCATGCGTGGCGATGTTGATCTGCTGAAATTTGTTGGAGCCTGCGGTCTGTTCGTTACCGGCAAATCGCGCGGGACGAATCATGAGGACGTTGGCAGCGGTCTGGGATTCGGACATGCGATGAGATTCCGGCAAGGGCGTATGAGCAGAATGCTTGTAGTGGGCGGTGTCAACGCGGGCGCGGAATCAGCCATTTCCCCTCTTGCCTGAAACGCGGTCGGGCTCCTACACTCGTACCAGACAAATGTCTGGTAATGCTCTGCGTATGTCGCGCCTCAGCCCCAAGCAATTGGAAGTATTGGCTTTTATTGAGCAGTTCACGAGCGCTCATGGCTTGCCGCCTACGCGCGGTGAGATTGCTGCCGGTCTCGGACTCAAAAATCGTCAAGGCATCGACCAGCATCTGCGGGCCCTGGCTGGCAAAGGGGCAATCGAGCTGACGCCGGGGATTTCACGTGGCATCAGGTTGAAGGGCAGTTCATCCGCATCGCGCCCGTCATCCGAAGCACGTTTCTCCTCATTGCCTTTGCTGGGTCGCATTGCAGCAGGCGCACCGATTCTGGCGCAGAGCAATGTCGAAGATCGCATTCAGCTGCAAGCCAATCTGTTCAGCCCACGCGCCGATTTTCTTTTGCGCGTGCGAGGCGACAGCATGAAAGATGCAGATATCCTGGATCGCGATCTGCTGGTCGTGCATCAGACCGCACAAGCCAGCAATGGTCAGATCGTGGTCGCGCGCCTCGGCGATGAAGCAACGGTGAAGTACTACCGGCGTCACGGCGACGTCGTGCGGCTGGAACCTGCCAATGCGGCATACCAGCCACTGGAAATCGACCTGCGCAGGCAGGAACTCACGATCGAGGGATTGGCCGTGGGTGTCATCCGCACAGGGTTGTCGCACGCACGATGATCTTCCATGAATCGTGCGGAAGCTCTCGAGCAGCTGACACGGCTGTGCAATCTCAATCGCGAGGGCGTTGCGCCGCCTGCGATTGAACCGACCGGTTTCGACGAACTGGATGCCGTCCTGCCCAACGGCGGCTGGCAAAGCGGCACGATCGTCGAGTTGCTACCGGCAGCTACCGGCATTGGCGAATTGCGATTATTGATGCCGACGCTGGCGCGCATGACCGCCCGGGATCGTCATGTGGCGCTGATTTCGCCGCCTCACATTCCCTTTGCTCCAGCGCTGAACAACCACGGCGTACGCCTGGATCGACTGCTGGTCGTTCGCGCCGGGAAGAATATCGATACATTGTGGGCTCTCGAACAGACGCTGCGCTGCAGGTCTTTCGCTGCTGTAGTGGGCTGGCCGGAATCGGTCCGCGATCGCGATGTACGGCGATTGCAGCTGGCGGCTGAAGCCGGACGCAGCACGGGCTTCGTTTATCGAACGGTGAGTGCAGCCCGCGACGCATCACCTGCTGCCATGCGGCTTCGACTGCAGGCAGCTCCGCAGGGACTGCTGATCGATATTCTGAAATGCCGCGGCACACGAGGAGGTTTTTCTATCGCAGTGAATTTCCAGAAGTCCCGGGAAGAACTCCGGGACATGAAGAGCACATCTGTCGAACCAGACAGCAACAAGGATGTCTCCCCCGCCGACTATCCGCTATCCGTTATCCGCTAGTCACTTCTCTTATGTTGTGGCTCTGTATTTCCCTGCCCCAGTTGCCTCTGGAGGCTTTGCAACCTGACCGGGTCGATACTGCTGTCGTGGTAACTGCCTGCGAAGGCAACACTCGCTGGATTCTGTGCTGCAACAAGGCAGCCGCGTGCAGCAATCTGAGTGTGCCGATGAATTACACCACGGCCCTGGCGATTCATCCCGGCTTGCAGATGCTGAATCGCAAGGTCGCAGCTGAGCAGGCAGCGCTGGAACGACTTGCCGCGTGGGCATATCAATTCAGCAGCACCATCCTCATCGGGGATCTGCCGCGGGAAATCCGTCTCGCCAGAACCGCCTGTTTATGGCTGGAAATCGGCGCCAGCCTGAATCTTTTCGGCGGCTTGTCGAAGTTCATTGCACAGATCGAAAGCGGACTGGAGCAACTGGGCTACACCTATCAGCTGGGAATTGGTCCGACACTCGAAGGTGCCGCTCTGCTCGCTCGCAATGGCATCCGTGTCGTCATCGCGACTCCCCATGCCTTGTTCATGCGGATCCGCCAGCTGCCGATCGCCATGCTTACCCTCCCGTCGACGATGTCCGCGCAACTTCACGCCATAGGCATTCGCACGATCGGCATGTTGCTGGAATTGCCACGCGGTTCGATCGCAAAGAGATTTGGCCTGGAAGTCAGCAACTTTCTCGATCGCCTGATGGGCGCCGTAGCCGATCCCCGGCCCGCCTTCCATCTGCCCCAACGGTATTCGGCTCATTTCGAATTTGAGTTCGAGATACGCAATACGCAGGCGCTGCTGTTTCCGCTGCGGCGGATGCTCACGGAATTTGTGGGCTACCTGCGAGCGCGTGACACCGGCACACAGCGATTCACGATTGACTTCGGACATCGGCAGATTCCAGCCACGCGCGTCGTGATTGGCTCCACTGCTCCCGATCGGAATGTGGACAGATTCTTTGCTCTGGCACGTGAACGACTGGAAAGTCTGGAGTTGTCCGAACCTACGCTGTCGCTGAGCATCTGCGCGGATGAATTTGCATCACCGACAGCGCTTCAGACCGATCTGCTGAATCGTTCCATTCATGAAGTCGAAGGCCTGACACACACACTTGATCGTCTCGCAGCACGATTGGGCGACGAAAATGTTCATGGATTGAAGCTCGCCGCCGATCATCGACCGGAATTGAGCTGGACCACAGGCCGTGTGGGTGAACCGTCGAATCCGCTTCGCTTTCCAGAACGGCCTCTATGGCTGCTGCCACAACCCAAAGAGATGCAGCTTACTGCCATTCCCAGAATTACTTCGGGTCCCGAACGCATAGAAGCTGGCTGGTGGGACGACCGCGATGAGCAACGCGACTACTACGTCGTACACGTCGAATACGGTCCGGATCTGTGGGTGTTCAGAGATCTGCGCGATTCCCGCTGGTATCTGCACGGTTTCTGGTCATGACCTCCTACGCCGAGCTGCATTGCATAACCAGTTTCACGTTTCTGCGTGGCGCCTCTCATCCACATGAGCTGGTTGAACGCGCGAAGGCGCTTGGCTATGAGGCTCTCGCCATCACGGACGAATGCTCGATGGCAGGCGTGGTGCGCGCCCATGAAGCCGCAAGAAAACTGAAGCTCAAGCTGATCGTCGGTTCGGAGTTCCGCACCAGCGACGGACTCCACCTGGTATTGCTCGCGCCAACACAGAACGCATATGCGCAAATCTGTGCCGTCATCACCGCTGCACGAATAGATTCTCCCAAAGGCGAATACAGACTGACGCGAACAGATCTCGAAGTCGATCTGAGCGAATGTCTTGCATTGTGGATCCCGGATTCACAGGTCCGGCTCTCGCAAGCGGGATGGCTGCGCGAGAAATTTCCACAGCGCTGCTGGATTGCCGTGGAATTGCATCGCCGGCCGGATGATGCAGACAGGTTGCTGCGTCTCCAGCAATGCGGCCACGTTATGGACATTCCACTGGTGGCTGCCGGCGATGTCCACATGCATGTTCGTGAAAGGCGTGCATTGCAAGACACGGTCACGGCCATTCGTCACGGATGCACTCTCGAGCAGGCTGGACACCGCCTGTTTCCGAATGCCGAGCGACATCTTCGCACCTGCGACGACCTGATCTGCGTTTACCCACGCAGTCTGTTGGAAGAGTCGGTGCGAATCGCAGAACGCTGCCGCTTTTCTCTGGATTCATTGCAGTACCGGTATCCGCATGAGCTGGTTCGAGAAGGAAGCGCAACCGAGTACCTGAGAAAACTGACCATGGAAGGCGTGAACCGGCGCTGGCCATCGGGCGTGCCTGCTCCTATTCGCGCGACCATTGAAAAGGAACTGGCGTTGATACGAGAGCTGGGCTATGAGCACTTTTTCCTGACTGTTTACGACATCGTCGATTACGCGCGCCATCGCTGCAAGCCACCCATTCTGTGCCAGGGGCGCGGTTCGGCGGCCAATTCCGTAGTTTGCTATGCACTGGGCGTAACGGAAGTCAGTCCCGAGAAGGCCAATCTGCTGTTCGAGCGTTTCCTCAGCAAGGAGAGAGGCGAGCCTCCGGACATCGATGTCGACTTCGAACACGAACGCCGCGAGGAAGTCATTCAATACGTTTTCAACAAGTACGGCCGGCGACGAACCGCGCTGGCCGCCACAGTCATTACCTATCGGACCCGCAGTGCCGTTCGCGATATCGGCAAGGCTTTGGGGCTGGATGCGGACCTGATCGACCGAATTGCCAAGGCGCACGTTTACTGGGACAGACCGGAAGCATTCCAGAGCAGTCTCGATGCACTCGGCCTGCGGCTGAGTACAGCGATCGCACAACGTTTCTGCATGTTGATCGGCGCAATCCGGAACTTTCCCCGCCACCTTTCTCAGCATGTCGGCGGTTTCGTGATTTCCGAAGAGCCCATCAGCGATCTGGTTCCGATCGAGAATGCGTCGATGCCAGAACGACGCGTGATCCAATGGGACAAAGCCGATCTCGAAACATTGGGATTGTTGAAGGTGGATGTACTCGCGCTTGGAATGCTCACGGCCATGCGCAAGGCATTCGATCTCTCCGCGAAAACAGATGGCTGGCCGGCGCGCATGGATCAGGTTCCGGATAACGATGAGAAAACATACGACATGATCTGCGCCGCCGACACAATCGGCGTATTCCAGATCGAATCGCGCGCACAAATGAGCATGCTGCCGCGCCTGCGACCGCGCGACTACTACGATCTGGTCATTGAAGTCGCCATCGTGCGGCCCGGACCCATCAAGGGCGGCATGGTGCACCCGTTTCTGAGGGCCAGAGAGCGGGCAAGATCAGCGCAGCCAATCGAATATCCGAGTGAGGAACTCCGCCCCATACTGGCAAAAACATTCGGCGTGCCGATTTTCCAGGAACAGGTAATGCAGATTGCCATGGTGGCGGCCGGCTATAGCGCAGGAGAAGCGGATGAGCTCCGGCGTGCAATGGGCGCATGGCAACGCAGCGGAAAAATGGGCGCACAACGCGAAAAGCTCATGGAGGGGCTTCTCAAAGGCGGTTACACGCAGGAATTTGCGGAAAGGATCTACAAGCAGATTGAAGGTTTTGGTGAGTATGGTTTCCCGGAATCTCATGCGGCTTCATTTGCTCTGCTGACTTATCAGTCAAGCTGGCTGAAACGACATCGTCCTGCGGCTTTTTTTGCAGCACTCATCAACAGCCAGCCTATGGGTTTCTACCAGCCGGCACAGCTGCTCGAGCAGGCGAAGCGGCAGAACGTTGAAATCCGACCGATAGATGTGACCAGGAGTGAATGGGACTGCACGCTTGAAACCATCGCACCGGGAAATCACGCGATCCGCCTTGGCATGCGCCTTGTCAAAGGACTACGCAAGCCGGAAGCAGACAGGATCGTTGTTGCTCGCCAGTCGCAGCAATTCACGTGCATCGAAGATCTTGCAGCACGCGCGGGTATTCCGAAACGCGCACTGAATGCTCTCGCCAACGGTGGCACATTTCGCAGCATCGCCGAACATCGCAATGAAGCTTCTTGGTCTGCGCTTGGAATTGAACGACTGCCAGGAATGCTCGAAAGCCTGCCGAGCTCAACGGACACTGCATCTCTCCCCGCTCCTACAGAGTGGGAAGAAATCCAGCGCGACTACCGTCAGTTGGGCTTCAGCAGTGGCCGTCATCCACTGGCACTCCTGCGATCACGACTACGTCAAATGGGGCTGTCGAGTCGCAGGGAATTGAATTCGATAGCCTCAGGAAGAAGCGTAATCGTCGCTGGAATGGTCACTCATCTTCAGCATCCGCAGACTGCCAACGGCGTGATCTTCGCGTCGCTGGAGGATGAAACAGGCATCAACAATGTCATTTTCTGGCCCAAGCTTTTTGAAAGCTATCGGCACAAAATTCTGCAATCCAATCTGATGCTGGTGGAAGGCGAACTGCAGAATCAGGAAGGTGTGGTCCACGTAGTCGCCACACGAGTCGACGACCTCACGTCCTGGGTCCGGACGCTACCGCGAAATTCGAGAGATTTTCATTGAGCCACACCCCAGAGTGCTCTCGAATGAAAAAGACGAAGGAGTGATAACCAATTTCTTGAGACAGGAAGAGCTCAGATAGCAGCTGGGCGGAGTACTGCAAGGGATACCACCCTACGCATTGCCGGCAGTACCAACGACCCAGGATCGGCCCCGCCGTCTGCAGACGCGCAGATGAATCAATAAACTGGCAGCTAGCTCGAGAAGCTCAGCCGATCGCCAGGCGCGGAAGGGACACCGTCTCCGCCTTCATCAGGGCCGCCGACTGATTTGCAGCCATGACCTTTCGCAGCTTGAGGGCTGCTTCCGCTCGTTGCCGCCGCGACTTGTTGATGGCCGTCTTCGCAATGGAAACGTCGATCATCTGGCCTTTGACAATCTGACGCCTTTTGAGCGTGTTCATTGGCACTCCGCTGCGATGCGATCAGAACTCAAGCGTCAAACGGAAAAAGCCCTGCCGGATATGTCCGGCAGGGCTTCGTCACGATTTAAGAGCCTGGCAGTGACCTACTCTTGCATGCCCGAAGGGCACACTACCATCGGCGCACAGCGTTTTCACTTCCGAGTTCGAAATGGGATCGGGTGGTTCCCGCTTGCTATTGCCGCCAGGCAAACTGGCTCACGTACGTCCGTTGACTCTTCAATCAACGAACACCGGAATTCGAAAGTTGTTTGACGCTCATGTCACATTCATGAGTATCCAAGCCACCCACCTGAGACAGTTTGAAAACTGCCCAAGCTGATTGGGTGTTATATGGTCAAGCCTCACGGGCAATTAGTACTGGTTAGCTCAATGCATTACTGCACGTACACACCCAGCCTATCAACGTCGTAGTCTGCGACGGCCCTTCAGGGGAATCGAGTTCCCAGGGAAACCTAATCTTGGGGGGGGCTTCGCGCTTAGATGCTTTCAGCGCTTATCCCGTCCGTATATAGCTACCCGGCAGTGCCACTGGCGTGACAACCGGAACACCAGAGATACGTCCATCCCG
>DASTRD010000094.1:0-2233 GCA_035761425.1 Povalibacter sp.
TCGTTCCAGCTCGACATGCGGTCGCTCGCCAACCTTCAGTGGGAATTGATCCTCGGCGAATCGCGAAAATGCCGCCTTCTTTGCTCCAACTGTCATGCAGAGCATCACAACCCGGATGCGGTACTCGACGGCTCGGTCTACGACGAAAGGATCTCGTCGACAGCGGATAGTGGGACTGGCTAGAGACCCAGGCACCGACTCTTCCAGCATTTGCGGGACGTCTGGGTGCGAGGCTGGGGAGCCGGACTGACTTTGGCCCTAGGTTCAGGTCCGCTCGCCTTCCAGACCCTGCACGCAAACCGCCCGAAAGTCGCCCGTCATTTCTTATCTTCAAAGTCGTCGGCAGCAATCAACGATGTTGCGGACGAGCCGATGATCGCCCCAACGATCGCACCTGCAGGTGCACCGACTGCAGCCACGAGAGCGCCGACTGTGGCCCCTGCTGCTGCGCCTTGCAGCGCGCCAGACACGTCATGCGCGATCACGTAGCGGAGCTTTCTGGGGCTGATGTTCTTGATTTTCTCCTGAGCCCATTTCAGGCTGCCCCTTGCGATCCGAACGATGGTTGATGTCAGCTCGCCCGCCTTGCGTTCGATGGCGCGATTGATCGCTTGCACGATCTCATCGACGCTCTCTTTCGCAGCATGCAGTTCCTTGATCAGGTCGTGCAGAACGGCTGCGTCCTCGCGCGAAATCAGGTTTCGTTCCACCAGTTGCTCCACGAGACCATGCAGCCCTGCTTCCGTCGCAGCCGGCTGCCCCTTTGTAAACACTCGTGCACGATCGAGCGTCTCCCGATGCAGTCTCTCGGCATCATCGGGCGTGGGCTTGCCCGGATCTTGCGCCGCCGCTGATGCGGAGATGCCCGTGGCCAGCGTGGCTGCTGCTATCGAAAAATCCCTGCGGTTGAACGTGGACATGACTGAGCCTCCGATTCAGTGGTTGTCGATCTGCACGCTCTGCGGCGCAAGTCCGTTGTCTGACCTTGCAAAGTGAGTGACCAGATGCGGGCTGCTTTGCCCGCAGAGGTTGTTTTTCGCCGCGGGCATGGTCGTTCTCCCTGACGCGCGCGGACAACGTACGCCGCGGCGCGCGGACCTGCAATCTCCGCACGCGCGAATACAAAACCTCGACAAACGGACTTCCGACACTCCACCTCCGCCTTGACCGCAGACTTCCGATTGCCAGCGTCGATCCGCGGGTGTCCAATCCCCGTCGTGGCTGATTCTGCTGAAACGAACGAAGCGACACTGACGATCTGGACGATCGGCCATTCCACGCGCAGCCTGGAGGAGTTTCTCGACCTGCTGGCTGCCCACGCCATCGAGGCTGTTGCCGATGTGAGGCGGTTTGCCGGCTCGCGCCGCTATCCGCATTTTGGGCAGAAAGCATTGCGCAAGGCCCTCACGGACATTGGAGTGACCTATGTCGCGCTGCCCGATCTCGGCGGACGCCGACGCCCGCGTCCGGATTCGCACAACACTGTCTGGCACAACGAATCGTTTCGCGGCTATGCGGACTATATGGAGACGCAAGCCTTCAGCGCGGCCATCGGGCAACTGCTCGAACTGGCCCATCGTCGGCGCACGGCCATCCTGTGTGCGGAGGCGGTCTGGTGGCGATGCCATCGGGCGCTGATCGCCGACTATCTGAAGGCGCGCGGCGTCTGCGTCCGGCACATCGTCGATGCGAAGAAGGCGGAGGTTCATCCGTATACCTCGGCGGCGCGATTGCATCATGGCGAACTGTCCTATTCGCAGGACGGATGAAGCCGCGCAAAGGAGCGATGTCATGTCATCGAGATTCAAAGTCGGCGATCATGTCACCTGGAACTCGGAGGCCGGGCACGTCAGTGGCACCATCATCAAAGTCCACACCCGTGACTTCGACTACAAGGGTCATACGCACCATGCCAGCAAGGACGATCCGCAATACGAGATCCGCAGCGACAAGACGGAACACATCGCCGCCCACAAAGGCTCAGCACTGAGAATCAAGAAATGACAATCTGCTTCGCCGCGCCAGTTTCATCACCGCTCCTGCGCTCAGGAGTGAGGTCGTGAACTACACAGTCTTCAAGTTCATTCACATCCTCATTGCCGTCATCGCGCTCGGGACGGGTGCGACGCTCGGCATCGTGCTCACATTCTTCGCCGCAGACCCGCCGCATCGTCTGTTCGTGCTGTGCACGGTGCGCAGGCTGCTGTACTGGGTCGTGCTGCCCGGCTAGGTG
>DASTRD010000095.1:0-2423 GCA_035761425.1 Povalibacter sp.
TCGAGCTGGAAGACGGCCGTGGTTTCACAGCGCTTCAACAGATCGTAGGTTGCGACATCGTCCAGAGGCAGCAGCGAAATGTCGAGCGGCGGCTCGCCTTTACGGGCGCGCTCGGCATCGATGGTCTTCACGGCCCAGTCGATGATGGTGAGCGTACGCAGCCCGAGGAAGTCGAACTTGACCAGACCCGCCTGCTCCACATCGTCCTTGTCGAACTGCGTGACGATGCTCTGACCGTTTTCGTCACAGAACAACGGTGCAAAATCGGTCAGCACCGAGGGCGCAATGACGACGCCACCCGCGTGCATGCCGGCATTGCGCACCAGCCCTTCGAGCGACATGGCCATATCGAGGATGGCGCGCGTCTCTTCTTCTGCGACGTAACGACGCTTGAGTTCCGGTTCCTTCTCGAGCGCATCCTTGAGCGTGATGCCCAGCTCGAAGGGAATCAGTTTGGCGATCGAATCGGCAAAACCGTAGCTCTGGCCGTAGACGCGCGCCACGTCGCGTACCACGGCCTTCGCCGCCATGGTGCCGTACGTGATGATCTGCGAGACACGCTCGCGACCGTAGCGATGCGCAACATAGTCGATCACGCGGTCGCGACCATCCATGCAGAAGTCGACGTCGAAGTCGGGCATGGAGACGCGCTCGGGATTCAGGAAGCGTTCGAACAGCAGGTCGTATTGCAAAGGATCGAGATCGGTGATGGCCAGCGCGTAGGCCACCAGCGAACCCGCGCCCGAGCCGCGGCCAGGCCCCACAGGCACGCCGTTCTCGCGTGCCCAGCGAATGAAATCTGCAACGATGAGAAAGTAGCCGGCGAAACCCATCTGGCAGATGACGCCAAGTTCGATCTGCAGGCGATTCTCGTACTCCGCACGCGTAATCGTGCGCCCCGCCGGCGGCTGACTGAGCAGCTTCTCGAGACGTCGCTCCAGGCCGCACGCGGCTTCTTCGCGCAGAAAATCTTCGGTGCTCATCTGCGCCGGCACCGGATAGGCCGGCAGCACGGACTTGCCGAGCTTCAGTTCGAGACTGCAGCGTCGCGCGATCTCGACACTGTTCTGCAAGGCCTCGGGGATGTCGCGAAACAGCTCAGCCATCTGCCCGGGCAGCTTGAGATACTGTTCCTGCGTATAGCGTCGCGGTCGTTTCGGATCGTCGACGAGCAGGCCTTCGTGAATGCACACGCGTGCCTCATGCGACTGAAAATCCTCGCGACGGATGAAGCGCACGTTGTTCGTGGCCACGACCGGCACGCCGAATTCGACGGCGAGTTCGAGCGCATGACGGATGTAGAGCTCCTCGCCTTCGCGACCGATGCGTTGCAGCTCGATGTAGAAACGATTGCCGAACAAGCCGAGCCAGTCCCGCAACAGATCGCGCGCATCGGCTTCACGGCCGCCGCCGATGGCACGCCCGATGTCGCCTTCACCAGCCGCAGACAACGCGATCAGGCCTTGCGTGCTCTCCGGGGACAGCCAGCTGCGATCGACCGTCGCGCGGCCCTTCTGCTGACCTTCGAGGTAAGACCTGCTGACCAGTGTGGTCAGATTCTTGTAGCCCACGCCGTTCTGACACAGCAGCACCAGACGCGTCGGCTCGACCTTCTCCCCCGGCTCACGAATCAGCAGGTCAACGCCGATCAGCGGTTTGATACCGGCACTCTGCGCCGCCTTGTAGAACTTCACCATTGCAAAGAGGTTGCTCTGGTCGGTCAGCGCCACCGCCGGCATCCCGGCCCGGGCAACACTGTCCATCAACCCGGCGCTGCCGCCTTCGGGTGTAATCCGCACGACGCTGTCGACCAGCGAATACTCGGTGTGCAGATGCAGGTGGACGAAAGACATCGGGACTGGGATTGCGCGGCAGCAGCTGTCAACCGACCGCGCGTGCAAGCGCGGCCAATCTGACGGGCTCGAAACTGCGCCGATGAATCACGGAGGGTCCCAGGTTCTCCAGCAGTTCGCAGTGCTGCGGCGTGCCGTACCCCTTGTGCCCGGCAAAGCCATACTGCGGATACAGCCGGTCCAGATCGACCATCATCGCGTCGCGCTTCACCTTGGCGAGAATGGAAGCCGCACCGATACAGGTGCGCAGCGCATCGCCATCGATGATCGCCTCGAAGGTGCAATCGAAGCCCAGACCGGCGAACGAAGGACATCGGTTGCCGTCGATCTGCACGTGGGCGGGACCCACATGCAGGCCCATCAGTGCACGGCGCATGGCCAGATGTGTGGCCTCGAGGATATTCAGACGATCGATTTCTTCGACGTCGGCCCATGCCACCGACCAGGCAAGCGCATGTTTGCGGATGCGCACTGCCATTTCCTCGCGCTCCGCAGCTTCCATCTGTTTCGAATCGCGCACGCCGCGCAGGCGCCGTCGGGGATCGAGGACCACGGCCGCCGCCACGACCG
>DASTRD010000096.1:0-33363 GCA_035761425.1 Povalibacter sp.
CCAGCTGATCGAGCAGCTCCTTCGGGATCTTGGGCTCAGCGCCAGGCTGACCCGAGCTCTGCGTCTCGTGCTTCTTCTTTCTCGGCATATCGACTCCTATGGGTCATGATATGCCTCGAACACAGAATTTCAGACAGGTCCTGATTCAGTGACGAAAGTGCGTGGCCGTCACTCTCGTCACTCTCGTCACTCTCTCATCCCCTCTCATCCAGCGGCACGAAAGGAACATTCTCCGGTCCGACGTAGTTCGCGCTCGGCCTTATGATCTTGCCGTCGATGCGCTGTTCGATCACGTGCGCGGACCAGCCAGTAGTGCGAGCCAGTACGAACAGCGGCGTGAACATGGCGGTGGGTACACCCATCAGGTGATAGGAAACCGCGGAATACCAGTCGAGATTCGGGAACATGTTCTTGGCGTCCTTCATGACGGCCTCGAGCCGTTCGGCGATGCTGAACATGTGCAGGTCGCTGGCGTCCTGTGCCAGTTTGCGCGCAACCTCCTTGATCACCTGGTTGCGTGGGTCCGCGACTGTGTACACCGGATGCCCGAAACCGATGATGACTTCCTTGTTCGCCACGCGCGCGCGGATATCGGCCTCTGCATCGTCGGCTGACTCATAGCGCTGCTGAATGTCGAAGGCGACCTCGTTGGCGCCGCCGTGTCTGGGTCCACGCAGTGCACCGATGGCGCCGGTAATGCACGAGTACAAATCGGAACCGGTACCCGCAATCACGCGCGCCGTGAAGGTGGAAGCATTGAATTCATGCTCGGCATAGAGAATCAGCGAGGTATGCATGGCATGAACCCATTCCATGGAGGGACGACGCTGATGCAGCAGGTGCAGGAAGTGGCCGCCCACCGAGTCGTCTTCGGTCTCCACATCGATGCGCCGGCCAGCGTGACTGTAGTGATACCAGTACGTCAGCATCGAGCCCTGCGATGCGATCAGCCGATCGGCGATATCGCGCGCCCCGGCCACGTTGTGGTCTTCCTTCTCCGGCAGCACGCAGCCGAGCGCTGACACACCGGTTCGCATCACGTCCATGGGGTGACTCGCTGCCGGCAGTTGTTCCAGTGCCGTCTTTACCGCCACGGGCAATGCCCGCAGTGCCTTCAGCTTGCTCTTGTAGCCGCCGAGTTCAGCGCGGTTCGGCAACTTGCCGTACACCAGAAGATAGGCGATCTCTTCGAATTCGCAGCGCGTGGCTATATCGAGAATGTCATAACCGCGATAGTGCAGATCATTGCCGGTGCGACCGACGGTGCACAGTGCCGTGTTGCCCGCCGCCACCCCGGAAAGCGCCACGGATTTCTTCGGCCTGAAGCCGGGAACGGATTCGCTCATGACACCCCCATTTCAGCCATCAATGAGTTCCCGGCAGCTTCACGACGGATCCTGCTCGCCGAACAGCTCATCGAGCCGGCGTTCGTAGTCGTGATAGCCAAGCACTTCGTAGAGTTCGGCGCGCGTCTGCATGCGGTCGATCACGGCCTTCTGCGATCCCTCGCCGCGGATGGTGCCGTAAACGAGTTCAGCCGCCTTGCTCATGGCGCGGAAAGCCGACAGCGGATAGAGCACGAGTGCGACCCCGGCGCCCGCCAGCTCTTCGACGCTGAATAGCGGCGTCTTGCCGAACTCTGTGATGTTCGCGAGGACCGGAACCTCAACGGCGCGTGTGAACTGTCGATATTCGTCCAGCGTCGTCAGTGCTTCGGCGAAGATCATGTCGGCACCCGCGGCGACGTAGCGTTGTGCCCGTTCGATGGCAGCCTCCTGCCCTTCCACGGCGTGCGCATCCGTTCGCGCCATGATCACGAAACTCTCATCGGTGCGGCCATCGACAGCCGCCTTGATGCGATCTTCCATCTCGGCTGACGACACCAGCGCCTTGCCGGGACGATGTCCGCAGCGCTTGGCCTGCACCTGATCCTCCAGATGCAGGCCGCCGGCGCCGGCGCGGATGAGTTCGGCACTCGTGCGGGCGATGTTGAACGCAGCGCCCCAACCTGTGTCCGCATCGACGAGCAGGGGCAGCTCACTGATGCCGGCAATGCGGCGCACATCTTCGCAGACGTCGTTGAGACTCGTGATACCGAGGTCCGGCAGACCGAAGGATGCGTTCGCAACGCCTGCGCCGGAGAGATAGATGGCACGAAAGCCCGCGCGCTGCGCCAGCAGCGCCGCGTATGCATTGATGGTTCCGACGATCTGCAGGGGATGTTCCTGCGCGACGGCTGCCCGGAAGCGGGCGCCTGCAGTAGCTGTCATCACTAACTCCGGTTACTCATGCCCACCGGCGGCGAGGCATGGTACCCAGATCGAGCAGTCAATTCCATGAACCTCCGGCAGCGTCGTGGAGGCAACGCAAAGTGCATACAAAAAAGCGGATCGGACGATGAGTCATCCGATCCGCCTGCAAGAGGTTGAAGCGACCTTACGCGGTTGCGACTTCGATGCGGCGGGGTTTCGCCTTCGCCTGCTTCGGGATCGTGACTTCCAGTACGCCGTCGCGGCCAGTCGCATGCACGGCAGCGGCGTCAACCGTGTCCGGCAGCGTGAAGCGACGATGGAAGCGTCCGTACGGGCGTTCGCGCCGGCTGCGTTCGACATCGTTACTCGCCGCATCTGCCGGCCGTTCACCGCTGACCGTCAGAATGCCCTGATCCAGGGTGATATCGATCGCACTGGCGTTGACGCCCGGCACATCGAACTTGAGCACGAAGCGATCCGCATATTCCAGAATGTCCGCCGTCGGAATCCAGTCGGCGGTCGCTGCAGAATCGGCCGTGTTCGCGGCGGCCTGATGATGATCGAAAATTCGATTGATCTGACGATGCAGATTGTTCAGTGCATCCCAGGGCTCGTAACGTGCAAGCGCCATGACAGCGTCTCCTCGAAGATAAATGGAGTCGTAACGATCGAAAAAATCGTGCACCGGCCGCCATCAGCCGTCGTGCTCACGTACTGCGATGTAAGGACCGGCCGGAAGGTTTCAAGCATCCCACCTGCAGAAATTCGCGCCAGCCCGTTACACTGCCGCGAGCATGCCGAACGCCACAGCCCATTCCATCCGTCGCCTGACTCTTGCAGTGCTGTGCGCTGCCGTGCTGCTGCCGCTGCAGCTGCGCGCGAACACGGCAACCTACGAGGCCCGCTACCGTGTCGAAGTACATCCCGATCGCGGCACCATTCACGTCGAACTGAAACTGACGGGCAAGCAGCTGCCTCGCAAGCTCGTTTTCTCGATCGACCCGCAGCGGCATATTTCCTTCGCGGCCACCGACACGATTGAAGCCGCAGGCAACACCGTAACGTGGATGCCACAGGGAACCGTGTCGCGGCTCAGCTATGACTTTGTGGTCAATCACGAACGTGCTCGCGGCAGCTTCGATTCGCTGCTGAATCCGGACTTCGCACTGTTCCGTGCCGACCGCATGGTGCCGCGCGTCAGCGTCACAGCACGGCGCGGACTGCGGTCACGTGCGACACTCAGGTTCGTGCTGCCACAGGGCTGGACTGCAGCAACGGCCTATCCCACAGACGAGAACGGGGAGTTCCAGATCGAAGACCCCGCGCGACATTTCGACCGTCCCGAGGGGTGGATGCTGCTGGGCAAGCTTGGCAAACGCAGCGAGATCATTGCCGGTGTACAGACTGTTGTGGCGGCCCCTGCCAACAACAGTGCACGTCGTCAGGACATGCTCGCGTTCCTGAACTGGAACCTGCCGTCTCTCGTCCAGGTGTTTCCCGATTTTCCCAGGCGGGTACTGATCGTCAGCGCGGGCGATCCCATGTGGCGCGGCGGATTGTCAGGCCCGGCCTCGATCTACATTCATGCCGATCGTCCGCTGATCAGCGAGAACCGCACGAGTACCGTGCTGCACGAACTCACCCACGTCGCACTGGGCATTCGCGGCGATGAGGAAAGCGACTGGATCGTCGAGGGACTTGCGGAGTACTACTCGCTGGAAACGCTGCATCGCTCCGGCGGCATCGGCAGGCAACGCTATGAGGAAGCCCTGGCGCGCCTGGACAAATGGGCGGTGCAGGCGCCAGACCTGTTCAGGGCAAATTCCAGCGGAGCGACCACAGCCCGCGCGGTCATGGTCTTCAAAGGGGTCGATGCCGAGATCCGCAAGCTGACATCGGGGAAAGCCAGTCTGGATGACGTCGCACGAGAACTCGCCTCGCACGGCGGCGAAGTCAGTCTCGAGCGCCTTCAGACAGTCGCGCGGAAAGTCGCGGGCCAGCCGCTGCAATCGCTCGCGCGGTGCACGTTGTCGAACCGGCCGAAGAAGCAATCAGCCGTACAAATGGGAGGAGCCGAAGCGGCAGGCATCTGGTGATTTCCTGCGTTTCCTTGTGTCCCTTGTGAGCGGTTGTGCTCTTCCTTCTCAACTCCCGGACTGCACCAGCTGCGTAATCTTCATCGCCGTCTCCAGCGCACGCAGACCGTCTTCGCCGGTGACGACGGGCGGTGACTTCTCGCGAATGGCCTTCAGGAACGCTGCGATCTCATCGCGCAACGCATCGCCCTGCTCGAACGACTCCTCTTCGATGGCCACCTGCGCGGGCGATTCGACTGGCGCCGCATTCTTCTTGCGAATCACGGTGAGAATCTTCTGCTGCATGTCGATAGACAGATAAGCGTCGTCCTGGAAGATGCGGATCTTCCGTTCCTGCTTGAGGCTGACGCGGCTCGCGGTCGTGTTGGCGACGCAACCGCCGCGAAAGCGGATCCGCGCATTGACGATGTCGATCTCGCCGGAGAATACCTGCGCCCCTACCGCATCGATGCTGTCAATCGGCTGGCCCACCAGTTCCTGGATGAGATCGATGTCGTGGATCATGAGATCCAGCACGACACTCACATCGGTGCCACGCTGTTTGAACGGCGCCAGCCGATGCGACTCCACAAAACGCGGCGTCGTCAGATGTCCTTCGGCGGCAAGGATGGCGGGATTGAACCGCTCGAGATGACCGACCTGCAGCACGCAATGCCGTTGCGCAGCCAGATCCACCATTTCGCGTGCTTCCGCCAGCGTCGTCGCAATAGGCTTCTCGACCAGCACATGCACGCCACGCTCCAGTGCAGCGCAGGCGACGCGATGATGCAGCGGCGTGGGAACGGCGATGCTGATGGCGTCCACGCGGTCCAGCACCGCCTGGTAGTCAGTGAAGGATTCGACACCTGTTTCGGCTGCCACTTTTGCAGCGACCTCGGCATTTGCATCCACCACGGCGATCAGATGCGAGCCTTCGAGCTGAGCAAATTTCTGCGCATGGAAGCGGCCCAGATAGCCGACGCCGATCACGGCGGTTCGCAAAGGGTCCGAAGAATGCTCACTGGCCATGATTTGATTCTCGTTCACTGTCTGGTGCTGGCGCCGGGATGATAACTGTTGCGAGGGACCAGCCGAGCCGCCAAGATGCGCGCGGCTCTCAAGCGAAGCACCCAATGACGGACCGCTCAGACTCTTTTGCCGAATCCCCTCCCGCACGCTCGCGACTGCGTTTCGAACTGATCGTGGCCAGTCTGCTGCTGGCGTTCGCTCTGTTCATCCTGCCGGCACTTATTTTCTGGGTGGGCATTGCGATACTGGGTCCGTATGGCAATGGTGAAGGCGCCGGCATGGGCACCTTCTACGGTGACTTCTACGGTGACCTGGCGACCGGATCGATCCGTGCCTGGAGCCTGGTAGCAGGCCCCCTGCTCATCGTTTCTCTGGTGCGGCTGCTGTTTCTGCGTCGCCGCGACGACCTGGACCCTCCACCTGACGCTCCCCGGCCCACCAACCCGCCGCCGCGCCCGAGGTCCCAGTCGTCGGGTCAGGACGGTCGTCGGGTTGAGCCGCGCGTCAGTCTCGACTGATGACAGTTTTTTCGACACGCACAGTTGCGCGCTACGCAGCGTGATGCGGATCACATTTCCGCATTTCCGCTCTCTGACCTCTTATCGCAGCCTGTAAGCTCCTGACCATAACGAACAGATTCTGCTGACGGTTTTTTCGGGAAGTACAGACTTATGTGGTTCGCCAGATTGTTTGGCGGTCGCCGGGAGCGGGAAGAGGACTACGAGGAGCCCACTGCGGTCGCTCCCCCTGCGCCGGCCCCGACGACGACATCGAAACCGGTGGCCAGACCTGCGGGCGCCGGCAAGCCCAAGGGCTTCGATCCGTACAATTCCGGTACATTCGAACGCCGGAACGCCTGGGAGCGCGTCGGCCGTCGCTGAAAGCCCTGTCCCGATTCACCTGACGCGTGCGGGGCGCGACGCGTCAGTTGCCCCCTGCGCCATTCTCCAGGCGCGTCCGTCCCATCAATTTTTGGGGCTTTCCCTCATATTCCGGCGCCTAACGCGGCCAGTACAACGCTACGGTGGCGGCGATAGCCAGCCACATTGCGACCTGCGCCAGCCGGCGCCAGCTCAACCCCTTCAACGTTCCGTACAGACTCAGTCCCGAGACCGTCGCGAGCGTTGCGAACAACGCCCCGCTGCGCAGCAGCGAGCCGAATTCGCGGGCCAGTTCCGGATGCCGTCCCTGCAGGACCAGGAAGATGATCAGCACGCCTGTCAGCCCGAACGTAATGGCAGCGGCGGACCCGAACAGTATGGCGTTCAGGACGGCGAAAGGTCGCATCGATGAAGTTCCTGCAAGTATTGAATCGTGCGGGAATCTGCCGCTCGGTCGCGGCGTCATAGCCCGTATGATTGAGTTGCTACCCGGTCGAGCCGTAACGTAACGTTCGATCCATGAGGCGCCGGCCATGCCGCGCCATCCCGACAGATGAGGACGAGAAACAGTGTACCAGCAGCCCTCGAACGACAACGCTTGCGGTAGCAGAGGCAGCACCGCACCGCGCCGTTTCACGTTGCTCTTCAGCCTGCCGGCATTGTTGCTGGCGTGCGCTCTGCTCGCCGGCACTGCCCAGACGCCGGTTGCCAATGCCGTTGCCACGGTTCAGGCGCCGGGCACCTCGCAGGACCTCAGCCCCACTGAACGCCAGCGCCGAGTCAGCAAGCTGGTCAGCAACGTCATCGAACGCTCGCACTATCGCCAGTCGCCGATCAACGATCCGGTTTCCTCGCTGGTTCTGGACCGCTTCATCGAACAGCTCGACGGTGGCCGCAGCTACTTCCTCGCGAGCGACATCGCCGAATTCGAACGCTATCGTTACCAGCTCGACGACGCCGTCGTATCCGGCAAGCTTGAACCGGTATTCGCCATCTTCAATCGCTTCCAGAGCCGCAATCGCGAACGCATCGCCTATGCACTGGAACTGCTCAAGACGGAGCCGGATTTCACCGCAGACGAATATTTCGAGTTCGACCGCAGCAAGGCCCCGTGGGCCAGGAACGAAGCTGAGCTGAATGAGATCTGGCGCCAGCGCGTGAAGAACGACGCCGTGTCACTGATGCTGACCGACAAGAACTGGGGCGAAGCACGCGAAGTGCTGCAGAAGCGCTACGAGCGCGTCATGAAACGCACCGAGCAGGTCACAAGCGATGACATCTTCGAAGTATTCATGAATTCCTTCGCGCACGTGTTCGATCCTCACTCGAGCTATTTCTCGCCGCGCAATTCCGAGGAATACAAGATCCAGATGAGCCTGTCATACGAGGGCATCGGCGCTTCGCTGCAGCTCGTTGACGATTACGTGACCGTGCTCAACGTGCTGCCGGGTGGCCCTGCGGCCGCAAGCGGCCAGCTCACAGCCAACGATCGCATCGTCGGCGTCGGCGAAGGCAAGAACGGCAAGCTCCAGGATGTGGTGGGCTGGCGGCTTGACGACGTCGTGCAGCTCATCCGCGGCAAGGTGAATACCGTGGTGCATCTGCAGATCCTGCCGGCTGGTGCCGCGCCCGGGTCGCCCGAGAAGCACCTGTTCCTGACTCGCAACAAGGTGACTCTCGAAGCTCAGGCGTCGAAGAAGGAAGTCCGCAAGGTGAAGCGTGGCGATCGCGAACTCACCATCGGCGTGATCAATGTGCCGAGCTTCTATCAGGACTTCGAAGCCAAGGCGGCCGGTGAGAAGGACTATCGCAGCACCACGCGGGATGTGCGCAAGCTCATCGATGAACTGAAGGCCGAACACATGGATGCGCTGGTGATGGACCTGCGCGGTAACGGTGGCGGTCACCTCACGGAAGCCACAGCACTGTCCGGCCTGTTCATTCCGGGCGGACCGATCGTGCAATTGCGCGAGACCGGCGGTCGCGTCGAAGTGCTCGACGATCCCGAGCCCACCATTGCCTGGGACGGTCCGATGGTCGTGCTGGTCGATCGCTTCAGCGCATCGGCATCGGAAATTTTCGCTGCCGCGATTCAGGACTACGGTCGCGGTCTGGTGGTGGGTCAGCAGACTTACGGCAAGGGCTCGGTACAGAACCTCTATCCGCTGGATCGCTATGCGCTGGGTCCCGACCCGGGCTTCGGCCAGCTGACAGTCACGATCGGCAAGTACTACCGCGTGACCGGCGAGAGCACTCAGCACCGTGGAGTGCAGCCGGACATCTCCATGCCGACTGCCATCAGCACCGAAGAAGTCGGTGAGAGCACGCGCGAAAGCGCCCTGCCCTGGGATCGCATCCGTCCCGTGGAGTTCGGCAAGGAATCGCAGCTCAGCAGCGTCGTTGCGCCGCTGGAGCAGGCGCACGAGCATCGCATCGCCCAGGATCCGGACTACGTCTCGCTGCTTGGCGATCTGGACGCCTTCGAGAAGGTACGCCAGCAGAAGAAGGTTTCCCTGAATCTCGACAAGCGGCGCGCGGAACGCGAAACAATGGACAAGGAGCGCCTGGCGCGCGAGAACACACGCCGCGCCGCCCATGGCCTGCCGCCCGTGAGCAAGCTGTCAGACCTCAGCGCTGCAGATACGCCGGATCCCACCCTGGCGGAGACGGCGGAAATCGCCGCCGATCTGAGCGGCATGAGCGTTCAGTACATATCGAGACTCAAGCCGGAGTCGGCAGCCACGAACGCCAATCCGTAAGCCGGAGTTCTCAAGAGCGGCACGAATGCGACGTTCGTGCCGCGTCTCTTCTCCTGAAGGCCGCAGCGACTACTTCAGCAGCGCTGAGTACACATCCCAGTAGTCATCGACCAGAACGTTCACGCCTGCCTTGTTGATGCTCTCCAGGCCGGAGACAGGCTTGCTCGGCGGGGCAAGCGTTCCGATCGAGTCGGTCAGCGGAATGGTGTCCTCATCCCCGCTGTACGCCGCACTGGCCCGCAGGAGGTCGATGCGCTCCTTCAACCCGGCCAGATCGTCGCTTTCGCGATTGGTGAGCGCCCTGGCCTCGCGCAACAGGGCCATGAGGCGCACGCACTCCTCGCGAGTGCCGTAGCGCATCTCGAAGACCGAGCGCGCAGTCGTTTCCTTGGCCAACATGGCAAGCCCACCGGCGGACAGCAGACTCACGAGTTGCTGCGCATAGGCGATCACCGCTGTATTGACCACGCGCTTGCCGTCCACGGACAGATCGCGGAATGCCGGCGGCTGCTGCTCTTCGATGCCGGCACGATCATCGGACAGATCGGTAACCCGTGTCGCGGCGACATCCCAGCGATTGCGGATCTCCTGAATCTCTTCGGCGACCCGTTTGCGACGGAAGTAGTTCCAGAATCCGGTCAGCGATGCGAGTTCGCTTTCACCGAGCTTGAGCTGGGCTTCGAGGCTGTCGGCCTCTGAGCGGGCCTGTGCGATGGCACGATCGAATTCCGCGAGCTGGCGTCGGCGCGTCTGGTCGAACTCGATCAGCTGGCGTCGCCTTTCGCGATCCTCCTGCTGTTTGCCGAGTTGCTCCGCGAATCTAGCCACGCGGTTTGCGCCTGTCTGCCAGAGCGAACGCAGCTGGAAATATGCCAGTGCATGCATGGCGACTTCAGGGTCGCCAAGATAGTCCTGCAACTCCCGGAGCCGATCCTGAGCGCGCGTCAGCAGACCTTCGTACTTCTTGATCTCGTCCAGCAGCTCGTGGTGCTCCTGCTGCAGACGCGTCAGCTCCTTCTTGAGCTCGGCACGATTCCAGTAAAGATTGAGGAGGCGTTCATCCTCGGCCTGACGATTGCCGGGAAGCAGTTGGCCCAGCCGATCCGAGATTCCCATGCGATGCAGCCAGATCGGGAGTTGCGCGGTTCAGCGGGCGATCGCCTCGAGGGGGATCGACGCAAATCGATGGCCGCGCTCGACGCAATAGTCCAGCCATTTGTTGAGCATGGTGTTGCGCAACCAGCGATCGCCCAGAGAGCGAACCAGGCTCGAGCGAATCGATTCCAGCATCGTATGGCGGTGCCAGCGGGCACACGACTGCACTTCGGCCAGTCGCGCATCGTGATAGACGCGAATCTGCAGAGCCGGATCGGCAATCGCCTGTCCCTGATCTTCGAACATGTACGTCAATGTCAGCGTCGTTGTGTAACGCGTGCGTTCTTCGATACGCAGATGCAACGGGCAATCGCCCTCGACGGTTGACACGGTGGCGCCTTCGATCGATGCGAGATCCCCGATCAGCCAGCCGAGGCGGATGTAGTTGCTTTCGTACAGCGACATGAGACTGACGAAACTCGCGGGCCGTGCCCGCCAGCTCACCACGCAGTCCGTATCGGTTGGCAACTCGACAACGTTCATGAATCGACTATATCACAGCAATTTTGGCTGTCTGCGAGCCTGCTGAGACATGCGTCACGGTCGCAGTCGACGCTCGACCCCGGTCTGATCGAGGATGCGGCTGGCAATCTCCTCGATCGATGTTTCGGTAGTATCGATGAACGGAATCCCGTAACGTCGGAAGAGTCCTTCCGCGGTACGCAGCTCGTACTCGACCTGCTGCATCGACGCGTAGCGACTCGACGGCTTGCGCTCGTTGCGGATCTGTTGCAGCCGTTCCGGTGAAATGGTCAGTCCATACAATTTGCGCCGGTACGGGATGAGTACCTGCGAGAGCTGACCCGACTCGAACTCTTCGTCGGCCAGCGGAAAGTTCGCTGCGAAGATACCGTACTGCAACGCCATGTACAGACACGTCGGTGTCTTGCCCGATCGCGACACACCCACGAGGATGAGGTCGGCCCGCTCATAGTCGCGCGTGATCGCACCGTCATCGTTCGCGAGTGCGAAGTTCGTCGCGTTGATCCGCGTGGTGTATGCACCAATGTCCTGCATGCCATGTGCCTTGCCGGCAGCGCGCGATGATTTCGCCTTCAGTTCGAGTTCCAGCGGCCCGAGAAATGCGTCGAAGAAATCGAGTACCAGTCCGTTTGCCCGCTTGATGATCTCGCGCAGTTCTTCCTGCACCAGTGTGCTGAAGATGATCGGTCGCAACGCTTCGGTCTGCGCCGTCGCGTTGATCCTGCGCACTGCCTCCTCTGCCTTCTCGACAGTCGAGACGAATGGCAACGTCACCTGACGGAACAGCTGATCGTCGAATTGCGTGAGCACGCTGTGACCCATCGTCTCGGCGGTCACACCGGTCTGGTCCGATACAAAAAAAACTGTTCGCCGTTCCATACTGTTTCCCGCACTGCAAGTGTGATCACGCTGTCATTGAATCTACGCCGATTCAGCGTGCCGAGTATCGCGAGTTCAGCGTAAACTGCATCACTCTTCTTCATGTCGCGCAGCCGACCGGGAGGATTTATCCGCTCGAAGCTGCGACCGCAATTCCATGGTGAGTGCATGAGCTCTGCAACTGCATACATTCTGCCCTTCGAGAAGGTGGGTCGGCATGATGTCGACAGCGTGGGCGGCAAGAACTCCTCCCTCGGCGAGATGATCAGCCATCTCGCCAGCCTGGGCGTCTCGGTGCCCGGCGGATTCGCGACCACGGCGCAGGCATATCGAGACTTTTTACAGCATGAGAACCTCGCTTCGCGCATATCGCAGGCGCTTGCCACGCTGAACGTGGATGACGTCGAAAAGCTCGGCGAGGTCGGTGCACAGATCCGCAGCTGGATTCTTGCCACGCCCTTTCAGCCCCGGCTGGAGCGGGAAATTCTCTCCGCCTTCGAAAGTATGAGCGGTGGCCGGGACATTGCCGTCGCCGTGCGATCCTCAGCGACTGCGGAGGACCTGCCTGACGCGTCGTTTGCAGGTCAGCAGGAGACCTTTCTCAACGTACGCGGTCGCGACGCACTGTTGAAGTGCGTGCACGAAGTGTTTGCCTCGCTCTTCAACGATCGTGCAATTGCATATCGGGTGCACCAGGGATTCGCCCACGATCTGGTCGCATTGTCTGCCGGTATTCAGTTCATGGTGCGCTCGGACCTGGGCGCCAGTGGCGTGATGTTCACGCTGGACACGGATTCGGGCTTTCGCAACGTCGTCTTCATCACCGCCTCCTACGGGCTCGGTGAAACCGTTGTCCAGGGCGCGGTCAATCCGGATGAGTTCTATGTGTACAAGCCCGGACTGCGGGCCGGACACGAGCCGATTCTGCGCCGGACCATGGGCGCCAAGGCCATCAAGATGGTGTATGGCGATGCGGGCACCGGCGCGCGAACTGCGACCGTCGATGTGCCGGCAGAAGATCGCCAGCGTTTCTGCATTACCGATGCAGACATCCTCGACCTGGCACGGCAGGCCCTGATCATCGAGGAGCATTACGGCTGCCCCATGGACATCGAATGGGGCAAGGACGGCGAAACTGGCCGCATCTACATTCTGCAGGCACGTCCCGAAACGGTGCAGAGTCGTGCCGGGCGCTCCGTACAACGCTATTCGCTGAAGGGCGCAAAGTCGAAGGTGATCGCACGCGGGCGTTCCATCGGTCAGCGCATTGGCGCGGGACCCGCGCGCATCATTCGCGACGTCAAGGAGATGACGCGAGTCCAGAGCGGCGACGTGCTGGTGGCGGACATGACCGATCCGGACTGGGAGCCCGTGATGAAGCGCGCCGCGGCCATTGTCACCAATCGCGGCGGTCGCACCTGTCACGCCGCCATCATCGCGCGCGAGCTGGGCATCCCAGCCGTCGTGGGATGCGGCGATGCAACCGAGAACATCGTCGAAGGCGCCGGTGTGACCGTATCGTGTGCCGAAGGTGACACCGGCTACGTCTACGAAGGCGAACTGCCTTTCGAGCAGAAGAACATCGAGCTCGATTCCCTGCCTGCGATCCCCACCAAGATCATGATGAACGTCGGTAATCCGGATCGCGCCTTCAGCTTCGCATGCATTCCGCACAAGGGTGTTGGACTCGCGCGCCTGGAATTCATCATCAATCGCATGATCGGCGTGCACCCGCGCGCCCTGCTCGAGTTCGACACGCTGTCGCCCGATCTGCAGAAAACCATCCGGCGTCAGATGGCCGGCTATGCCGATCCGGTGTCCTTCTATGTCGACAAGCTGTGTGAAGGCATCGGCACGCTGGCCGCTGCGTTCGCGCCGGAACCCGTGATCGTGCGCCTGTCGGACTTCAAGTCGAACGAGTACGCCAATCTCATTGGCGGTCCGCAATACGAGCCGCACGAAGAGAATCCGATGATCGGATTCCGCGGCGCTTCGCGCTACATCGACGAAGCTTTCCGGCCGTGCTTCGAACTGGAATGCCGCGCGCTCAAGCGAGTGCGTGAAAAGATGGGCCTCACGAATGTGCAGGTCATGATTCCATTCGTGCGCACGCTGAAAGAAGCGGAAACCGTGACCCGCCTGCTCGCCGACAACGGACTCAAGCGTGGCGAGAACGGTCTCAAGGTCATCATGATGTGCGAGCTGCCCACCAACGCGCTGCTCGCCGAGCGCTATCTCGAGTATTTCGATGGCATGTCGATCGGTTCCAACGACATGACGCAGCTCACGCTGGGTCTCGATCGCGACTCCGCGATCATCGCCCGGTTGTTCGACGAACGTGACGACGCCGTCAAGGCATTGCTGAAAATGGCAATCGATGCGTGTCGCAAGGCCGGCAAATACGTCGGTATCTGCGGTCAGGGGCCTTCAGATCACCCGGATCTCGCACGCTGGCTGGTCGACCAGGGTATCGAGAGCATGTCTTTGAACCCGGATACGGTCGTCGAGACCTGGCTGTTCCTGGCGGGCAACAAGGTGTGAATGGAGAAAAGGTTGACGGTTGACAGTCGGAGGTTGAACGTGAAGAGGGTGTGGGACGGAGCATGCCGCCCGATCCCGCACACTCACTACACCTTGCACATCCACACTCTCCCGATCCGGCCGTCAACGGCCAACGGTCAACCGCCAGCCATCTTCATCATTTCGTCCACACCAGCAATCTGTTTCTCGCCGGCATGGAGTGATCTGCTGCAAAGCTCAGTTCGCAACGCCGCGCCAGATCCATCAGGGCACGATCGTCGCGTATGCCCATCTGCGGATTGCGCTCGCGCAGCATCGCGTCGAACTGACGATTCGAATCGCTGGTGAACTCGCCATTGCGATTGAAGGGACCGTAGAGACAGAACTTGCCGCCCGGTTCGAGCGCCACACTGATGCCGGCGAACATGGCCTCCACTTCCTGCCAGCTCATGATGTGAGCAGTGTTGGCGCTGAATGCGTAACGCGCGTCGCGCACGGGCCAGATTTCGCTGCGCACGTCGAGCTGCAGCGGCCCCTGGAGATTCGGCAGCGACGCTTCGTCGAACCATTGCCGGATACCATCGAGATTCTCTTCACGATCGGTCGAGATCCAGGTGAGATGCGGCAGATGACGGGCAAAGTGTACGGCATGCTGTCCCGTGCCCGCGCCGATCTCGAGCACGACTCCCGGCTGAATGAACCAGTCCTTCAGTACAGTCAGGATGGGATCGCGGTTGCGCTCGCAGGCCTCGGAGTGCGGCCGGGTCATGGCACACGCAGGAAATGGGTGCGGTAGTGCATCAGCTCACGGATGGAGTCGCGAATGTCATCCATCGCCAGATGCGTCGCCGATTTCTGAAAGGTACTGAATATCTCCGGCGCCCAGCGCTTGGCCAGTTCCTTCAGCGTGCTCACGTCGAGATTGCGGTAATGAAACCAGCGTTCGAGATCCGGCATCTCACGCGCGAGAAACCGGCGGTCCTGACAGATGCTGTTGCCGCACATGGGCGAGACACCCGGTTCAATCCACTGGCTCAGAAAATTCACGGTTTCGCGTTCGGCCTGCGCGGTTGTGACCGTGGACGCACGCACGCGAGCCGCCAGGCCCGACGACGCGTGCTGCCGCCGGTTCCAGTCGTCCATGGCATCGAGCACGGCGTCCGGCTGATGAATCGCCAGCACCGGCCCCTCCGCCAGCGTGTTCAGATGCTTGTCGGTAATGACGGTGGCAATTTCGATGATGCGATCGGAGTCCGGTTTCAGTCCGGTCATCTCCAGATCGATCCAGATCAGTCGTGTCGGATCGCGGCTCACTGCATGCCTCGCAGGTTTCCCAGGCGTTTGCCCATGATAGCAGCAGCCGCTAAGCTCGCAGCCGCCACATTTCTGCGCGAACTGCCACATTCACCATCGCCATGCACTGGTTTACACAACTGTTCGTGCTGTTCCTGCTGGCGTCGACCCTGCTGCGCAGCTGGCTGAATCAGCGTCAGATCGCGGCGGTCGCCAGCCATCGCGATGAAGTCCCCGCGGCTTTCGCCGCCCAGGTCGATATCGAAGCCCACCGCAAGGCGGCGGACTACACGGTGGCACTGGCCGGACTCAATCGCTGGGACATCCTGCTCGATGCGCTCCTGGCATTGCTGTTGACACTCGGCGGAGGTATCGCCGCCATCGATCGGCTGTGGCAGCCGGTGCATCTGCCAGCGGCGTGGCATGGCACCGCTGTCGTGTTGTCGACGCTCCTGGTCGTGTCGCTGGCCGGAATGCCCCTGTCTCTCTACCGCACGTTCGGTATCGAGGCCCGGTTCGGCTTCAATCGCACCACCGTGGGTGTCTTCATCGCGGATCTCCTGAAGGGCCTGCTGCTCGCCCTGGTGCTGGGGGGACCACTGCTCTTCGTCATCCTGACCCTGATGCAGCGCGCCGGGAGCTTGTGGTGGCTGTACGCATGGCTGGTGTGGACCAGTTTCACCCTGCTGTTGACGTGGGCATACCCTACTTTCATCGCGCCGCTCTTCAACAAGTTCTCGCCGCTGACCGATGATTCATTGCGCCAGCGGACGGAGGATCTGCTCACCCGCTGCGGATTCTCCTCGCGCGGCGTGTTCGTGATGGATGGTTCGAAACGCTCGGTGCATGGCAACGCCTATTTCACCGGTGTCGGTCGCAACAAGCGCATTGTGTTCTTCGACACGCTGATCGAGCGTCTTCAGGCTGCGGAGATCGAGGCCGTGCTGGCGCATGAGCTCGGTCATTTCCGCCTGCATCACGTGCGTTCGCGACTGATCCTGTCCCTGTTGTTCGGACTCGGCGGTCTGGCACTGCTCGGTGCACTCACTGCATGGCCGCAGTTCTATTCTTCGCTGGGGGTTTCCGTGCCCTCGCCGCACGCCGCATTGCTGCTGTTCATGCTGATCCTGCCGGCCTTCACATTCTTTCTCACGCCGCTCGGTGCGTGGTGGTCGCGCAAACATGAATTCGAAGCTGATGAGTTCGCCGCACGTCATTCCGACGCGAAGCTGCTGGCGGAAGCACTGGTCAAACTGTATCGGGACAATGCCACCACGCTGACGCCGGACGAATTGCATTCGACGTTCTACGATTCGCATCCGCCGGCGCTGATCCGGATCGCGCGATTGCAGCAGCTGGCCAGTCAACGTTCATGACACCGCAGGATCATTCATGACGTTCCTGAATGCCCCTGTCGAGTTTCCGGCGCGCGTCGTTGAATCATTCGGCCGGCGCGCCATCGTGCAGACTGCGGATCGGGAACGCATGCCCGCCGAACTGTTCGGGAAGCGAATCTCCATCGTGTGCGGCGATCACGTGCAGGTGCGACTGCCCAGACCTGTCGCCGCCGCATCGGGAGATGCACCACGCATTTTTGCGGTCGAGCCGCGTCGCACGCTGCTCCAGCGAACTGACAGTCGCGGACGCGCTGAGCCATTGGCGGCGAACCTCACTCTGCTGGCAGTGGTCATCGCGCCCGAACCGCCGGTCGATCCCTACATGATCGATCGATATCTGGCTGGTGCCGAATACGCTCAGATCGACGCGGCGATCATTGTGAACAAGGCCGACCTGCCGACGCCGACTGAGTTCACCGCCCTGGTGGAGGACTATCGACGGATTGGCTACCCGGTACTGTCGCTCTCGGCGCTGAGCGGTGCAGGCATAGAGGCGCTGCACGATCTTCTGCGCGGGCGATCAACGATGCTTGCCGGGCAGTCGGGCGTGGGCAAATCCACGCTCACCAATGCGCTGGTGCCGCAGTCAGAACGACTCACACGTACGTTGTCAGACGCCACCGGCGAAGGTCGTCATACGACGGTGTCGACCGCCCTGTTTCGCATCGATGCACAGAGCGAACTCATCGACTCCCCCGGCGTGCGCGACTATGCGCCTGCATTGATCAGCGATGCCATGGTGCAGAAGGGTTGGCGCGAGATCGTCGCCCTCGGCGGCGCTTGCCGCTTCCACAATTGCCTGCATCTGCGTGAGCCGGGTTGTGCAGTGATCGGCGGCATCGAGGCCGGCACCATTTCCGCGCGGCGCTACGAAAGCTACAAGCGGTTACTGAATCTGATGAGGGAACTGGCGCCGGACTACGAAAGGAGAAAATGATCGAGGCGCCGCCACGATGCAGGAAAGATGACCTTCCGCGCATCGCCTGATCCCACATCACTTCAGTTGTTGTCGTCCCGCCAGGGCGTGCGCCAGCGTGCCGCCGTCCACATATTCGAGTTCCCCACCCACCGGCACACCGTGAGCAATACGACTGGAGCGGATGCCGTGTCGGCCGGCAGTTTCGGCGATGACATGCGCAGTGGCGTCGCCCTCCACTGTCGCATTCGTGGCCAGGATGGCTTCCTTCACTTCTCCCGCGGCCAACAATGCTTCGAGCTGGTCGAATCCGAGCTCATCGGGGCCGATGCCGTCGAGAGGCGAGAGATGCCCCATCAGCACGAAGTAGCAGCCCCGATAGCTGCCCGACTGTTCAATGGCAGCGACGTCGGCAGGCGATTCAACGACGCACAAGAGCGTACGGTCGCGGCTGAGCGATGCACAGATGGGACACAGCTGCGCCTCGGCAAACATGCGGCATCGCTGGCAGCGTCCGATGTTCGCGGCGGCCTGCTGCAACGAATCCGAGAGCGTTGCAGCACCCTCGCGGTCCTTCTCGAGCAGATGGAACGCCATGCGCTGCGCCGACTTCGGGCCGACGCCAGGAAGGCAGCGCAGCGCCTCGATCAGACGCACGAGTGTCGGTGGATAAATCATGACGGACGCAACGTCGACGATTGATGATTGACACGGCGTATGCCGGCGATTCGCTGCGGAATCGCCAACCGCCCGAGCAACCTGTTGTTCAGAACGGCAGCTTCAGGCCCGGAGGCAGATTCATGCCGCCCATGACACTCGACATCTTCTCCTGAGTGGCACGCTCCACCTTCTGCACGGCGTCGTTGACCGCTGCTGCAATCAGATCCTCGAGCATCTCCTGATCGCCGCCGCTGAGCAGCGAGGGATCGAGCGTGACGCGACGCACTTCGTGCTTGCCGGTCATCTGCACCTTCGCCATGCCGCCGCCCGCTTCGCCCGTCACTTCGAGGTTCGCGATTTCATTCTGCGCACGCTGCATGTTGGCCTGCAGCTGTTGCGCCTGCTTCATCATATTGCCGATATTGCCTTTCATGAGGGCTCCGCCAGTAACGTAAGTAAGGTGATGTCCGTGACGCAGGAGAGAGACGTGCCTGTCTCCCCTTGAGCTGCGTTCAGCGTTCTACTCTGTGGGTCTGATCGAATCCGGCTGCACGGTGGCACCGAAGATGTCCTTCATAGCCCGGATGTTCGGATCGTTCTCGATCGAGCGACGCGCATTCTGCACTCGCTCCTCGGCGGCCGCGCGTTGCTGACGTGCCGGTGAGTCGATGGCTTCCGCCACCGTTGAGATCTCCAGCCTGATTGGCTCGCCAAAGTGCCCGGACAACGCCTGCGTCAGTTTTTCTTCGAGCGCGGGGCGATGAAACATTTCGCCGTCAGGATCCAGTGTGAGCCGGATCCTGCTGCCCTCCTTCGCGACCAGCGCGGAGTGCGCCGCGAGCTGACTCACCGGGCCCTGCAGATTCAGGCTGGCGACGATACGCATCCAGTCCGACGACGAATCAGCGACCTTGGTCGGAGCGGCGGAGGACGATTGTGTGCGTGCTCCTGTTGGGGCCGAACGCTGTGCGGCCGGCTGTGCAGGCTGAACCGGCGCACGCTCCGTGCTTTGCTCAGCCACGCTGAAAGCAAGCATGCGCAGCAGGACCATCTCGAAACCGCCGCGCGCATCGGGCGCAAGTTCCAGATCGCGACGACCCACGATGGCGATCTGATAGAACAGCTGCGTGTCTTCCGGCGTCAATGCTGCTGCGAGCCGCCGATAGGCTTCGACGTCCTCAGCTTCGTCGAACTGCAGATCCGGGACTGCCTGGAGCAGAGCGACCTTCTGCAGCACCGCCGCGAATTCCGCCAGCACTTCGCGATACTCCGGCGCACGCTCGTCCAGCAGATTCACGCACTCGATCACCTTGCGGGCATCGCGCGCAGCAACGGCCTCGATCATGCCGAATACCTGCGATCGATCCAGCGTGCCCAGTATGGTCCGTGTGTCTTCGGCCGTGAGCCTTCCGCCGCCGAAGGCGATGACCTGATCGAGCAGACTCAATGCATCGCGCATGCTGCCTTCCGCAGCACGGGCGACCAGCCGCAGGGCATCCGCTTCGAATTCGATCTTCTCGGCCTCGGCGATTTCCGTCAGCCGCTTGAAGATCATGCCCGGCGTAAAGCGCTTCAGACTGAACTGCAGACAACGCGACAGCACGGTGACCGGGAGTTTCTGCGGATCGGTCGTCGCCAGCAGGAATTTCACGTGCGGCGGCGGTTCTTCCAGTGTCTTGAGCAACGCATTGAATGAGTGCGCCGACAACATGTGCACTTCGTCGATCAGGTAGACCTTGTAGCGACCGCGGGTCGGCGCGTACTGGACGTTGTCGAGCAGTTCGCGGGTGTCATCCACTTTGGTACGCGAGGCCGCATCCACTTCGATGAGATCCACAAACCGTCCTTCATCGATCTCCCGACACGCGGCGCACTTGCCGCAGGGCATCGCGGTCATGCCCGTCTCGCAGTTCAGAGATTTCGCGAGAATGCGGGCGATCGTCGTCTTGCCCACGCCTCGCGTGCCTGTGAACAGAAAGGCATGGTGCACGCGACCCGATTCCAGCGCGTTGGTCAGCGCGCGCATGACGTGCTCCTGGCCAGCCAGTTCGCCGAAATTGCGCGGCCGCCATTTGCGGGCAAGAGCGAGGTAGGACATGAACAGTAAATTACCGGAAGGTCGAAGCCGTCGAGTTTACACGAGCGGGTTGGAACGGCTGAGCCGGGGTCTGATCGACAGGCACCTGGAATGCCCACGGACATCATGAGGGCCAGGCACCTTGTTTCAACGGCATTTTTTGCCAGCGACATGACCGAGCGCACACGGCACTGTATGCCGGAGACGGCATCGACGCAGGCAGTGCAGAACTCAAGGTCAACTGGAGACGGCCCGTGCCGGCACCTCTCCGGCGCCCGATATCACCGTTACCGTTGCTCCCTTCCGGGCCTGGCGGGGTTCGCGGCTGATCGTCGCGGAGAAACCGACACGAGCCGCCATGGAACCATGAGGCTGTCGTGGAAGGCTGACGGGCTGGCCGCCGAGCGGCGGCGGACTATAGCAAAGGACTTGCAAGGCGGACAGGAAGAAGTGAACAGCGGATGGCGGCTGGGAAACGGCGCCGAACAGGCAGAAGTACGCCGTCGACTGTCCAGAAGAGTCGTCGGTCATTCACTGCGAACGCGATTCACCTTCGCGGCCCGTCGCACGTTCCTGCTCATCCCCTGCCCCGATACGGCGCCACGCCCTGCTCGGGAATCCAGAGTTCCTGCGGCGGCCTGCCGGTCTGCCAGAAAACATCGATGGGCATGCCACCGCGCGGATACCAGTAGCCGCCGATGCGCAGCCAGCGCGGCTTGAGTAGTTTCACGAGCTGATCGGCGATCGCAATGGTGCAGTCCTCATGGAAAGCACCGTGATTGCGGTACGAGCCCAGGTAGAGCTTCAGTGATTTGCTCTCCACCAGCCAGCGACGCGGTACGTAATCGATCACCAGGTGGGCGAAGTCCGGCTGCCCGGTGACGGGACACAGGGAGGTGAACTCCGGAGCCGTAAATCGCGCCAGATACAGCTTGTCGGGATGCGGATTGGGAACGCGCTCCAGCGTTGCCTCCTGAGGCGACTGCGGCCACGCAACGTTGTGGCCGAGCAATGAGACATCACTGGCGGAACTGGCGGATTTGCGTTTCGGCATGACGGACCTACAGATTCTCTGATGCGTAATCGGCCAGGCGCGAGCGCTCCCCGCGCGTCAGCGTCACATGGCCCGCATGCGACCAGCCACTGAATCGATTGACGACATACGTCAGACCAGACGTGGTCTCGGTCAGATACGGCGTGTCAATCTGCGCGATATTGCCAAGACATACCAGCTTCGTGCCGGGACCGGCACGCGTCACCAGCGCCTTCATCTGTTTCGGCGTCAGATTCTGCGCTTCGTCCAGAATCAGAAACCGATTGAGGAACGTGCGGCCGCGCATGAAATTCAGCGAGCGGATCTTGATGCGATTGCGCAGCAGATCGTTGGTTGCCGCCCTGCCCCAGTTGCCGCCTTCCTGGCTGTGGGTCAGTACTTCGAGATTATCCATCAGCGCACCCATCCAGGGCTCCATCTTTTCCTCTTCCGTGCCCGGCAGAAAGCCGATGTCCTCGCCCAGAGGAATCGTCACGCGGGTCATGATGATCTCGCTGTAGCGATTGCTCTCCAGCGTCTGCATCAGTCCGGCCGCGAGCGTGAGCAGGGTCTTGCCGGTACCGGCGGGTCCCAGAATGGTGACGAAATCGATTTCCGGATCGAGCAGCAGGTTCAGTGCGAAATTCTGCTCTCGATTGCGCGCCGTGATGCCCCAGATGCCGTGACGTTCGCTGCGGTAGTCACGCACGACTTCCAGCACCGCGCCACTGCCATCGATACGACGCACGATGGCTTCCAGTCCATTCGAATCCTTCTGGTAGAGGAACTGATTGACGTGCCAGTCGCGCACCATCGGTCCCTGCACGCGATAAAACGAGCGCGCATGCTCCTGCCAGGAGTGCATGTTCTTGCCGTGCTTCTCCCAGAAGTTCGCCGGCAATTCGAGCGTGCCGGTATAGAGCAGGTCCGCGTCTTCGATGGTCTTGTCGCTGTAGTAGTCCTCAGCCTGCACACCGATGATCGAAGCCTTGATCCGCAGGTTGATGTCCTTGGAGACGAGCGTGACGCGTGCATTGGGATGTTCGCGCTGCAAAGCGAGCGTCTGACCCAGAATGGCGTTGTCCGCGCCGTGACCCGGCAAGGTATCCGGCAAACCGCCGCTCAGTACCCGGGTCTGGAAGAACAGGCGCCCCGACGCACGCTTCTTGTGACCGTTGGCGGGACCGGCACTGGGCAGCACCAGACCTTTGTCGATCTGCGTCTTGTTGGCGCCAGCCATCAGTTCATCGAGGAACCGGCTCACCTGACGCACGTTGCGGGCCGCTTCCGACAGCCCCTTTTTGCCCGCATCGAGCTCTTCGAGCACGATCATGGGAATGAACACGTCGTGTTCTTCGAATCGGAAAATCGCGGTGGGGTCGTGCATCAGCACGTTGGTGTCGAGAACGAAAATCCTGTGTTCAGGATCGTGTTTGCCGGAACGCGTCACGCTGCGGTTGCGGCGGCCCTTCTCGGTGCCCGTGGTGTCGCCTTTGATCATGGGTTTGCTGAAAGCTCCGGATGCTGGTAGCGGACAATCTCTTGCGGCTCGACCGGCGACTGGTCTAGATGGATTTCACTGCAGCAAGCACCTCCTGCGCGTGTCCCGGCACCTTCACCTTGCGCCACTCGCGCCGCAGCACACCCTGTGCGTCGATCAGGAAGGTGCTGCGCTCCACGCCCATGTACTTGCGCCCGTACATGCTTTTTTCCTTGTAGACCTCGAACAGATCGCAGACCGCGTGATCTTCATCGGCCAGCAGATCGAACGGAAAGGACAGTTTCGTCCTGAACTTCTCGTGCGATGCGAGCGTGTCGGGCGATATGCCGACAATGACTGCGCCGGCCTTCCTGAATGAGGGATACAGATCACGGAAGGCTTCGCCTTCCTGCGTGCAGCCCGCGGTGTTGTCGCGCGGGTAGAAATAGATGACGAGTTTTTTGCCGGCGACGTCGGAGGGTTTGAACGTCCTGCCGCCGGTGGCCGGCAGGGAGAACGCAGGAATCTTCTGATCCAGCTTCGCGGATCGGGGCGTCTTCACCGGTCTAGTCGCCATTGGTTCGCTGCAGACCTCCGTCGAACCGTCGTCACGCCTTCAGCGGTTCGAGAATAGCATCAAGATTGAACTGATCGCAGAAATCCATGAACTCTTCGCGCAGCGCGGCAATGTGGATCTTCGCCGGAATGTGCGCGATCAGTTGCACCGAAAACATGGGAGCACCGGTGTGCGCAGCTGCATAGCTGCGGGTACTGAGATCGGCGATATCGATGCCGCGCGAACTGAAAAATCCGGCCAGGTTGAACACGATGCCGGGCTGATCGAGGCTGACGACGTCGACCGAATACGTCACCACGTCCTTGCGCTGCGCACGCTGCTCGGTCCGCCGCAGGCTGACGGTGATGCCGGTCGAATCGCTGAGCTTCTTCAGTTCCGTTTCCAGCTTGGCCAGTGTGTGCCAGTTTCCCGACACCAGCAGCAGCATGGCGAACTCGCTGCCCATCGCGCTCATGCGACTGTCGAGAATGTTGCCCGAGCAGTCGAGCACGACACGCGTGAGGTCGTACACCAGTCCGGTGCGATCGCTGCCGAGCGCGGAAATGACGATGAACTGCATCGAAAATTCAGACATGAAACGAGGATGCGGCCAGTGTACAGCCTGCAGCTGCGCCGGGCCATTCGCGCGTGGAAACACTGCAAATCCAGCTTGCGCGTCCGCGAGCACGACCATTACGATGCCCTCCCCCGCATCTGAAGGAATCCCATGTTCAGCGGCAGTATCGTGGCGATCGTCACGCCCATGCAGGCGGACGGCGCAGTGGACTTCGGCGCGCTCGACCGCCTGGTCCAGTTCCATCTCGACAACGGCACCGATGGCATCGTCGCCGTCGGCACCACTGGCGAGTCGGCCACGCTTGATGTCGGAGAACACATCGAAGTCATTCGACGTGTGGTTGCCAAGGTCGCCAAACGCATTCCCGTCATCGCGGGCACCGGTGCGAACTCCACCGCCGAAGCCATCGATCTCACCCGGCGCGCCCGGGAGGTTGGTGCGGACGCCTGTCTGCTGGTCACGCCCTACTACAACAAGCCGACACAGGAAGGGCTGTATCAGCACTACAAGGCCATTGCATCCGCAGTACAGATTCCTCTGATTCTGTACAACGTGCCTGGCCGCACCGCCTGCGACATGCAGCCGGAAACCGTCGCCCGTCTGACCTCGCTCGCGGGCATCGTGGGCCTCAAGGAAGCGTCCGGGTCGATGGAGCGCAATCGCAAGCTCAAATCCATGGTCGGCGACAAGCTGGCCCTGCTCAGCGGCGATGACGACATCGCCGTGGAGAGCACTCTCGAGGGCTTCAAGGGCGTCATTTCCGTGACCGCCAATGTAGCTGCGCGCCAGATGCACGAGGCCATTGCCGCCGCCCTGGCTGGCAACGCCGACGAGGCTCGCCGGCTCAATGAAACGCTCGTGCCGCTGCACAAGGCGCTCTTCCTGGAATCCAATCCCATTCCCGTGAAGTGGGCTCTGGGCCGGATGGGGCTCGTCGGAGACGGCATCAGGCTTCCCCTGACGCCGCTGGCTGCCCCCTATCAGCCCCAGGTTCTGGACGCCTTGAAAACTGCCGGGATCGCGTTTGCCTGACGCCCGCCGCGGCGTGTAACCTTCGCGCCCCGGCCGTTCTGGTGATCAGACGGCGCTGTGAGATTGATTCTGGAGAGATGGCCGAGTGGTCGACAAATTCGCCGGGAGCGAATTTGATCGACGGCGAGAACCTCGGCGTCGACCCAATGGGCGGAGCACATGGATGTGCGTAGTAGCGCGCGGGACGCAGTCCGGCGCCGAAGACCGACCCGCAACGTTTGATTTGGAGAGATGGCCGAGTGGTCGAAGGCGCTGGACTGGAATTCCAGTAACATCTTCACGGGTGTTCCAGGGTTCGAATCCCTGTCTCTCCGCCAATTCAATGAAGAGCCCCGCCTTGCGCGGGGTTCTTCATTTATGGAACAGACTATACGCGGCCGGTCCGTTTTCTCGCGGATCAGGCCAGCCGAACGACCCGCGGGCAGGTCTCAAGGAGAGCGAATCATCAGCACGCTCACCCTTCCGATTCATCGTCCTCCTGGGTATTGCCACCGCTCTTCTTCTTTTTGTCGGCCTTCGCAGGCTTGATGACGACCTTGCCGAAATGCGTTCGATAGGCTGACAGATGCCAGGGTTCGAGGATTTCGTTCAGTACGTCGTCGATCGATGTGGACTCAGGCATGCTCAGCAACACCATCGTCGGCGGGACCTGCTTTTCCCGATACTGAATATGGAATCCCTTCTCATTGAGCGTCTTGAGAATGGAGGCGATGGAATCTCCTTCCTTGAACAGCATGTCCACCTGAGCAGGGTCATTCACGCCGATCTGATTGACGTCCAGCAGCACATTGGAATTCGCCATCTGTGACTTGCTTTCGAACGTCATGACCCCCGTCGTCTGCGCACCTGCAGAGAACATGGTGAACATGAGTGCCAGACCGACTACGGACCCGATCAGCGCTTTGAGCCGCGGCATAAGCTGGTTCTCCTGTGCATGCGAGCGATTCATACACACCGAGCATAGCAATTTCTGACAGATCCGCGACAAAGTCTCGGGGAGTCGTACGTGTCCCGACTGGCCAGCCCACCGATTTGTGATCCGGTAGTCAAAAGCTCCCCACACAGGGGCGCCGACCGCGCGGCTCGGCGGACGGTTGGCCCTCAATCCCTGGCCCGGATGCCGATGCCGCCACCGGAGGTACGCGCCTTGATGACAGGCCCGCCGCCATTGATACGGCCGACCAGTCTGGAACGTCCGGTCTCAGTGGTCGTGACCGGCAGGTCGCAGGACACCCCGCCACCGGACGTGGATGCATCCACATTCGCGCTGGTCACCCGCGGAATGCGCACCGTAATGCTGCCTCCCGAAGTCGTTGCAACAATGCCGCGATTGGCTCCGACCAGTTCCACGTCCACGCTGCCGCCGGACGTATCGGCTCGAATCGCACCATCCACACCTTCGGCAAGAACACGGCCGCCGGAGGAATGCAGATCGACATCGCCCACGATGTTCGTTGCGCGCACTTCTCCGCTCGAGGTATGAGCCCGCACGTTTCCCTTCACCTTTTCGACACGCATGCCACCGCCGGATGTCTGGGCATCGACATCGCCGGTCACGTCGACCACCTTGATGCCGCCGCCGGAGGTGCGCACGAATGTGTCGCCGTGAAGGCGGGCCAGATCAATGCCGCCGCCGGAGGTGCTCATGCGGATGTCACCCGTGATGTCCGCAAGCGAGATGTTGCCTCCGGAAGTCTTGCCGGTTGCAGACCCCTGAATGTTCCTGACGACTATGTCGCCGCCGGAGGTCTTCAGATCGACGTTGTAACGCTGCGGAACTGTTACTGTGACTTTCGCTCCTGAGCTGTTGCCCCAGTTGAACAGACCGAAGAAGCTGTTGGAACGTTTGTCACCGCGCACAACAACGTCATTGCCGTGCTGTTCGGCGGACAGGTCCGTCTCCTCGAGTGATGAATCCGACCCCTTGAGCACGACGTGCACCACGACCTGACGGGTATCGCCGCCCGTCACATTGATCGTGCCGCCGTCCACATCCACCGTCAGACTGCCGCCCGGCGCGACCGTGAACGTCCTGTCCAGATGCCGTTCAGCGGCCTGTGCAACACAGCCCCACGCGACGCACACAGCAGCAAGCAGGACATGACGAATGTTCATGGGTCATCCTCAGTTGTCGGATCACGGTGAGACGCAGCCGCCATTCAAAAGGTTGCAGCGCTCAACTTGCTCAGTAGCTATCGCTGCGCGTGAGGCAACTCGTCCATGGAACGCAGCTGCGGAAACAGGCGGGTCCACAGGCCTGCGACCAGCAACGTTGCGGCGCCGCCGACTACCACGGCGCGGACTGTTCCCCACCATGCTGCCGTCACTCCGGACTCGAACTCGCCCAGTTCATTCGACGCGCCGATGAAGACGGCATTCACGGCACTGACGCGGCCACGAATATCGTCCGGGGTCTCGAGTTGCACCAGCAGATGCCGCAGATAGACGCTGACCATGTCACCGGCACCCAGGATGACCAGACAACCCAGCGACAGCGCCAGATTCGTGGACAACCCGAAAACGATGGTGGCCACACCGAAGGCAACGACACCGCCGAACAGCCAGGCTCCTACATGGCGGTTGAGAGGCCGCGCTGCCAGCAGCAGCGCACACACCATGGCGCCCACTGCGGGTGCGGTGCGCAGCAATCCCAGACCGGCAGCACTGGTGTGCAGAATATCGCGCGCATAGACCGGCAGCAGCGCAGTGGCACCGCCGAACAACACGGCAAACAGATCGAGCGAAATGGCGCCCATGACAACCGGTCGCGATTTCACGAACTTCAGACCGGACAGCAGAGACTGCATCGAGATTGCCGGCGTCGAGGTCATTGCCCGGCCGCCGAGTTTCAGTCCTGTCATCAACACTGTGGCAATTGTGAGCAGTCCCACCACAGTCCCGTACACGACACCCGCACCTGCCAGATACAGCACACCGCCCAGCGTGGGACCGACGATGGTCGAGACCTGGAACACCGACTGGTTGATTGCCATCGCACGAGCGAACAGTTCCGGACGCACCAGATTCGGAATCAAGGCCTGTGAGGCGGGCATGGCGAAGGCGCGAGTCACACCCAGCAAGGTCATGACAGCAAAAATCGGCCCGACCGCATGCAGGTCGCGCATTGAAAACACCAGCAGACACAGCGCGGTGATGGTGTTGAGCAGATAGCAGGCATTGACGATGCGACGCCGGTCGTAAAAGTCTGCGACGTGGCCCGCGGGGAGAATCAGCACGATGAAAGGCAGAAACTGCGACAGGCCGATCAGGCCCAGATGCAGCGGGTCGCGGGTGATCGCATACACCTGCCAGCCGACGGCGACCGTCTGCATCTGTACGGCGAGCGTACCCAGGCAACGTGCAATGAGGTAGCGAAGGAAGTCGGTTTCGCCCGCCAGAGTGCGGCGGTCGTCAGAAGTCTGCATTCACTGCATCCGCAATTCGAAGGTCGTGCAGATAACGTCCGCACAGCGCCACCGCGGTGCGCAGCGAATTCCTGAAGTGTCGCAGCACGATCCCGGACCTAACGCCGCGAAGCAAAGAATGCTCGCAGCACAGTCGCACACTCATGCGCCAGCAATCCTGCAGAAATCTCCAGGCGATGATTCAAGGCTTCGTGCTGCACGATGTTGAAGATCGATCCTGCAGCACCTGCACGCGGATCGGCCGCCGCGTACACCAGTCGCTTCACCCGCGCATGAACCATCGCGCCGGCACACATCGCACACGGCTCCAGCGTCACGTACAGCGTGGTATCCAGCAGCCGGTAGTTGCCGAGTTGCTGTGCCGCGGAGCGCATCGCAATCATTTCGGCGTGCGCGCTCGGATCATGCGTGCTGATCGGCCGATTCCAACCCTCACCGACAATCGCGCCATCCTTGACAATGACGGCACCCACCGGCACTTCACCAGCCCGCTGCGCCTCGTGCGCGAGATCAAGTGCCCGACGCATGAAGGAGCCATCGAGTTCAGTGAGTCGCTGCTCAACAGGCAGCAGCCCGGCAGATATGGCGTGAACTCGCGAATCCCCGGTCGGCCTGCGATCGTTCGTCACTCGTCACCCGGTATGACTATTCCCACTCGATCGTCGCCGGCGGTTTGCCGGAGATGTCGTAGGTGACCCGCGAGATGCCCTGCACTTCGTTGATGATGCGGCGGGCGACGAGATCGAGAAATTCATACGGCAGCCGCGACCAGCGTGCCGTCATGAAATCCACGGTTTCCACCGAACGCAGCGCAATCACGTAGTCGTAGCGACGACCGTCGCCCATGACGGCCACTGAGCGCACGGGCAGGAAGACCGCAAACGCCTGGCTGGTGCGATCGTAGAGATCGTGCCGGCGCAGTTCCTCCAGAAAAATCGCATCGGCCTTGCGCAGCAGATCTGCAAATGGCTTGGTGACCTCGCCAAGGATGCGCACGGCAAGGCCCGGCCCCGGAAATGGATGGCGGTAGACCATTTCGCGCGGCAGGCCAAGCTCGACGCCGAGTTTGCGTACCTCATCCTTGAACAACTCGCGCAGCGGCTCCAGCAGCTTGAGATTCATCTTCTCGGGAAGTCCACCCACATTGTGATGACTCTTGATCACATGTGCCTTGCCGGTCTTCGAACCCGCCGATTCGATCACGTCCGGGTAAATCGTGCCCTGGGCGAGCCAGCGGATACCCTGAAGTTTCGCCGCTTCTTCCTCGAACACTTCGACGAACAGTCGGCCGATGATCTTGCGCTTGCGCTCCGGATCCGCCTCCCCCTTCAGCGCTTTCATGAACCGGTCTTCCGCGTTGACGCGGATGATGCGAACGCCCATGTGCTTGCCGAGCGTTTCCATGACCTGATCGCCTTCATGCAGACGCAGCAGACCGTGATCGACGAATACGCATGTAAGCTGGTTGCCAATCGCACGATGCAGCAACGCCGCCACGACCGACGAGTCGACGCCACCCGACAATCCGAGCAATACGTTGTCGCCCGCCACCTGGTCGCGCACGCGGGCAATCGAATCCGCAATGATGTTACCCGCGCTCCAGCGCGCTTCGCAGCCGCAGATCTCGCGGACGAAACGCTCCAGTAACTGTGCACCCTGCAGCGTATGCGTCACTTCCGGATGGAACTGCACACCATAGAACCGACGCGACTCATCGGCCATTGCTGCCAGCGGCACGCTGTTCGTGAAGGCGGTGGCTACAAAGCCATCCGGCAACTCTTCGACACGATCGCCATGGCTCATCCACACATCGAGCAGTGCCCTGCCCTGATCGTCGGAGTGATCGCGCAATCCATCCAGCAATCGGCAAGGCGCCGATGCAGTGACCTGCGCATAGCCGAATTCGCGATGGCTGGACGCCGTGACGCGGCCGCCAAGCTGTTTGGCCATGGTCTGCATGCCGTAGCAGATGCCGAGCACCGGCACCTCCAGCTCGAACACGCTCTGCGGCGCGACGGGCGGCATTGAATCCGTCACGGACTCCGGACCGCCCGAGAGAATGATGCCCTTCGCCCCGAAGGCCCGAACGTCGTCATCCGACATGTCCCACGGGTGAATCTCGCAGTACACACCGCTCTCGCGCACGCGCCGTGCGATCAGCTGGGTGTATTGCGCGCCGAAGTCGAGAATCAGCACGCGATGGGCGTGGATGTCGGGGGGACCGGCAGGAGTCGTGGGCATCGAAGATGCGTTCACGCGGAGGGGCCTCGGATGGTGGTGACAGCAGGTTGCGGGCGACGCACTGCCGTCGGATGAAATTGCATGGCGATGTTTCCGGCCGCAGCCCGCAGCCTGCTACCTGCCGCTCGCCAGTCAGCGCCGATAATTCGGCGCCTCCTTGGTAATCGTGACGTCATGGACGTGGCTTTCGCGCATGCCTGCATTCGTGATGCGGACGAAGGATGGACGCGTGCGCATTTCTTCGATCGAACGGCAGCCCGTGTAGCCCATGGCCGCACGCAGACCGCCGGCGAGCTGGTGCAGGATGGTGACCATCGAACCCTTGTAGGGCACGCGGCCTTCCACACCTTCGGGAACCAGCTTCTCGAGTTCGGCCGTGGCGTCCTGGAAGTACCGATCCTTCGAGCCGTGCGACTGCGACATGGCGCCGAGTGAGCCCATACCGCGGTACGACTTGTACGAGGCACCCTGATACAGCTCGACATCGCCGGGGGATTCCTCTGTACCGGCGAACAATCCGCCGATCATCACGCAGTGCGCGCCGGCGACGAGCGCCTTGGCAATGTCGCCGGAGAACCGGATACCGCCATCGGCGATGAGCGGTACGCCGGTACCCTTGAGCGCTGCTGCAACATTCGCGACTGCGGAGATTTGCGGAACGCCAACGCCGGCCACGATGCGGGTGGTGCAGATCGATCCGGGACCAATGCCCACCTTCACACCATCGGCGCCGGCATCGAGCATGGCGCGCGCCGCCTCTGCGGTGACGATGTTGCCACCGATGACCTGCTGATCGGGCCAGGCCTGTTTGATCTTGCGCACCATCTGCAGCACACCCGCCGAGTGGCCGTGCGCTGTGTCGACAACGATCACGTCCACCCCGGCCTCGCGCAGAGCTTCCGCGCGCGCCAGTGTGTCTGCGCCGGTGCCGACCGCCGCGCCCACGCGCAACGCGCCACGCTCGTCTTTCGCAGCGCGGGGAAACTCGGTGGCCTTCTGGAAATCCTTGACCGTGATCATGCCCTTCAGATTGAAGTCATGATCGACGACCAGCACCTTCTCGATGCGGTGCCTGTGCAGCAGCGCCAGGACTTCATCCTTCGGCGCGTTCTCACGGACCGTGACAAGCTGATCCTGCGGCGTCATGACAGTCGAGACCGGCGCATCCAGTTTGGTTTCGAAACGCAGATCACGATGCGTGACAATCCCCACAGCCTTGGTTCCCACCACTACCGGCACACCGGAAATATTCTTGGCGCGCGTGAGTTCAAGCACTTCGCGGATGGTCTTGTCCGGGCTGATGGTGATCGGATCGTGGATGACGCCGCTTTCGAATTTCTTCACCCGATCCACTTCGCGGGCCTGAGCGTCGATGCTCATGTTCTTGTGGATGATGCCCATCCCGCCTTCCTGCGCGATGGTAATCGCGAGGCGAGCTTCGGTGACGGTGTCCATGGCGGCGGACAGCACCGGAAGATTGAGGCGAATGTGGCGGGTGATCTGCGTACTCAGGTCCGCATCGCGCGGCAGGAATTCGGAGTACGCCGGTACCAGAAGAACGTCGTCGAAGGTGAGCGCTTCCTCGAGAATACGCATGGTTTGCTGGCCCGCGGCCTGTCGATGAAAGCGCCTCATTGTACGCTGCGGCAGCGGTGCTGGCTATGGCCGGGAAAGACGCGGAGGCGACAGGCCGAGGCGACGGACGACAGATTACGGCCAGAAAAGGCAGCACAGAATTTTCAGGGAAGTTCGCCTTCTTCCTGCTGGCTGACGCCTGTCCCCTGTTGCCTGTAGCCTTGCGGGATGGCCGATCTGTTCACTCCTGCAGTCCCCGAACGCGACGTCTACTCCCCCACCCGCCTGAATCGAGAGGCCCGAACGCTGCTGGAACGCGGCTTTCCGGTGCTGTGGATCGAAGGCGAGATGTCGAATCTGTCCAGGCCGTCATCCGGACACTGGTATTTTTCGATCAAGGACGAAGGCGCACAGCTGCGCTGCGCGATGTTCCGGCAGCGCAATCTGCTCGCGCGATTCACCCCCCGGGACGGCCAGGTCGTACTTCTGCGCGGTCGCATCAGCCTCTACGAGCCGCGGGGCGATTATCAATTCCTCGTCGACCATATCGAGGAAGCGGGCGAAGGCGCCCTGCGCCGCCGCTTTGAGTTGCTCAAGACCAGACTGGCAGCGGAGGGCCTGTTCGCCACCGAGCGCAAGCGTCCTCTGCCGAAGCACCCGGCACGTATCGGTGTAGTGACCTCGCCCAGCGGCGCAGCCATCCGCGATGTGCTGCATGTTCTGCGGCGGCGTTTCTGCTCCATTCCCGTCCTGATCTATCCCGTTCCCGTCCAGGGAGCCGGCGCAGCCACCCAGATCGCCGCTGCGATTCGCCTTGCGTCGGCCCGGGCGGACTGCGACGTGCTGATCCTCGCGCGCGGCGGAGGTTCGCTGGAAGATCTCTGGTCGTTCAACGAAGAGGTCGTCGCCCGAGCCATCGCTGCGTGCACGATTCCCATCGTGAGCGGCGTCGGGCACGAGGTCGATTTCACCATTGCGGATTTCGTCGCCGATCTGCGGGCGCCAACGCCATCTGGCGCCGCTGAACTGGTTGCGCCGGACTGCAAGGAATGGGCGCGACACCTGTCT
>DASTRD010000097.1:0-9790 GCA_035761425.1 Povalibacter sp.
AGTCCGTCCAGGGCACATCGAGCGTCGCGCCCAGCAGCAACGAACGAAATCCCGTGCAATCGAAAAAGAAGTCGCCGGTGACCGTCTGCCCGCTGACCAGCCGCACGCCGGTGATGTTGCCGCTTTCGGGATGGCGCAGGACTTCGCAGACCTTGCCCTCCACGCGCCTTACGCCGCGCTGCTCGGCATACTGGCGCAGGAAGCGCGCATAGAGCGTTGCATCGAAATGGTAGGCATAGCGCAGATAGGACGCGGGTGCGCCCGGCACACGCATGTCCGGAAAGGCAAAGCGGTTCTTCCGGGCGATGATTTCGCTCAGGCAGTAGTCGCCGATGGAATAGGGATGGCCGTTCTGACGGCAGCGCAGCCAGTGCTGATGGAAGTCGACACCGTCGATGTCGATGCCGTGGAATCCGAAAGGATGAAAGTACCGCGACCCCGGACCCGACCAGTCGACGAATTCGATGCCCAGCTTGAACGTCGCCTGCGTGGTGCGCATGAGCTCTGCCTCGGCAATGCCGAGGAACAGATTGAACTGCAGCATGTCGGGAATGGTGGCTTCTCCGACGCCGATGATGCCGATCTCGTCCGATTCAACGAGAGTGAGCGAGACGTCGTGCGGCTTGAGCAGTCTCGACAAGGCAGCAGCCGTCATCCATCCGGCGGCGCCCCCACCGACGATCACGAGGTTCTTCAAGGTATCCGGCATGGCGGGAAATCGTTCCGTTGCAGCAATTCAAGCCATCAGGCTACACCGCCGACCTGACGAAAGCAGGCCCTGATTTCTGAGCCAATGGAAAGACGCCCGGCAGGGAGAGTCGACCGACTCTGTTCTATTGCGGCGTACGTCTGCCGCTGGCGTTCGGGTGCTCGTCGCGCCTACAGCTGCCTGCAGCGATTGGCTCAGCAGCGTCGACGCACGCTCATCGGGTCCGGGGTGGAATTCGTCTGCGACTGATCGAATCCACCGGGATCGAGGTCACTGAGTCAATCGTGACCCGCCGGAAAGCAAAAGTCCGCCCCGCCTTGCGGCGGGGCGGACCATCACCGAACGATGCGATCAGAAGCTCGCACGCACTCCGAGCGTGATCAGCCGGCCGATCGGATTGGCGGCGAAGTTGTCGTAACCCCACGCGCCACCCATGAAGCCGCCCTGGTTGCCGTTGAAGAACGACGGATCTTCATCGGCCACGTTGCGGATATCGAGCGACAGATTCACGTCATCGAACGTCGTTCCAAGCGACAGCTTGTATGCGAAGTGCAGATCGAACGTGTTCGTGGCATCGACCGAGTCGCCACCGCCGCTGGGATTGCCGTTGGCATCCCGGGTGAGCGGTTCGATCGTGCTGCCACCCCAGTTGTGGTAGCTGCCGATGTGGTTCCAGAACAAATCCGCCGAGAACTTGCCCACGTCGAATCCCACGTAAGCGCGCGACTTGAACTGAATCGACGAGAACGTACCATTGAAGCCCGACGTATTGAGCACGGAGAAGATCGGCGTCGCACCGAAATTCTGATCGTACTTGGTGAAGTACGTGCCGTTGGCGCCGAATCTCGCCCTGATGCTCTCACCGATGTCGAAGTCATAGTCGAACTGCGCATCGTAGCCTTCGATCGACAGGTTCAGCCAGTTGCGCGTGCTCTGATCGATCAGGTAGTACACGTTTGGCGGAATGGAACCGCCGATCGACGCACCATTGGCCACGTTGGCGAACTCGAGGATCTGTGCCTGCGTGCATCCCGATGGGCAGATGGTCAGCAGATCCGAACCCGATGCCGTGATCGACGCCGGCGATGGCGAGTTCACGCCGCCGGTGAACTTGTTGTTGAAGAAGGTCACCGCGCTGCGGAAGCCCGGCAGCCAGTTCGGTATGAAGTCGATACCGATCGAATAGCTCTCACCGAACTGCGGACCCATCTGCGAGAAGCCACCGCCGAGCTGGCGACGCATTGCTGTGCCGTTCTGCCCGATGGTGCACGACACGGAAGTCGCACTGCAGGGGATGTTGGTGTTCGCTTCGACTGCACCAGGTACGCCGACGACTTCGGGGTACAGACCCACCGGTACGTTGAGGGTGCCCGTGCCGCCGACGCTGCCCGACGCATACAGGTAACCCTGCGTAGGATCGCCGATGACCGCGATCGGCGGCGCTACGAACGATTCTGCATAGTTGGCGCGCAGACGCAGTCCATCGATGATGTCCCAGTTGATACCGTATTTCGGATTGGTGGTATCGCCCACGTCCGAGAAATCGTCATAGCGCACGGCGAGGCTCAGATCGACTTTGTGCAACGCCGGAATCTCCCAGTCCGGAGACACAATCGGAACCACCGCTTCGGCGAAAGCCGAGGTGATGGTGCGGTCGTAGTTGTACACGCGATAGCCCGAGCCGGTAGTCGTCGGACCGGTGTTGTTCGGCGCGCTCAGCTTCTGCTGCTGTTCCTGCCACATGTATTCGCCGCCGAAGGCGACACGCAGCGGACCGGCCGGCATGTTGAACAACTCACCCTGCATGACCGCGCGGGTCTGGTTGAAGGTGTTGTAGTTGTTGTTCTGCGTGTTGTTGGTGTACAGCGAATTCAGCACCAGCGGATTGGTGCGGTTGGCTGAACCCTGGCTCCATACGTCGAGCGCATTGTCCGTCGTGAGCGGCAACTGCAGCACCACCACGTTCTTGCCCGGAATGCTCGACGCCGTCGTGCTGCCGCCCGACTGGGTAGTTCCGTTGATGGCCAGCGTGGCGCACGCAGTACAGAACTGATTGAAGCCGTCCAGAGACGAACGGTTCCAGCCGATGGAATCGGCGATGGTCAGCGACCACTTGTCGTTGATTTCGTAATCGAGCACCACGTTGCCGTAGATCACGTCCTGCTGCGACTCGGTGAAGCCGTAGTTGCCGTCTTCACGCAGTGCCAGCCAGTTGATGATTTCCGTGTTGGCTTCCGGTGCACCCGCAGGTGCCGTGAAGAACGGATTCTGCTGGCCGGTGGCACCGGCGCCCGTGCCGTATACGGTCGTATTGTTGAGCTGGCCAGGGCCGCTGTTGCTGTGCGTGAGGTTGCGGTTGTAGATCAGGGACGCCGACACGGACAGCTTGTCCGTGAAGTCGTTGACGATTTTGGCCATCGCGTTCCAGCGCGTCTGCGATGGAATGAACGAGTTGTAGATTGACGTGTTGCAGTTGCCGTTCAGCGCAGCGTTGTTCGCCACCGGCGACGTCGCACCCGGCGAAAGGAAGATCAGACCGCCGCCAGGCGCTGTACCGCTGTTCACGCCGGTCACACGGATGGTTGCCGGGTCGCACGTGAAGGTCTGGGTATTCGAGCCGCCCTGATCGCGATAGTCGCCCTTGCTCGCCCAGTCGCGATCCTTCACGAACAGCTGGGTCTGATGGCTGTACTGAGTGGCGAAGTAGACACCGCCGCCATCCCATTTGGTGCCCCAGATGCCGTTGACGTCGAACGACGAGTAATCATCGGCGATGCCGTAGGAAGAATTGACCTGCGCTCCGTCGAAAGTCCGACGCGTCACGAAGTTGACCACGCCGGCCACGGCGTCGGAGCCGTACACCGACGATGCACCGTCGGCCAGCACGTCGATGCGCTGCATGGCCGAAGTCGGGATGATGTTCGGGTCGGTCTGGTTGAACTGCGCACCACCGCCGGGGGAACGCATGCCGTCGATGACGACCAGGGTCGTGTTCGAGGACGATCCGCCGAGCTGGTGAATCTGCGGCGAGTAGAACGACCAGAGATTCTCGCCCTGTGCCAGCGTACCGTTCGTGCTCAAGGCCGGAATGGTGTTGACCAGTGTGGACAAATTGGTGGCGCTCGACTTCTCGAGGTCGACTTCGCCGACCGACACCAGGTTGGAACCAACGGGCGCCATACCTCTGATGCTCGTACCCGTGACGACCACGGTTTCGGCGATCTCCTGGTTGTTGCTTGCAGGCGTCGTGCTCTCCGGAGCGGCGGTTTGTGCCAGTGCGGTACCCCCTGCGAGCGACGTAGCAGAAACGAGGGCCGCACGCATGGCCCATCTCAGACGACAAGTTCCGATCTTCATTACTCCCCCTTGTGTAACCCGGTCCGCAGCGGACCAGTTTTGTGTTGCTCGTGGACAATTTTAATTGTCCTACATGAATCGAGATTATCAGGAACGTTGACGTTGGCAACATCCTGAGAAAGCAACGACGTTGTTTTTTATTTGCCACTGCATGCATTCGATGACAGTCAATGCAGCACACGAATACGCATCGTTGATGGTGCGAGAGCAGCACCTGCTCACTTCGCATCGTGTACGTTGCATACACAATGACAGCGTTATCCATCGCGGGCGTTGAGCTTCTGCCAATCATCGCTCGATGAAGGCGAGCGCTGTCATCCGTGAAGTCGATATGCGTCGATCATGAAGAGCGCTGTCAGATCGCCGCTTGCGGACAGATGACGATGAGGAGCGCTGTCAGGTCGAAGCCGTGCCGATACAGTCCTCAGCCAGTACTCCGAAGGAGTGCAATACCGATCACCTGTTCGCGGCGGATTCTTGAGCGGCAGGAACGAAAAAATTTTTATCCTCGCCTGTCGTTCAAGCTGCCTTGAACCCTCCGGCACCCCCGGTTTGCGCAGCAGATGCGCTGACGTGCGCAATCAGGAAGAGGTCTTCAGGTGAATCGCGACCGCAAGCAGACGTTACGCATCGCGTCAAGCAGCGGATCGTGCCGCTTCCTCAAGGAGGCCCAGGTATGCGTCCGAGTGAAAGCAGCAAGATTGCGAGCAGCCGACCCGCCGGTCCGCTGGCTCGGCTTGTGCAGACCGCTCGACATGTGTCGGCGAATACAGACCGGCTTGAGTCCAGCCACGCGCGGAATATCAGCGATCAGGCCGGAAACGGATCGCCTTCCAGCACTTGCTGTTCCAGCCGCGGCCGTTCACCGCTCTTCCACCGGCTTGCTCGATGCACCACTCGATAGCGCAAGGGTCCGCCATCAGCGGTGGTCGCACGAGTGACGGGTCTCGGCACACATACGAACTCTGTCTCGATTGCATTTGCCTGCGCAGTGACGACTGCGTAGCCATGTCCGCCCATATCGACGAATTCGAGATGCGGAGCGTTATCCGGGTTGCGCAACGCGAGCGCAGATTTGCGATCTCCCGTGCGCGCGTATTCCAGTGCGGTACGCACACCATGACGCAGCAGCAGGTTGACCGTCGCTTCGTGCTGACCCGACTTGCGTTCGACGCTGAACAACCCACGCAATGGATCGCCCTGCATGCGGTGTTCCAGTGACTCCGCGAAGCCCGGCGCTGAAATCGAGCCCGTGATGAATACGATGCCTACGGGCTCGAATGGTTGCGGCGGCAACGTCGGCGCCGCATAGCCGGCCCAGAAACTGTGCCGGTCGCCGGATACGGTCACGAAGCCATCGACGCCCTGTGCACGAACGAAGCCGTAGAGCTCGGCGCGTTCGTGATACATCGAGCCCAGATCGCCCGTGCCGATGCACGCATATCCGGTTCCGGGCCAGGGTCGGGTGAGTCCGGATGGAAGATTCTGCGGATCGGCGCGCCAGTCCAGCGTGCCGTTCGAGGCAGCCCAGATTTTCCAGGTGGCATCGGAACCGGCGATTCTCTTTTTCCACCATTCCTTCTGTTGCGCGCCGAGCAGGGTTGCCGGCGGTTCGTCGCGACGAAAATTCGGCACGTCCTTGCCATCGAACGAGATCGTTGCCGGCGGTGCGCCATCGTTGTATGCCCGCCCCGCATCGAGAACTTCCATGACTTCCTGCGGGAAGAAGTACGAGAACTCTTCCACACCGAACGCTTCGGCCTCCGGCCGGCTGCCCGGATCTTCGCAGGTGTAGCTGTGGTGATCGGTGATGATCACATCGATGTGGCGGCCGTACCTCAATGCCCGGTATGCCGTCATGCTCGCAATCGCCGCGCGATTGTTCGGCTCATCGCCCAGCCCGTCGGCGTCGAACTTTTCGATCGGCGCGTTCTTCACCGTCGGCGGATCGAACCGCTCGAGCCCCGCACCGGAAGACTTGGCAACGCGTGAGGGAATGTATTCCCACCAGGCCTGGTTGGCGGCAACGCGCAGCTCCTGCGCCGGCTCGACCTTGCCGCCGTATTTGATGAAGCTTTGCCAGCCCTGCCAGGAGAATTCGTGGTTGTCGCCGATGCACACGAAAGGCAGCCAGGCGCGCGCATCCTGAATGTCGGGATCTGCAAGATGCGCCCGATAGACGAAACGATAGCCGGCCAGGTTCGTCGGCACGTGAAAGTTGCTGACCTTTCTGGCATCCGGCACCCGGCCGATGTCGTTGATGGTGCGGTCGTAGCGATGCGGCACCTCGTCCGGGTATTCGACCACTTCGTAGATGAAGTCACCCAGGTGCAGTACGAAACCCAGTCGTTCGTTCTGCGCTGCGCGTTCGTCTTCCCAGAGCATGCGACGAAACGCGTTCTGCCATCCTTCGTTGACGCTCTGACATGAGACGAATGCAAACCGCGTTTTTGCAGGATCGTCCGCGCGGGGTGCCGTGATCGTTCTGCCGATGCGGCTGCCCTGCCCGTCTGCATCGGTGAAGCGATAGAAATAAACGGTGCGGGGCCGCAGTCCCGCCACCAGCACCCGACATGTCCAGTCCGACACGGCGAGCGCCGGGGCATGGGCTTTTGCAATCACGTGCCTGAACTCACGATCGGTGGCAACTTCAACCGTGAGCATGACGTCGTGCCCGTTCGCAGCCGGATGTCGGGTCCACAACACGACACTCTCGGGATCGGGATCGCCCGATGCGACGCCTTCGGGATAGAGATCGCGCCGCTCGACCCAACGTTGACGGGACGCCCGCGCCGGACCGGCCCACACCAGTGTCGCGCCGATTGCTCCAGCGCCTTCAATGAAAGAGCGACGGGACAGCATCAGGAGATCCTCATCGTCATGGAGGGACGTCGGCACCGGATATTCGTGCGACACACCGAAACTCACAAGCGTCGATCAATGTCCGCCTGACCGTGCCGGCAATCAATATGAGGACTCGCGTATGAACACTGGGCACGAAATCAGTCCCGAGTATCCCGGACAAGCGGGTCAGCCCTTTCAGAACGAGCGTGCCCGCCCGCTTTTCGCGTGTTCGGACCGAATCCAGACGGCAACACTGAATCGGCTCGAATGCCTGTGCCTGTTGTGCTCGCTACGTAACGCACGCGCAATTAAGCTTCACGAAAGCATCCCGCATGCGCAATGACGGCAGGCCCGCAAACCATGTCGGCATCATTCGGTATTCTGATCTTCCCCGAAGTCGAGGAACTGGACTTCGTCGGGCCCTGGGAGATGCTCACCATGTGGAGCAGGCACGTGGACGGGCCGCAGAATTGCCTGCTCGTGGCTGAATCAGATCAACCGGTGCTCTGCGCCAAGGGCATGTCGGTACTGCCACATGCATCGTTCGCGTCGTGCCCGGCGCTGGATTACCTTCTGGTACCGGGCGGCCAGGGAACGCGTAACCAGGTGCAGAACAGTGCGCTCGTGGATTTCGTCGCGAGGCAGGCAGCCGGTTGCAAGGCGGTGCTGTCGGTGTGCACGGGATCGTTCATTCTTCACGCTGCCGGGTTGCTGTCCGGCAGGAGGGCCACGACTCACTGGGGTTCTCTGGAACGGCTGCGTGCGCTCGCAGATGTCACAGTGGTGGAAGAACGGTTCGTCCAGGACGGCAACATCTGGTCTTCGGCGGGCGTCTCGGCCGGCATCGACCTGATGCTGGCGTTCATCAGCAACGTTGCGTCGCCGCAGACTGCCGGCAAGGTTCAATTTGCAGCCGAGTACTACCCCTCTGCGGTGAAGTACGGCGGCTTCGAAAATCTTCCACAGGCACCGGCCTACGCTCGAAGCTCTTCATGAATTCCGATGCGGTGCCGCGCCGGCCGCCAACGTGGAAGGCGCCGTCGCACGAGTATCGACGCTCGATCGAGCACGGTACGGAATCGACCGGAATCGCACAGTTCCGGTGAGCACCTCGAATCGGACCCGGGCCTTCACACCCAGGTCCGATGGGCGCACCGTCAGTTCAGGCGCTGCATCTGCTCACGTTCCTGCGGCGTGAGATCAGAGGCGAGCACCACCAGGAACCCGGTCTTGTTGTTGATCACCTTCGCCTGCGAGGCATTGAGCTTGCGGTCGATCTTGCCGGGCTCGATGTTCCACATCGCACCGGTTGCCGGATCGACTGCCAGCATGCCGATCAGGCCGCCGAAGATGATGTTGCCGAAGTACCAACCGGACAGTGTCGCCTTGAGCGGCACTTCAGTCGGCTGATATCCCTGCATTTCGAGTCTCAGTACGTAGCTCTGGCCTTTGAAATAGCCACGCTTGGGCTCGAGCGATACGGTACAGGGCGTCTTGCGGGCATCGACAATCTTTCCCTCTTCCGTGCGAATGGAAGCAGTCGCCCCCGGCGGATCGCTGTTGATGGTGATCAGGCGATTGCCGTTATGGACAATGGATGCACACCCCCCCATCAACAAGGTCATTCCTGCAAGCGCGGCCGCAAGTAGCGCGCGCAGCGACATCATGTCTCGCATAGTTGTCTCCGCTGATATTGGAAAAGCCGACGCCAGGGAGGCCGCCATGCCAACGGTTCGATTCTTCTTGTAGTCGCGCCGTTGTTCCCCGCCGCTCTCCCTGCCTGCTCCGACATTTATATTTGTATTGGAGCAACCCCGACGCTAGCGATTTACTGTTGGGGAGTCAACCGCGCGACCCAGGAATTACGTTCGCTTAAGGCGGCGATGTCAAATGGCTTCGGGCAGGCCGCATTCGTCCCCAGGCCAGCGTCAATGGCGTGAGGCGCATTGATATGCATCAATGCGGCATTCGCGGCGCAACTTTTGAAAGCCCGGCCCGGCAACCTGACCGGCGCCATCGGTTCAGCCCACCACGCTCAGCAGCGAACCGCGCTTCTTGCCCGGCGTCGGACGTTGCGCCTGAGGCGGCATGGCAGTGGATTCATGCGCGACGTGTGTCGTACGCGGCATGCGAACCGGCGGTGAGAGCGCTGCTTCGCGTGCCTTGGTCCCATGCAATCGCACCAGCAACTCGGCTTCATGACGAGTGATGCCGCAGTTGGCGATCAGCTCTTCGATGCCCGCACCATTGCGCGCCAGACGCTGCGCAACGTCGTAACCGCGCTGTGACGCAGCGGGTGCGCGACGCGAGTCGATTTCCGATTCCTTGCTCATGGCATCGAGACGCGCGCTCATCACGCTGATGGTCTCGTGCATGCTGCGCATTTCGGCGAAGACGCGTTCGAGCTGTGTGTGCAATGCCTGGTTGGCGCGATCGTCGGCCCGGCGCCAGCGAATGAAGGCCAGCGCAAAAATCCAGAAGGCACCGATGAGCAGCATCGCGCGACCGGCGATCAGCAGCGTTTCCAGCGAGGGATTCGGCAGGATCTCGAACATCGCTCCAACTCCTGTGATGAACATCACACTTCGCGCCGCATGGCAGCGTCAGTGTCAATTCACTGACGCTCGCAGCGCGGTTCATACAGGAGTGAAGCAGGAAGTATGCCAGTGAGGTGACAGGTAACAGGTAACAGGTAACAGGTAACAGGTAACAGGTAACAGGTAACAGGTAACAGGTAACAGGTGACAGGTAACAGGTGACAGGTAACAGGCAACAGGTGACGGGTGACGTTGCGCAGCTCCTCGGCCAGGTTCAACAGTCCCATCTTGTGCTTGATGATGCTCTGATCTACAACACTCATGCGGGGTTACTCCCAGTGTG
>DASTRD010000098.1:0-5323 GCA_035761425.1 Povalibacter sp.
CCCTCGCCGTGACGACGCCGCGTCGCCGAGGCCAGCGCAGCCTCGAGCGCTTCGAAAATGATCTCCTTGTCGACGCCCTTCTCGTTCGAAACGGCGTCCACAACCATCAGAATTTCTTTGTTCATCGTGCGAACTCCGGCAACTCCGGTCAGGTTTCCGGCGCTACCCGCGCCTTGTGTATTGCATCGATTGGCAGCATCAGCACGCTGCCATCCACTTCCAGGGCGATCTGTCCATCACGCACCTGCTTCAATCTTCCGGAAAACCGCTTGCGGCCGTTGATCGGCGCCAGCGTGTCGACTCGCACCCGCTCGCCGCTGAAGCGCTCGAAATGCTCAGCCGTTCTCAGCACTCGATCGAGTCCGGGCGAAGACACCTCCAGGGTGTAGTGGCCCTGAATCGGATCCGATACGTCCAGTGCCTCGCTGACCGCGCGACTGACGCGTTCGCAGTCATCCAGTGTGATGCCCGAGGCAGAATCGATGTACAACCGCAGCAATCCGCCACCGGAGCGGGCTGCGTACTCCAATTCCCACAGCTCGTAACCGAGGCCGACCACGACAGGCTGCAGCAGCTCGATCAGCTGGTTTCGCAGCATTGGTCACCTCCCGGCTGTTGCAAATGGCGCTTTTCGACCCGCAGAAACGAAAAATGGGCCCAAGGCCCATTCTCGTGATCATCCCTTCCTCCGCCGGTGCCGGGAGCAGCCCGCACTCAGCGTCCCTGATCCCCTGTTTCCAGGGGCCTCTGCAACCCATGTTCCCGCAAGGGGAAATGGTAGCGGGGGCAGGATTTGAACCTGCGACCTTCGGGTTATGAGCCCGACGAGCTGCCAGACTGCTCCACCCCGCAACAGAGGGCGCGGATTGTAAGGGCCTGAATGGGGTAATACAAGGCGCAATCCGGTTGCGTTCCCGGACTTGCGTGAGATTCCGCGGCAATTCGCGGCGATCGGCAGGACTGACCGAAGTGGCGATTCCTACGGCAGGACCCGGGCACACAGATCAATAAGGGCGCCCGGAAAGATTCCAAGGACCAGTACCGCGAGACCGTTGATACTGAGCAGCACCCGCAACGTCCCGCCTGCATCCACAACGACCGAATCGGCCGGCTCGTCGAAATACATCACCTTGATGACCCGCAGGTAGTAGAAGGCGGCCACGACCGACAGCACCACAGCCACCGCCGCCAGCCACACCAGATCCACGTTCACGACGGCGCCGAGAACCGCAAGTTTGGCCCAGAAGCCCAGGAATGGCGGCACACCCGCCGTGCTGAACATGAGCATCATCATGACGGCTGCGAACCACGGACTCTTGCGGTTCAGCCCCTTGAAGTCCTCGATGCGATCCGCCTCAAAGCCCTGACGCGACAGCAGCAGGATCATGGCGAATGAGCCAATCGACATGATGACGTAGGTGATCGTGTAAAACATCGCTGCGCGATATCCATCCGGCGTGCCTGCGAGAATGCCGAGCAGGATGAAACCGACGTGCGAGATGGTCGAATAGGCGAGCATGCGCTTCAGATTGGTCTGCGCAATCGCGACCACGTTGCCGATGATCATCGACAGCACCGACAGACCGATCAGCATGGTCTGCCAACTTGCCACCATGGCGTCGAGCCCTTCCGCGAGCACGCGGATTGCCAGCACGTAGGACGCGATCTTGGGCGCGGAGCCGATAAACAGCGTCACCGGCGTCGGCGCACCGTGATAAACGTCCGGTACCCACATGTGGAACGGCACTGCGCCGAACTTGAAGGCAACGCCGGCCACGATGAAAGCGAGGCCGAAGACCAGGCCCAGCTTGTCCGGCCCCACCTCGCGCACCGCTATCGCCAGTTCATCGAGCTGCAGTGTGCCGGTCATTCCATAAACGATGGAGAACCCATAGAGCAGCATGCCGGAGGCAATCGCGCCGAGGACGAAATACTTCATGGCGGACTCAGCAGCCACACCGGAGTCCCGGTCGAAGGCAACCATCGCGTAGAGCGCCAGCGACATCAGTTCCACGCCGATATACACAGTGACGAGACTGCCGGCCGAAGTGATCACCATGATGCCGAGCAGTACGACGAGCCCCAGAATGAAGTACTCACCCTTGAACAGCCCTGCGCGTTTCAGATATTCCCTCGAATACATGAACGCAACGGCCACGGTGCCGTAGGCAAATAGCTTCAAGACCTCGCCCATCGGGTCCGTCACGAAAGTGCCGTCGAACGCCGACATTCGACCGGTGACCGACTGATTCAGCGTGACGACGGCGGCTCCGGCCAGAGCAAGCAACGACAATGCATAGGTCACCCAGCGCGTGCGCTCGGACAGAAACACATCGACCAGCAGGATCACGCAGATCGCCGCGATCATGTAGATCTCGGCGGAGGCCGTCGCGAGGTTCAGACTGGAAATCACGGGTTCCGACATGGCTGCGACGACTGCTTAGAGTTTGGACACTGTTATCTGCTGCACCAGATGCTCCACCGTCGGCCGCATTACATCGAGCAGCGGCGCGGGCCAGACACCCAGGAGCAGAACGGCGACGGCAAGAATTCCGAGCACAAGGAATTCGCGCCCATTCAGATCTGTCAGAGCAGCCACATTGTCGTTGGCGACTGCGCCGAAGATGACGCGCTTGACCAGCCACAGCGTGTAGGCCGCACCCAGAATCAGAGTCACCGCGGCGAGGAAGGCGTACCAGAAATCGGCGCGGAAGCTGGCGAGAATCACCAGGAACTCACCGACGAAACCGGACGTCGCCGGCAGGCCCGAGTTGGCCATCGCGAACAGGACTGCGAACGCGGCGAAGATCGGCATGGTATTGACGACGCCGCCGTAGGCCGAAATTTCCCGGCTGTGCACACGGTCATACAGGACGCCGACGCAGAAGAACATCGCCCCGGAGATCAGGCCGTGGGAAATCATCTGCACCATGGCGCCGTCGATACCCATGGCTGCGCCACGTACATCGCCATTTACACGCAGCAGATCGAACGCGAGGAACGAACCGAGCGTCACGAAGCCCATGTGCGCGATGGACGAATACGCAATCAGCTTCTTCATATCCTTCTGCACGAGCGCGACGAAACCGATGTAGACCACAGCGATCAACGACATCGAGATGATCAGCCAGTCGAGTTCCGCGCTGGCATCCGGCGTGATCGGCAGCGAAAAGCGCAAGAAGCCGTACCCGCCCATCTTCAGCATGATCGCCGCCAGAATCACTGAGCCTCCGGTCGGCGCCTCAACGTGCGCATCGGGCAGCCACGTATGTACCGGCCACATCGGCACCTTCACGGCAAAAGCCACCATGAACGCAATGAAGATCAACAGCTGTGCGTTCATCGCCAGCGGCAGATTCTGGAAATCGGCAATGGCGTAACTGCATTGTCCGGCATCGCAGGTCTTGAGATACATGTAGATCAGCGACACCAGCATCAGCACGGAGCCGAGGAAGGTGTAGAGGAAGAACTTGAGAGTGGCATAGACGCGCCGCGCCCCGCCCCACACGCCGATAATGATGAACATCGGAATCAGCATGGCTTCCCAGAGCACGTAAAACAGCAGCGCATCCGTCGCCGCGAATACTCCGACCATTAGTCCTTCCAGGATCATGAAGGCTGCGAAGTACTGTGCCGGGCGCTTTTCGATCACCGTCCATGCGGCGATCACGACCAGCGGAGTTACGAACGTGGTCAGAATGATGAGCGGCATTGCGATGCCGTCCACACCGAGCGAATACCAGGCATTGAAGGCCGGGATCCACGTGAGCTTCTCAACGAACTGCATCTCGGCCGTGGTCGGGTCGAAATGCGTATAGAGCAGCGTCGAAAGGCCGAACGTGGCAGCCGTCGTGAACAATGCCACCCAGCGACCCATCGCGATATTGCGGTCGCCGAGAACGAGCAGCGCCACGCCGCCGACGATCGGCAGCCAGATGAGGACGCTCAGGATTGGCCAGGTGAATTGCATGACGGACTGATGCTTCTTGTTACTGGTTTGCCGGGATCAACGCCACACGTACCACGCCAGCAGTACCGACAGGCCGATGATCATTGCGAACGCGTAGTGATACAGGTAACCCGATTGAATCCGGCGCAGCACGCCTGACATCCATCCGACCAGGCGAGCCGAGCCGTTGACGGCCGCACCATCGATCAATGCGACATCACCCACGCGCCACAGCGCAGTGCCCAGATTACGGCTGCCGGCCGCAAACAGCGCCTGGTAAAGCTCATCGAAGTAGAACTTGTGCACCAGCAGTCGATACACGCCGGAGAACCGCTCCGCGATTCTGCCCGGCAGGTCGGGTCGCTTGATGTACAGGAACCAGGCGGCCGCAACACCGGCGAGCGCAAGCCACACCGTGAACTGCTGCAACGCGTGCAGCGTGAAGGCAGCAGGTCCGTGGAATTCCGCGGCGAGTTCACCCAGGACGTTGTGCACTTCCGAGACGTAGATGGCGTCGCCAAAGTAACCGCCGAACAGCACCGGTCCGATGGTGAACCAGCCGATGAACAACGACGGAATGGCGAGCAGAATGAGCGGTACCGTCACCACCCACGGACTTTCATGGGGCGGTCCGCCATGGTGGCCATGATCGTCGTGACCATGCGCATCAGGCTCGTGCCCTGCCTGCTTCTGCGTCTCCACATGCGTGCTCTCGTGCGCTGAATGGTGACCCTCGGTCGCATGCGCAAACCGTTCCGGTCCATGGAACGTCATGAAGACCAGGCGGAAGCTGTAAAAGGCAGTCACGAACACGCCGGCAAATACACACCAGTAGGCATATACCGCGCCGGGCAGATGCGATTCGTGCACGGCCTCGATCAGCGCATCCTTTGAGAAGAAACCGGAGGTACCCGGAAAGCCGATCAACGCCAGTGATCCGATGAGGCAGGTCCAGTAAGTGATCGGCAGGTACTTCTTCAGCCCGCCCATCTTGCGCATGTCCTGCTCGTGATGCATGGCGATGATCACCGAGCCGGCCGCAAGGAACAGCAGCGCCTTGAAGAAGGCGTGCGTCATGAGATGGAAGATTGCCCCCGCGTAAGCCGACACGCCGAGCGCCACTGTCATGTACCCCAGCTGCGAGAGCGTGGAGTACGCGACGACCCGCTTGATGTCATTGTTGACCAGGCCGAGCAGACCCATGAAGAACGCGGTCGTTGCGCCGATGATGAGTACGGTGGACAGCGCCGTTTCAGACAGCTCGAACAGTGGCGACATGCGCGCCACCATGAAGATGCCCGCGGTCACCATCGTGGCGGCGTGGATCAGCGCCGAGATCGGGGTCGGGCCTTCCATGGAATCGGGCAACCACAC
>DASTRD010000099.1:0-38097 GCA_035761425.1 Povalibacter sp.
GGATTGGCCGCCATGATGTCGTCGATGACCTTCTCGATCGCACCCGTGTCGGTGATCTGCTTGAGACCTTTGGCTTCGATGATGACATCGGCATCCTGTCCTTCTGCCCACATCGCCTCGAACACTTCCTTGGCAATCTTCCCGGAAATGGTTTCATCGACGATACGCCTGAGCAGACCGGCAAGCCGATCGGCTCCGATCCTGGACTCGGTGACTTCGATGCCGTCCCTGTTCAACGCGCCGGAGAGATCACCCATGACCCAGTTGGCCGCGAGCTTCTCGTGACCGGCACCCAGAGCGCTCAACACTGATTCGTAGTAGTCCGCCATTTCGCGGCTCGCCGTGAGCACGCCGGCGTCGTACGCGGACAGGCCGAACTTCTCCATGTAGCGCGCGGCCTTCTGATCCGGCAGTTCAGGCAATGTGCCGCGGATGGTTTCGATGAAGGCGCTGTCGATGACTACGGGCAGCAGATCCGGATCCGGGAAGTAACGGTAGTCGTTCGCTTCCTCTTTCGAGCGCAGCGAACGAGTCTCACCCTTGTCGGGATCGTACAGGCGCGTTTCCTGCCTGATCGTGCCACCGCCTTCAATGATGTCGATCTGCCGGGCGACCTCGTAATTGATGGCCTTCTCGATGAACCGAAACGAGTTGAGATTCTTGATCTCGCAGCGCGTGCCGAACTTCTCCTGACCCACCGGCCGCACTGACACGTTGGCATCGCAACGAAACGACCCCTCCTGCATGTTGCCGTCGCAGATCTCGAGATACCGCACCAGCGTGTGGATCTTCTTGAGATAGGCCACTGCCTCTTTGGCCGAGCGCATGTCGGGCTCGGACACGATCTCCAGCAAGGGCGTACCGGCGCGGTTCAGATCGATACCGGTCGAACCGTGGAAGTCTTCGTGCAGGGACTTGCCGGCGTCTTCTTCCAGATGCGCCCGCGTGATACCGACCGTCTTGATGCTGCCGTCTTCGAGCAGGATGTCCATTCGCCCCTTCTCGACGATGGGCTTCTCGTACTGGCTGATCTGGTAACCCTTGGGCAGATCGGGATAGAAGTAGTTCTTTCTGGCGAAGATCGAGCGCTGCGACACAGTGGCACCGACCGCGAGGCCGAACTTGGTGGCCATGCGCACGGCTTCGACGTTCAGCACCGGCAGCACGCCGGGATAGCCCAGGTCGACGAGATTCGCCTGAGAGTTCGGCGCCGCACCGAACGCAGTGGACGCACTCGAGAAGATCTTGGTCTTCGTCGCGAGCTGGGCGTGAATTTCAAGGCCGATGACGGTTTCGAATGAAGACATAGGCTGTAGACAATAGGCAGTAGGCTGTAGATCGGAACAAACAGGACGGCGTCAGCCGACGCCGCAGGCGAGAGAACGCTGGCTACAACCTACAGCCTGCGCCCTTCCGCCTTTCCTCAAGCCTATTGGTAGGCTTGAGGAATCTCTTTGTGCCAGCTCGTTTCCTGCTGATACCTGTGCGCCACATTCAGCAGCTTCGCTTCGGCAAAGTGCGGGCCGATGATCTGCAGACCCACCGGCAAACCGCCGAGGAATCCGCATGGAATCGACATCGCCGGCAGACCGGCGAGGTTCGCACCGATGGTGTAGATGTCATTCAGATACATCGTGATCGGATCGTCGACCTTGGCACCGATGTCGAAGGCGGGCGTCGGCGACGTCGGGCCCATCAGAACATCCACTTCCCTGAAGGCGCGTTCGAAGTCATCCGCAATGAGCCGACGGATTTTCTGAGCCTGCAGGTAATAGGCGTCGTAGTAGCCGGCAGACAGGACATACGTGCCCGTCATGATGCGGCGTTTGACCTCTTCGCCGAAGCCCTCGCCACGCGAGCGCTTGTACATGTCCATGAGATCTTTCGGACTGTCGCAGCGATGACCGAAGCGCACGCCATCGAATCGCGAGAGATTCGAGGAACACTCCGCCGGCGCGACCACATAATAAGTAGGCACGGACAGCGGCAGGTTCGGCAGACTGACATCGACCAGCCTGGCGCCGAGCGCTTCATAGACCTTGAGGGCGTCGCGCACCAGCTTGCCGTTCGCCTCGTCGAGCCCCTTTTCAAAGAACTCCTTCAGCAGACCGATCCGCAACCCGGCCAGAGGCTGATCCAGCGTCGCCATGTAGTCGGGCACGGGTTCATCCACACTGGTGGAGTCGCGCGGATCGAATCCGGCCATGCCGCCGAGCAGCATTGCCGCGTCCTCGGCCGACAACGTCAACGTTCCCGCCTGGTCGAGACTCGAGGCAAACGCGATCATCCCGTAGCGCGACACCCGGCCGTACGTTGGCTTCAAACCCGTCAGCGATGTCAGTGCCGCAGGCTGACGGATGGACCCACCCGTATCCGTGCCGGTGGCCGCGGGCGCAAGTCGTGCAGCGACGGCGGCTGCTGAACCACCCGAGGACCCGCCGGGCACCTTGCGGTGATCCCAGGGATTCTTCACCGGGCCATAAAAGCTGGTTTCGTTCGACGAACCCATGGCGAACTCATCCATGTTGGCCTTGCCGAGCGAAACGATCCCGGCCTGCGACAGCTTCTCCACGACCGTTGCGTCGTACGGCGCAACGAAGCCCGACAGCATGCGTGAGCCGCACGTGGTCAGAACACCGTCAGTGCAGAAGATGTCCTTGTGGGCGATGGGCAGGCCCGTGAGCGCGCCGGCCTCGCCCGATGCAAGTTGCAGATCGGCCCGGGCCGCAGCGGCCAGCGCCTGCTCACCGGTCACGGTGATCAGCGCATTGAGTTCGGAGTTCAGACGCTCGATTCGCGAAAGAAAATGCCGGGTAAGCTCGACGCTCGAAAACCGGCGCGCACGCAATCCGGCGGCCAGTTCAGCAAGCGTCTGATGATGAAGTTCGGTCATGTTCCGGTTGCGGGTTGAGGGTTGAGGGTTGACGGTTGACGGTTGACGGCTCTCCGGGAGTGCCACTTCTTCCGGCCGCCAACGGTCAACCGTCAACGGCCAACGTTGCTCTATTCGATTACCTTGGGGACGAGGTACAGGCCGGCTTCGACCTTCGGGGCATTGCGCTGGTATTTCTCGCGCCGGTCATGGTCGACGACTTCGTCGGCACGCATGCGCTGCACTTGCCCTTTCAACGGATGCGCCATCGGCTCGACGGTTGCGGTATCGGCCGCATTGAGCTGTTCGACGAAGTTGAGAATCTTCGACAGGCTGTCGACGTACACGGGCATCTGGTCGTCGCTGATCGCCAGCCTGGCAAGGTGAGCGATGTTCTCGACGTCTTTACGGGTCAGGCTCATTGGCAGCTTCCGCGCGATTGCAAAAACAGGGAAAAACACAGGAAAAAAGCGCGCGCAATCATACACCTCGCCTTGTACAAAGTCCTACCCGTTGTTAGAGTACCGCACCTTTTTTGACCCCGTCGTTCGATCCTACCGACACCCATGTTCAAGAACCTTCGCGGCTACTTCTCGAACGACCTGTCCATCGATCTCGGCACGGCAAACACTCTCATCTACGTTCGCGGTCGCGGCATCGTTCTGAACGAACCGTCGGTGGTCGCCATCCGCGAAGAGCCGGGCCGTGCCGGCAAGAAGATCGAAGCAGTCGGCCAGGAAGCAAAGAACATGCTCGGCCGCACGCCGGGTCACATCACGGCCATTCGTCCGATGAAGGACGGCGTGATCGCCGACTTCACCGTCACCGAAAAGATGCTGCAGTACTTCATCGAGAAGGTGCACGGCAATCGCATGATGCGTCCCAGCCCGCGTGTGCTGATCTGCGTACCTTACGGATCCACACAGGTCGAACGCCGCGCCATTCAGGAATCCGCCGAAGGTGCCGGCGCACGCTGGGTTCGTCTGATTGAAGAACCGATGGCTGCCGCCGTCGGTGCCGGACTGCCGGTTCAGGAAGCACGCGGTTCGATGGTGCTCGACATCGGTGGCGGCACGTCCGAAGTCGCGGTCATTTCCCTGAACGGCATCGTGTATGCCTCATCGGTGCGCATCGGCGGCGACCGCTTCGATGACGCCATCATCAATTACGTGCGCCGCAACTATGGCATCCTGATCGGCGAAGCGACCGCCGAGCGCGTGAAGATCGAAATCGGCTCGGCCTATCCCGGCCAGCAGGTCAACGAAATCTCCGTGAAGGGCCGCAATCTCTCCGAGGGCGTGCCGCGCAGTTTCACGCTCAATTCGAACGAAATTCTCGAAGCCCTGCAGGAGCCGCTTGCAGGTATCGTCGGCGCGGTGAAGGTCGCGCTTGAACAGACACCGCCCGAACTCGGCGCTGATGTTGCCGAGCGCGGCATCGTACTCACCGGCGGTGGCGCGCTGCTGCGCGATATCGACAAGCTGCTGATGGAAGAAACCGGCCTGCCGGTGGTGGTTTCCGAAGACCCCCTGACCTGCGTCGCGCGCGGCGGCGGTCGCATGCTGGAACTCATCGACGAACACGGCCCGGCCCTGTTCAATCTGGAATGATGACGGGGCGCTCACTTCCGCGCTTGATTCGAACCGCAGGGCGTATTCCCATAACTGCCCTGATTCCTTCTCCGGCCCATCGCCAGTAGCCAGTCGCCAGCCCTCTCGTGGTTACCCTAAGCTCCGACAGTCGTCCGATCATCGGCCGGGGGCCACCGCTCGGAGCGCGCCTGTTTTTCCTGGCCATCGTTTCCATCGCGCTGATGGTGCTCGATCACCGCGGCGGTTATCTCGAAACGACGCGTTCGTGGCTGCAGACCGCAGCGAGCCCCCTGTATGCAGTCATTCAGGCTCCCTTCCAGGCGTGGAACTGGCTGACGGGCAGCTTTGCCGATCGCTCGCGACTGCGGCGCGAAAACGCGGAGCTCACCGATGAACTGCGCACGGCGCGCGTGAAGCTGCTGCGCTTCGATGCCCTCACCGAGGAAAATCGTCGTCTGCGCGCCATCCGCAATGCATCGCAAGGCATCGGCGAGCGCACGCTGATCGCCGAGATCGTGCGCATCGATGTCGACCCCTTCCGTCATCGTGCCCGCATCAACAAGGGCAGCGAAGATGGCGTATTCAAGAATCAGCCTGTCCTCGATGCATTCGGTATCGTCGGCCAGGTCACCAGCGTCGATCGCATCGGCGCGGAAATCATTCTGATCAGCGACAACGAACATGCGATACCGGTTCAGGTCAATCGCAACGGCATTCGCACCATTGCCGTGGGCACCGGCGATATTCATCGACTCAGCCTGCCCTTCCTCACAGTCGAATCGGATGTGAAAGCCGGGGATCTGCTGGTCTCCTCAGGACTCGACGGTGTCTTCCCGGCCGGATACCCGGTCGCGACCATCACCAAGGTCGACCGCGGTCCGGCGGAAACCTTTGCCATCGTGGAAGCGAAGCCGCTGGCGCAGCTCGATCGCTCGCGCGAAGTATTGCTCCTGTGGTTCGATCCTTCGAAAGAGAAGCCCGCGGGCGATCTCGCGGTAGAAGCATCCGCAGTCACCGGAACCCCTGCTGGCAGCGACAGCGCGGCCGCAAATTCGTCGCAGGCTCCTGATGCGGGGGCTGCTCGTGCACCGACCCAGACTCCGTCATCGCAACCTTCCGCACAGGCGCCAGATCAATGATCGCCCGTTCCGACTCGAACATCGTGCGGGGAGCAGCTCATGGCTGAGGGACGTTCGAGCGCGCTGCGCATCACTGTGACGGTGATTCTGGCCCTGATCCTTGCGATCGTGCCGTTGCCGGAAGTGCTGCGACCTGCTCGTCCGCAATTGCTGCTGCTGCTCGTGATCTACTGGTCGCTGAGCTCGCCGCGACTCGCCGGTCTGATGTTCGCGTGGCTTTGCGGACTTGCTCTGGACGTGATCAAGGGACCGATCTTCGGTCAGCATGCAATCGCTTTCGCTGCCGTTGCCTACCTCACCCACAAGAACCAGCTGCGTCTGCGCATCTTTCCGATTTATCAGCAGACACTGTGGGTGCTGGGTCTGCTCGCGATCTACGAATTTCTGGTGTTCTGGATCGACGGCATCATCGGTTCGCCGGTGACGACATGGATGCGCTGGCTGCCTGTTCTTACCAGCGCGGTGCTGTGGCCCGTGCTGGTCTCCGTGCTCGATACGTGGAACAGGAGCAGAAGATGAGGACGGTCGGCTGGCCAACCGGTCTGCTGGCCACGCGGCGAGCGCCTCACTTCCATCTTCCGATCAGCGGACCAGCAGACCTCCTGTTCTGACCCTGCCCGCTCATGGCTCGCTCCGTCCGCATCAAGGATCACCACGCCGAACAACAGTTGTTCGAAGGACGGGCGATCGCGGCTGCCGTGATCATCACGCTCGCCATCGGTGCGGTCATCGCGCGGCTGGTGTGGCTGCAGATTGTCAGGTACGACTACTTCGTCGATCTGTCGCAAGGCAACCGGATCAAGGTCGAGCCCATTCCGCCGAATCGCGGTCTGATCCTGGATCGCAACGGCGTCCCGCTCGCCACGAACGCCCCTTCCTATCAGCTGGAACTGCGTCGCGAACAGGTCCCGAACCTGGACGCTACGCTCGATGGCCTGGCTGCAATCGGTCTGCTCGACCCGGATGATCTGCCGGCCATCAGGAAGGACATTCGCGGTCGGCGCGTCTTCGATGCCGTGCCCATCAAGCTTCAGTTGAATGAAGTCGAACTTGCCCGATTTGCAGCGCGACGCCATGAGTTTCCGGGCGTCGACATCAAACCGCGCCTGACCCGCTACTACCCGCTGGGTGGAACCAGTGTGCATGCGATCGGCTATGTGGGCGCGATCAGCGAGGACGACAAGAAGACGCTGAACATGGACGATTACGCCGGCACGACCCTGACCGGCAAGAGCGGCGTCGAGAAGCAGTACGAGGACGAATTGCACGGCACGTCCGGACTGCAACAACTCCTGGTCAATGCACAGGGGCGCACGGTGGAACGCATCGGCCGTGCTGCCGTCGATCTCGTGCGCAAGGAGCCCACCGCGGGCAACGATCTGTTTCTGACCATCGACCAGCGCGTGCAGCGCATCGCCGAAGAGGCACTTGCCGGACAACGTGGCTCCGCAGTCGCCATCGATCCGGCCAACGGCGACATCATCGCGTTCGTCAGCACGCCCTCCTTCGATCCGAATCCGTTCGCTCGCGGACTGACGCGCGCTGAGTACCGCGCGCTGACCGAAGATCCAGAGAAGCCGCTCTATGACCGCGCCCTGCGCGGCGTCTATCCGCCGGGTTCGACCGTGAAACCGCTGATGGCGCTCGCGGCCCTCGAATCAGGCATCGTCACGTCCGAGCATACGGAAATGTGTCGCGGCCTGTTTCGTCTGCCTGGCGTCAGTCGGCCATGGCGTGACTGGAACTATGCACGCGGCGGTCACGGACCGGTCAACATGCGCAAGGCCATCGCCACTTCGTGCGACGTCTACTTCTATGACGTGGCCAATCTCATGGGCATCGATCGCATCCACGATTTCCTTGCAAAATTCGGTCTCGGGGAACCGACCGGCATCGACATCCCCGGTGAACTCACCGGCATTCTGCCGTCCACAGCGTGGAAGAAAACCCGCTTCAGGCAGCCCGAGATGAAAATCTGGTATCCGGGCGACACAGTGAGTGTCGGCATCGGTCAGGGCTATCTGTCGGCAACGCCGCTGCAACTTGCCCACTACACGGCTGCCCTCGCCGCGCGTGGACAGCGCTTTCAGCCTCGCCTGGTGAAAGCAGTTCGCGATGTGACGACCGGCAAGGTCCGCGAACTGCCGCCCCACGTGCTGCCCGCCGTGAAGGTGAACGATCCGGCTGACTGGGACGTGGTCATCGGCGGCATGATCGACGTCGCCAATGCGCCCTACGGTACCGCCCGCGTCGCGGCGGCCAATTCGCCGTACCTGATTGCCGGCAAGAGCGGCACGGCGCAGGTCTTCAAGGCGGCCTCGAACGAACGCGTGCGCAAGGCCAGCGAACTCGCCGAGCATCTGCGTGACCACGTGCTGTTCATTGCATTCGCACCCGCCGATGCGCCCATGCCGAAAATCGCCGTTGCCGTCGCCATCGAAAACGCGCGGCCACCACCCGGTTCCACCACGACCGGCGGCAGCACGGTTGCAGCACCGGTTGCACGTCGCATCATGGACGCGTATCTGTTGACGCCGGAGCAATGGCAGGCGCAGGAAGAAAAGCGCGCAGCAGCCGCAGCGGCGGCAGCAGCCCGGGCCCAGCGCGCCGCACCGCAACCTGCGCCGGCGACGCACGACGATCACGAGCACGCAGACTGAACTCATCGCGATGGAAGCAGGCACCCTAGAACGCTCACGTACCCAGCGCACGCTGAGCGGCACTGCGCGGCTGCTGCTGGCGCTGCACATCGACGGTCCGCTGTTCGTCGCGCTGTGTCTGCTCGCAGGCATAGGTATTACCGTCGTCTTCAGTGCGTCCGGGCGCAGCATTCCCATGCTGGAAGCGCAGCTGCTGCGCTTTGGGCTGGCGGTCATCGCCATGGTGATGCTCGCGCAGATTCCGCCGAGACTGATTCGCGCAGCCACGCCCTGGGCTTACGTACTGGGACTGGTGCTGCTGCTGGTCGTCATGATCATCGGCGACATCGCCATGGGCGCACAGCGCTGGCTCGATCTGGGATTCATCCGCTTCCAGCCCTCTGAAATCATGAAGCTCGCCGTGCCGCTCACCTGCGCATGGTTCCTGAAGGATCGGCCGCTGCCGCCGAGCTTCGTATCCGTCGCAGTCGTCGCTGCTGCCATTCTGATTCCGACGCTGATCATCGCGGAACAACCCGACCTGGGTACTGCGCTGCTGGTCGCAGCCGCAGGCGCGATGGTCATTCTGCTGGCCGGACTGTCCGTGAAGCTGATTGCGAGCGTGATCGCCCTGCTCGTACCGACGTGCTACCTCGCATGGCAGTTTCTGCTGCATGACTATCAGCGCCAGCGCGTGCTGACCTTCCTGGATCCGCAGACAGATCCGCTGGGCGCGGGCTATCACATCATTCAGTCGCAGATTGCCATTGGTTCCGGCGGAATATTCGGCAAGGGCTATCTCAATGGCAGCCAGGCACAGCTCGAATTCCTGCCCGAGCGTTCCACAGACTTCATCTTTGCCGTCATCGGCGAAGAATGGGGGCTGATCGGTCTGGTGACGGTGCTGCTTCTGTATATGTTCGTCATCGGCCGCGCGCTGTATCTCGCGGCGGACTCGCAGGACACATTTTCACGCCTGGCCGCAGGCAGTCTCGCGCTGACTTTTGCGGTGTACGTGTTCGTGAATGCCGGCATGGTCACGGGTCTGCTGCCCGTCGTCGGTGTACCACTGCCGCTCATCAGCTATGGCGGCACTTCAATGGTGACCCTCATGGCCGGTTTCGGTATTCTCATGTCGCTGTGTGCGAAGCGGAAACTCGTGGGCCGCTGAGGCACTCGTTCAATCCGTGTCGCGCATGCGCAGCGACGTTCTCCTTTCGGAAGTGCCTCTCAACGACGTGATCTCTCCTGCCACTGCCCTCACCGCCCTGTTGCTGGCAACTCTGCTGAGTTTTCCTGCAGCCGCCCTGGATACCTCGCGCGACGATGTGCAGGCTTTCATTGCGGAGATGAGCCGCGACTACGAGTTCGATGCGGCGTGGCTGGAGAAGCTGCTGGCTGGGGCCGAAACCCGTCAGAACATTCTCGACGCCATCAGCCGCCCGGCAGAACGAGTCACACCCTGGTTCGAATACCGTGCACAGTTCCTGACGGACCGACGCATCCAGCGCGGTGTTGAGTTCCGACATGAACATGCGAAGCGGCTGGCAGCCATAGATGACGTGCAACTGGCGGATACGGTTATCGGCATTCTCGGTGTCGAAACCTTCTACGGGCGCATCACCGGGAAGTTCCGCGTACTCGATGCACTGACGACACTGGGATTCGACTATCCGCCGCGTGCGGACTTCTTCCGCGGGCAACTGCAACAGTTTCTGCTGCTGACGCGTGAAGAAGCCGTTGACCCGGCTGCCGCACTGGGTTCGTACGCCGGAGCCATGGGTTCGCCTCAGTTCGTGGCGAGCAGTTATCGAAAATTCGCCGTCGACGGCGATGGCGATGGCCGGCGCGATCTGTGGTCGAGCTGGGACGACGTCATCGCCAGTGTCGCCAATTATCTGCGCGGTCATGGTTGGCGGACCGGAGAGCAGGTGCTGGCCGATGCATCGCTCACGGATGGTGATCTTTCGCGTTTCAACATTGAGCGTATTGAGCTCAACGAAACCGTAAAGTCGCTGCGCGACAAAGGTGTGCAATTCGATACGAAGCTTCCGGACGATGCCCCCGCCATGCTCATCGCCGCGCAAGGCAGCACCGGCCCGGCCTATCGCGTCGGCTTCCACAATTTCTACGTCATTACGCGTTACAACCGCAGCTCGATGTATGCCATGGCCGTTCACGACCTGGGCGCGGCTGTTCGTCGTGCGCGGGATATCCGACCGTGACGTTGAATTGCATGAGCACGCACAGTCGACTCGCGATGGCCGCTTGCATCGCGCTCGGACTCGCCGCCTGCTCCGGTCCTGCACCTCGACCGTCCTCATCGACGCCACCACGAACGCCCGTCATCACATCGCCGCCGATCGCGACTCCGCCACCGCCGGCGGACATCGGTTCGATACCTGACGCGGTACCGCAGTTCGAACCGAAATCAGCCCACGGCAACCCGCCGTTCTACGTCGTACTGGGCAAACGTTACTTCGTGATGGATTCCGCAGCGGGCTACGTGGAGCGCGGTGTCGCCTCCTGGTACGGACCCGGCTTCCACTCGGCGCGCACGTCCAACGGCGAACCGTACGACATGTATGCGATGACGGCCGCTCACAAGACGCTGCCACTGCCTTCCTACGTACAGGTCACCAATCTTCGCAATGGCCGCAGCGTCGTCGTACGCGTGAATGACCGCGGCCCGTTCAAGGATGGCCGCATCATCGATCTGTCATACACAGCCGCGGCCAAGCTCGACATCCTGCGCGACGGCACCGCCTTCGTTGAAGTACGCGCCATTACGCCCGAAGCCCCCAAACCTCCTGCTGCGACGCCGACAGCCTTGTTCGTTCAGGCAGGCGCGTTCGCCGCCGAAGCGAATGCGGCGCGCTTGCAGCAGCAGTTGCACTCGCAAGGAATCGACAAGGCCTTCGTCCGGCAGGATGTCATTGGCGGCAAGCCCATGTACCGGGTGCGCGTCGGGCCGATTCCCAACGTGCGCGAATTCGACCGGATCATCGCGCGGCTCAAATCGCTCGGAATCGCCGATGCACAACTGGCGCTCGATTAAGAAGCGCCCGAATCTGCCTGAATGCGCCCGCCGGGCGCCCACATTCGCCTACATTCCGGCCGCCCCGGTGGTTAGAATTCGAGCCCCATTCCGCTGCAATTCATGGTGATCCCGCTCATGCACGTTCGTCTGCTCCGCCTTCTGCCCTGTGCGTTGCTGATCATTCTCGCTGCGTGCTCCGATTCCTCCTCAACGCAGACCACCAGCGTCGCCGCCACCATTCCCAATGTGCTGCCCGCGGGCACCACACCGGCGGACAGACCGCCGCCGGTTCCTGCACCGCCGCAGATTCAGGCACGGGGCTATTTCGTCATGGATTTCACCAGTGGCCAGGTGCTCGCGGCTCAGAACGAGAACGAGCGTCTCGAGCCGGCCAGTCTCACCAAGCTCATGACGAGTTACGCCGTCTTTCACGCGCTGAAGGATGGAAGCATCAAACTGAGCGATGTGGTCACCATCAGTGCGCACGCCCGCGCGCAGGAAGGCTCGCGCATGTTCGTCGATGTCGGCACGCAGGTCAGTGTCGAGAACCTGATCCAGGGCATGATCGTGCAGTCTGGCAACGACGCCACGGTGGCGCTCGCCGAGTACGTTGCCGGCAGCGAACCCGTGTTCGTCGATCTGATGAACCAGTACGCGCAGCAACTCGGCATGACCGGTACGCACTTCGACGATTCGAACGGCATGCCTTCGCCACAGCATTACACCACGGCGCGCGACATGGGACTGCTGGCAGCAGCACTCATCCGCGACTATCCCGAATACTACAAGTGGTATTCGCAGCGTTCCTTCACCTGGAACAAGATCACACAACCGAATCGCAACGGTCTGCTGGATCGCGATCCGACGGTCGATGGACTCAAGACCGGTCATACCGATTCGGCGGGCTACTGTCTGGTGTCCTCCGCCAAGCGCGACAACATGCGCATCATTTCCGTCGTGATGGGAACGCCGAGCGTGTCGGCGCGCGAGAACGCCAGCTCCGCGCTGCTCAACTATGGCTTCCGCTTCTTCGAAACGCGAAGGCTGTTCGCCGCCGGCGAACCTGTCGTCAAAGCCCGCGTCTGGAAAGGAGAAGTCGATGAGACCGACTTCGGGGTGCGTCAGGATGTGTACGTCACGTTCCCTCGCGGTCAGGACAGTACCCTGAGCGCTGCAGCTGATCTGTCCGAGCCCATGTTCGCTCCGCTGAGCACGGACAAGAGCACGGGCAAACTGCGGGTACAACAGGGCACTCAGCTCGTGGGCGCCTACGATCTGTATCCGCTGGCGGACGTGCCGGAAGCTGGCCTCTTCAGCCGGCTGATCGACGATGTGAAGCTGTGGTTGCACTGAGCGTACCGTGCGATGCCCCTGCCCATCTGCTATCTCAACGGGCAGTACGTCGCGCTCGCCGAGGCCCGCATTTCACCGCTGGATCGCGGCTTTCTTTTCGCCGACAGCGTTTATGAAGTGCTGCCCGTCTTCGGCGGGCGGATGTTCCGCTTTCGCGAACATTTCGATCGCCTGGCGCACAGTCTCGGTGAGATCCGGACGGTATCGCCGCATTCGCACCAGGAGTGGCTGACACTGCTGGAGGAGCTGATCGCTCGCAATGGCGGCGGCGACATGTATATCTACGTGCAGGTGACTCGCGGCATGGAGTTCGCTCGCAATCACGCCTTCCCGCTCAGTGCGACGCCGACAGTGTTCGCGATGGCGTCGCAATTGCCCGCCATGACGCCGGCACAACGGGCACAGGGGCTCGCGGCAATCACCGTCGAGGATCAGCGCTGGGCACGTTGTGACATCAAGGCCACCGCACTGCTGCCGAACGTTCTGGCGAAACAACAGGCGGTCGATGCCGGCGCGCAGGAAGCCATCCTGATTCGCAACGATGAAGTCATGGAAGGTGCTTCGACGAGCATCTTCGTGGTACGCAATGGCATCGCAGCGACACCGCCCAACAGCCCTCGCATCCTGCCCGGCACCACCCGCGATGTCGCTATCGAGCTTGCCCGGGCGATCATGTCGGTGGAAGTCCGCCGCATTGGCGTCGAGGAATTGCTTGCCGCCGATGAAGTGTGGCTGGCCGCAGCAACGCGCGACGTACTTCCAGTGACCAGTATCGATGGAGCGCCAATCGGCTCGGGCCGGCCGGGCCCGCTCTGGGAACGACTGAGCGCAGCGTTCACCGCCCTGCGTGCCACCCTTGCGGGCACACCGGCTCTGGAGACTGAATAATGGCTGATGACAAAGACACGCTGTTCCAGTTCCCCTGCGACTATCCGCTCAAGGTCATGGGAAGACACGACGACGACTTCCGTAGTCTGGTGCTCGGCATTGTGCAGAAGCACGCCGGCATCATCGAGGCGCACAGGATCGTCGAACGACCGAGCAAGGACGGTACTTACCTGAGCCTCACCATCACGTTCGAAGCGCAGAGCAAGGACCAGCTCGATACGCTTTATCGGGAACTGACTTCCTGTCAGCGGGTGCTCGTAGCGCTCTAGCCGGGAGCCACTGTCCGACAGGTTCGCTGCAAATTCAGTTTTCGCTGTGGACCCGGATGACAACTTTGCCCGTGCCGCGGCGATTGTTCAGCAGATCGAGTGCGTCCGCAAAACGCTCCAGGCCATCCATCTCTGTCACGTGAGGCCGGATTCTGCCTTCTTCGAACAGCCGGAACAGCGCTTGCAGATTGGCTGCATGTATGTGCGGCTCGCGCCGCGTGTGCGCTCCCCAGAACACGCCCACGAGCGAGCATCCCTTGAGCAGCGGCAGATTCAATGCAATGGATGGAATGCGCCCTGCGGCGAAGCCAATCACCAGATAGCGCCCGTTCCACGCCATGCTGCGCACGCATTGCTCGGCGAAGTCCCCGCCCACGGGGTCGTACACCACGTCGATGCCCCGGTCGCCCGTGAACTGCCTGATCTGATTTCTGATGGACTCCGTCGTGTAGTTGAAAACGGCGTCCGCCCCGTGCTGCCTCGCGAGGTCCAGCTTTTCATCCGTGCTCGCCGCAGCCAGCACTCTGGCGCCCAGAGCCTTGCCGATCTCGATCGCTGTCAGGCCCACGCCCCCGGCGGCACCGAGTACCAGCAGCGTTTCGCCGGATCTGATCTGGGCCCGCTGCACCAGCGCGTGATAGGTCGTGCCGTAGTTGACAAGAAAGCCTGCGGCTGCAGACATACTCATTGTCGGCGGCAGCGCGATCAGATTGGCGGCATCCGTGACCAGTTCTTCCGCGAGACCGCCCTGCCCAGCCATGACGAGCGCACGCATTCCGGGTTGCACGTCCGTGACGTCGCCCGCGACTTCCGTGACCACACCGGCAACCTCGCTGCCCGGAGTAAAGGGCGGATCGGGCCTGACCTGATACTTGCCCGCCACCATCAATGCATCCGGAAAGCCGCAGCCCACGGCATGCACGCGCAACCTGACCCGTCCGGGCTCGAGCTTCGGCGCCGGAACGTCACGGATATCAAGTTGCGAAGGTGGACCGTAACTGCTCAGAACCACTGCACGCATATCGCCCTCCGCCGCCGCATGGCTGCTGCGCGGACGATTGACGAATCAACCGTGCGGCAGCGGCAATCCGAGTTCGCGAAACAGATGCGGTGCCAGCCGATGCGCCGCATCTTCCACCGTGAGATGCATTCCGAGCGTGCGCAGATCAGTGACTTCGAGACCTGCATAACCGCAAGGATTGATGCGACGAAATGGCTCCAGGTCCATGGCTACATTCATCGCGAGACCATGATAGCTGCAGCCTCGACGAATACGCAGTCCGATGCTCGCAACTTTTTTGCCGCCGGCGTAAACGCCAGGCGCATCGCGGCGCCCCTCAGCGATGATGTTCTGCTGTGCAAGCATCGCGATGACCGCATTCTCGAGTGCGACAACCAGTTGCCGCACTCCGATTCCGAGGCGTCGCACATCGAGCAACGGATAGACAACCAGTTGACCGGGGCCGTGATACGTCACCTGGCCGCCGCGATCGATCTGCACGACGGAAATGTCGCCGGGCGCAAGTACGTGCTCCGGCCTGCCGTTCAGACCAAGTGTGAAAACAGGAGGGTGCTCGAGGAACCAGATGCGGTCGGCCGTTTGCGCGTCACGTGTGTCCGTGAACGACTGCATCGCGCGCCAGGTCGATTCGTATGGGACGCAGCCCAGCCACTGCGCACCTGCGAAATGCCGCAGCTCGGATGAGGATGGACTCTGGATTGCGCTCATCGATTCAGAAGCACAGCACCGGCATGTGCATGCGCGGCCCTGACGAGTTCAGGATTCACCTGTCGCTTGCGGTCTGCCGGAGACCCGCGTTGTTGCGCTCCAGCGCGCGCTCGGCGCGATAGCTCGAGCGAACCAGCGGACCGGATACGCACTCGAGGAATCCTTTCGACAACGCCCACTCCCGATATTTTTCGAACTCTTCGGGAGTGACCCAGCGCTCGATGGGCAAGTGATTGGGCGTGGGCCGCAGATACTGACCCAGGGTCAGAATGTCCACGCCAGCTGCGCGGATGTCGTCCATTGTTTGCGCAATTTCCTCGTCAGTTTCTCCAAGTCCCAGCATGAGGCTGGTCTTGGTAAGCACATCCGGACGAAATCGCTTGGCATGCGCAAGCACCGCCAGCGTCTGCTCATAGCCCGCACGAGGATCACGTACCGGATGCGTCAGGCGCCGCACCGTCTCGACATTCTGGGCGAATACCTCGAGGCCACTGCCGACGACGGTCTCTACGTCGCTCAGATTGCCCTGGAAGTCCGGCGTCAACGCTTCAACCGCTGTCGCCGGATTCAACTTCTTGATCTCGCCAACGCATGCTGCGAAGTGCGCCGCACCACCATCAGGAAGATCGTCGCGATTGACCGAGGTGAGCACGACGTACTTCAGGCGCATGAGCTGCACCGTACGAGCGCTGTTGCGTGGCTCATCGTGATCCAGCCAACCGTGGGGATTGCCGGTGTCCACCGAGCAGAAGCGACAGGCCCGCGTGCACACGGCTCCCATCAACATCAAGGTGGCCGTGCCTGCGTTCCAGCATTCACCAATGTTGGGACACTTCGCCTCTTCGCATACCGTCGCGAGCCGATGCTCCTTGACCAGCGCCCGAACGCCGTCGAATCGGGTGCCCGCCGGCATCGGCGCCCGCAGCCACTGGGGCTTGCGCCCCAGCACCAGCGGATCCGCACTCGCCGCTGCCTTGATCCCATCCTTGATGGCCGAGAAGCCCTGTGCGGTGCGATATTTATCGCCGCTGCGCGGAGCAGCAGAGCCGCCGGGAACGATGGGAATGCCTTTGAACTGACTCACTTGGGAACTGAAATGTCGCAGAGAGGCCGGACGCTAGTTTAGCGGGCACCCGCCCTTGAGCGCGAATACTGGACCGAAAAAGAAAAAGCCCGGCAAAGCCGGGCTTTTTCATCCAGGATCGGCAAACAGCTATCAGCCGTTATAGGTCCGCAGCACCCACAAGGAGGCGAGATCCGCCCACTTGCTGTCCGCCTTCACGGCCTTGAACGTCTGGCGCGCCGCGTCCTTCTGCCCCTTCTTCAGCTGGGCAATACCGAGGCTGATCTGTGCTTCATCGACGTCCGTCACTCCGCCCTTCTTCAGGCCGGACTGGATGGCCGCGATCGCCTCATCGTACATGCCGTAGCTCAGATATGCCTGACCGACGCCCACACTCGGCTGGCCCTGCGATGCCTTCTCGGCATCCTTCGCCTGCTGACCCAGCGACGGACGGTCCGCCGCAGCCTGCTTCTTGGCTGCATCAAAGAGGCGCTGATACCGGCCCTGTTCCGTCTTGTCGGTGCTCTTCAGCGGGCCATTCTCCATGCCGTTCTTCATTACCGCTTCGGCCTCGCCCGGTACACCGGCCTCGATGGCGAGCTGCGACATTTCCATGAAGTCGCCCTTCTCCTTGAGGATGCCGATGTCGTTCATGAGACGATAGAAGCCCAGCGTTACGCGGTCGCTATTCGTCTGGCGCCGATAGGTGTCGACCAGATTCGCCCAATAGTCATTCGACGGGTAGTAGCGCACCAGCTTCTTCAGAGCTTCCGTGGTGCCTTCCTTGTTGTCCTGCTTGTACTGGGAACTGAGGACGATCTGCAGATAATTTTCCTTCGGGGTCTGCCCGCTCTTTTCGATGTTGGCAACGACGCTGGACATCTGCGCAGCGGCGTTCTTGTAGTCGTTGAGCCGATAGTAGGCCTGCGCCAGCAGCACTCCCATGTCCTCATCGGCGGGATGCTTGGCGAGCCACTTCTTGGTCCACTCGATCGACTTCTTGTCTTCCTTCTCCTGGAAGTAGATCTGGGCCACGGCCTTGATGCGGTCATCGACCTGGTCGGCCGGCATCAGACCTGAGTTGAGCATGCGCTCGAACACCGGAGCAGCCTGCGCATACTTCTTCTGCTGCAGATAGATGTAGCCGAGGAATTCATCGATCTGATAGTCCTCCGCCGGTGTGCGCTTCTCTACGGCCTGCGCCTTCTTGATTTCGGCAAGTGCAGCGTCCCACTGCTTGTTTGCCATCGCCTTCTGGGCAGCCTGCAATGGAACACCCACTGCCTTGCTCATCTTGGCTTTTTCAGCTGCGTGGACGGCTGAAGGAGTGAGGACTGCCGCTGACGAGACGATCCCCAGCGCCATGCTCAACGCAACCGCAATGCTTCTTACTCGGGTCATAGATCTTCCCAAAAGTCTTGGTCCGGCGATTCCGGTCGTGATGATGATCGCAACCGTTGACTGAATGCGCCCTGAAACGAACGACGGGGTGAACAAGTTCACCCCGTCACGAGAACCGGCAACTTATTCCATGAATTGTTCGTTGCCGACGAATCCGATGCGCTGCATGTGATTGCGCTGAGCAATCGCCAGAACCTTCGCCACCGTATCGTAATTGGCGCGTCGATCCGGTCGCACGTGCAGTTCAGGCTGCGGTTCCTTTGCGGCCTCCGTCCGGAAGTATCCTTCCAGAGCGTCCATCTGCACCACCGAGCCGTTCCAGATGATCGTGCCGTCCCAGTCGATATCGAGCCGAATCGGTTCGATCGGATCGGGTGGTGGCTGATTCGCAGCATTCGGCCGCGGCATATCCAGCTTCACCGCGTGAGTCATCACCGGCAGTGTGATGATGAACATGATGAGCAGCACCAACATGACGTCGATCAACGGCGTCGTGTTGATTTCCATCATCGGCTCGCCTTCACCGCCACCGCCTACATTCATTGCCATGGGTCGTTACCTCTAAATCTGCGGTGAAATCAGCGCGACGCTGTCGGTCCGGGTTCGGTGATGAACCCGACCTTCAGGATACCGGCGCGCTGTGCATCGAGAACCACACGGCCCACATACTCATATTTCGTATGCTGGTCAGCCCGAACATGGACTTCAGGCTGCGGCTTGATGGTTGCCACTTCCTTGAGCTTGTCGAGCAGCGCCTGGTTGTCTGGCAGCAGTCCGGTGTTCCAGAAAACCTGACCTTCCCTGTTCACCGCAATGTTGATGTTTTCCGGCTTGGTCTTCGTTGCCTGGTTGCTGACCTTGGGCAACTCGACCGGGACGGTCTGCGTGATCACGGGAATCGTGATCATGAACACGATGAGGAGCACCAACATGACGTCGACCAGCGGCGTCGTATTGATCTCGTTCATGGGGCGCTCTGGAGCATCGCCCCCCGTGTTCAGACTTGTAAATGCACTGCTCATGTTTCGGCTCCGGAACGCAGAAGCGTCGACCGCGGATTACTTGCGAACCGCAGCACCCGCAGCGGGCGCAGCAGGACGCGGGGCAGCCTGATCGACACGCGCGCCGCTCACGAGGTACGAGTGCAGGTCGGCGGTGAAGTAACGCAGCTTTTCCTGGATGTCCTTGTTGCGACCCATCAGCCAGTTATAGCCCATGACCGCAGGCACGGCGACGAACAGACCGAGGGCGGTCATGATCAGCGCCTCACCGATCGGGCCGGCAACCTTGTCGAGCGATGCCTGGCCGGCCATGCTGATGGAGATCAGCGCGTTGTAGATGCCCCACACAGTACCGAACAGACCGACGAACGGTGCCGTCGAACCCACCGTAGCAAGGAGGGACAGACCCAGCGACAGACGGCTGCTGATGCTGTCGACCGAGCGATACAGGGAAACCGTCACCCACTCGTGCAGCGGGATCTGATCCGTGAGACGGCCTTCGTGATGCTGGGCAGCGCGCACGCCGTCTTCAGCAACCATCTTGAACACGTTGTCCTTGCTCAGCTTGGAGATGCCGTCACGGAGGCTGCCGGCGGTCCAGAAACCTTTCTGGACTTCCTTGTAGTCGTTGCGCAGGCGGCGCTGATCCCACAGCTTCGTGAGAATCACGTACCAGGAGGCCAACGACATGATGATCAGGATGGCCAACACACCTGTGCCCACGGCATCAAGCTGTTTGACGAATGCTGTAAGGCCAAAGGGGTTTTCAACCTGGGTTGTTTCTGGAGCCATGGAACAGTGTCCTCTACTAAGGGGGCTATGACCTGAATCGACGGTTCAATAATTATGAATCGTATGTTGTGGGAAATGGTCGCGTCAGTCCGTGAGCTTGAATGTGACGGCAAACTGCCCCCACATCGGAACCGGTTTGCCATTCTCGGTGCCCGGCTGCAGACGCCAGGAACGCTTCACTTCACGGACTGCCGCTTCGTCGAGCTTCTCGAAGCCGCTCGATTTCTTCACGCGCACATCACCGGCGCGGCCGTTCTCGAGCACATAGACCTCGAGGATGACCGTTCCCGTTTCACCGGCACGGCGGGATGAAGGCGGATATTCCGGCTGCGTCAGCGGACGGCGCGGATCAGACTTGGGCGCCGTGCGCGGCACCTGCGCGACAGGAGCGGGCGGCGGCTGCGCGACGGGTGCCGTCTGCGTCGTCTGGCGAATGGCTGTAGTGGGAGCCGAGTCGACAGGAATTTCAATGGCCACTTCAGGCGGCGGAACGAACGGCGGCGGCGTTTCGATTTTCGGGGGCGGAGGTGGTGGCTTGTCTTCGGGCTTGGGAGCATCTTCGATGATGCGGGTTTCGATGGGACCCAGGACTGCTTCGACTACGCGATGCGACATGCCGCTCGCGAGCAACCAGAAAAATGCCGCGTGCAGTGCCACGATCGCCACGAAGACGAGACCGCGCCGCGTAAAAAAGGAGGACGATTCGGATGGTGCGTAGGCCATGCTGTGCCGCTCAAGTGTAAAAACGGAGTCTGAACCAGCCCCGTTGCTTCTACTAAATGCTCAACCGTTGATCTTGGTCGTCGCTCTTGTGTGTATGTGCTTTGCACATACTCCCCCGTTCCCCGGTCGAACGGGTCGACAGCATGTCGAGGGAATTCCGTGAATCACGAAATTGACATTACTATCCACGCAGACCTCAGAAACGCCGCGCAAGGTATAAAGTTTCCGCTTGGAAGGCAAGCATTCCGGCGAACCCAGCAGTGGGCTGCTCACGACGCACCGCTTTGGTGACGATCACTGTTGTTCGCGCACTATTGATACTTCTGACGCACACACAATGGACCGTCGGAAATTCTGCCGGAGACCTGCCCTTGACCACTATCCCCCGTCACACAAGCTGGAGCTGAGTTTCTAGACGGTCGCGCCCGGAATTTGTTCCGAATGATTGGCGAGCCGTGCCTCGCCTGGTTTATTGCGCAGCGCGCCATAGCCGCGTCGAAGTGTGGCCTATGTCAAGCCGATCCGCTTCGCAGCGAGAATTCGATGGGGATCAGAACCACCGCCCGACGCGGCGCTCCCCCCTCCATGTAAGGCCGGAATTCAGCGCGTGCCACCGCTTCCTGTGCAGCATGATCCAGCCGGGCGTGCCCGCTCGAGGTTTCGACTTCAATGCTGCAGGCGGCGCCGCGCTCATCGATCAGCACGCGCAGTACAACCAAACCCTGTTCGCGCAGTTTGCGTGACTGAGGGGGATATCGCGGCGCCGGTTCGCGAACGTACTCGACGCTGTCAACGAGCTTCGGCGCGCCACTGTCATCGGGCGCCGTACGCACAGGCTCGGGTGTCGCCACAGGCGCCGAGATCGCGTGGGTGGATGGGGGCAGAGACGGGCTCTCGATTACCGGTGCGCTGGGCAGCGGTGCATTGATTTCGGTTGAAACAATTTTCACCTTGGGAGGCTCCCAGCGTTCCGGCTGGGGCCCCTCTGGCAGAAACCGCACATTGACGGGCATGTCTGCCATGACCGCTCTGAAACCCGGCGCCATCATGGACAGACCATAGATGGCGACCGCATGCGCGAGCAGGATCGTTCCACCGACGATCAGGTGACGCGAGCGGTCTGTGGCAATCACGGGCGAAAAGACTCTGGCAGCGGTATCGGGTGCGCAAATGATGCACCCCTCGGGGCATCATTGTAAATAAGAACGCTTCTCAGTTACCAACTGAACTCCATTGTTTGGGAAGCAGAAGACACGACAGATCTAAAGAAGCGAGGCGTCCAGTTCCGCGAGCTGTGCCGGAGTTCCGATGTTGCGCCAGGCGCCTTCATACAACTCTCCGCTCACACGACCGCGGTCGATCCATCGAAACATCAGCGGCGCGAGCGCAAAGCGCCCAGGCTGGCAGCCATCGAAGAATTCGGGCCGGAACCAGCCGATGTTGCCGTAGGTATAGCGCTCGCCCTGGCTCGTCATCCGGCCGTTGTGCAGGCCGAAATCACCGCGTTCGTGGAAGTCCGGGTTGGGCACAACTACAAAGTGCGCGACGTCGCCGTCCCCGAGCCTGTGCTCCGGGTTCGCGAAGGAGTAATCCGTCCATATGTCGCCACTCACCACCACGAACGGCTCAGGCCCCAGAAGTGGCAATGCCTTGAAGATTCCGCCGCCCGTCTCCAGCGCCGCGTCCCCCTCCTCGCTGTAGACAATGCGGGCGTGGAGCGACGATCCGTCGCCGAGAGCGGCGCGGATCTGCCCTCCCCGCCAGGCGAGATTGATGACGATATCCTCGATGCCCGCGGCGACGAGTGCCTCGACGTGATACTGAAGCAGCGGTTTGCCACCCACCGCGAGCAGCGGTTTGGGCGTGTGATCCGTGAGCGGTCGCATGCGCTCGCCCCGCCCTGCGGCCAGAATCATGGCTTTCATTGTGTCAGCCAGCAGCTGTTTGCAGCGCAGGCATCACCCGATGATCGATGAGATCACGCAGTGACCGCAGTTCGGGATACGCGGCACACACAACGCGCACGTAGTTCAATGTGCGCGGGATGTCCTTCAGGTACCCGGCCTTGCCGTCACGGTGCCACAGGCGCGCAAAGATGCCGATGGCTTTCAGGTGCCGCTGCACACCCATGAGATCGAACCAGCGCAGAAACGTCTTTTCATCTGTTCCGGTGTCCACGCCCGCAGAGCGGGCCACTTCACGAAATCGCGTCACCCACTCATGGACCCGATCGATGGGCCACGCGACGTAGCAGTCACGCAGCAATGAAACCAGGTCATAAGTGACCGGTCCGCAGACGGCATCCTGAAAATCGAGAATGCCCGGATTCGGTCCGAGTCGTCCGCTCGTGACCATCAGATTGCGCGAATGATAGTCGCGGTGAACAAACACGCGGGGCTGATCCAGCGCCGTGGCAGTGAGCACGTCGAAGACGCTCTCCAGCTCGCGCATCTCGCCCTCGTCCAGGTTCAATTGCAGATGCCTGCAGCAGAACCATTCGGGAAACAGCTCCATTTCCCGACGCAGCAGCGGCGCATCGTAGGCAGGCAGCGTCTGTGCGTGGCGCAAACCATTGGCCTGGATTCTGACCAGCGCGGCCATCGCGTCGTGGTAGAGCACGTCCACGTCGCCTCCGGAATCGATCTGCGTCAGATACGTCTGACTGCCAAGATCGGAGTTCAGCAGAAAGCCTTCATTCAGGTTGGTTTCGAGAACATGTGGCGCATTGACCCCGACCTCGACCAGCATGTTGGCGATGCGGACGTAGGGCTCGATGTTCTCCTTCTGCGGTGGCGCATCCATTGCAATCCAGGTCTGGCCGTCGCGCGCGACACGGAAGTAGCGCCGGAAGCTCGCATCCGCCGACGCTGGCGCGAGCGTGAATTCGTCTGATTTGAACAGGCGTTGCAGCCACTGTCGCAGTTGTTCGAGACGAGTGTCGATCGACGCGCCGCCGGACACAGGGGTTGATGTGGATGCCACGCGATTTTCCCGATGCTCTGATGAAAGGTGTCGACCGAACGAGCAGAACGCTCTCGCTGAAATAATCCGACCCGATATGACGCAGTAATTATAATCGCTTCCGATGCCAGCCCCGATCAGAACCACTGCCACCGTTGCAGCCCATGTGCGTTTCTCGCTGCGATTGTGCGCTGGCCTTGCCGTGGGACTCGCATGTACGACAGGTGCTCGGGCCGACGACTGCGTGGCCGACGATACAAAGCCGAACCTTGCCACGCCCGCGGCGAAGGCCCCTTCGGGAGATGATTCGCAGGCCGACATCCAGCTGCAGATGGACAGCTTCGAGGCACAGCGCGAAGGGGTCTGGGACCTGAAAGGCAATGTCGGCATCAAGCAAGGCAGCCGGAGCCTGAAAACAACAGACGCGACGTACGACCCCGCCTCGCAGACGTTTTCGACCCACAACAAGGTCACATATGAGGACCCTTCCATGAAGGTGGAAGGTACTGCCGGCCAGTTCGTGTCGTCCGGGACGGCGTCTTTCGAGGATGCGCAATTCGAACTGTCACAGAACTCAGCGCGGGGTTCGGCGGACAGGATTACTGCCAGCCGTGACGGCAAACTCAGCCTCGACAGCGTGAAATACACCACCTGTCCCGTCGGTAACGACGACTGGTCCCTGCAGGCATCGGATATCGACATCGATCAGAACCGCGGCACCGGCACGGGCCGCAACGTGCGCCTGAACTTCAAGGGCGTACCGATTCTCTACGCGCCCATCATCTCGTTCCCGGTGAACGATGAGCGCAAGACGGGCTTTCTTTTTCCGACCTTCGGTACCTCCTCGCGCAGTGGCAGTGCCATCGGCGTCCCCTGGTACTGGAACATCGCCCCCGAGTACGACGCCACCTTCACGCCCGTCTGGTATTCGAAGCGCGGCTTGCGACTGAACAGTGAGTTTCGATATCTCTCACCGATCGGGCGCGGCGCCGTCACGGCCGACTATCTGCCTCACGACAATGTGTTCGGCGATTCGCGTCTGTTGATGCACTTCTCCGACCAGTCGGATTTTTCCGATCATCTGCGGCTGGGGATCGATGCCTCGGACGTCAGCGACAACCGGTGGTTCGAAGATTTCGGGCTGGGACCGGAGGGCACCAGCGTCAGCTATCTCAATCGGGTTGCCAACCTGGTCTATGCCGATGACAGCTGGTTCGCATCCCTGCGTGCCCAGAATTTCCAGACCATCGATTCCACCATCGACCGGCTGGACAGGCCATACACGCTGCTGCCGCAACTCGCGGTACGCAGCTACATGCCTTCCCAGCCGTTCGGACTGGCCTTCGGCTTCGACGGCGAGTTCACGAATTTCCTGCGCAACGATGGCGTGACCGGTATGCGTCTCGATGTAGCGCCGGAAATCAGAATGCCGTTGCGCGGTGCCGGCATCTATCTCGAACCGGCTGCGAGCTGGCGCTACACCGCCTATGACCTGAGCGATACCGCTCCCGGTGCCGACAGAACCCCAAGTCGTTCGCTGCCCATGTTCAGTCTCGACGGCGGCATAGCCTTCGAAAAGAACTGGGGAAAACACGGGCAGCGGCTGCAGACACTCGAACCGCGCTTCATGTATCTGTATGCGCCGTATCGCAACCAGGACGCCCTGCCCGTATTCGACACGGACGAAGCCGACTTCAACCCGGTCCAGCTGTTCCGCACCAATCGCTATATCGGCGCGGATCGGCTCAGCAATGCCAATCAGGTCAGTGTCGGTTTCACTTCCCGTCTGCTCGATGCCGATACCGGTCAGCAGTTCATCGCAGGCACCATCGGTCAGGCGTACTACTTCGATGAACCGCGTGTAACGTTGCCCGGCGTACCGCTCGACGACACTGAATCTTCAGACATCGTCGCCGAGCTGGACCTCACGGCCTACGAGAACTGGAACGTTCAGATGGGCGTTCAGTGGGACCCCGGTGACCAGCGATCGGAAAAGGGCGACATGAACATTCAGTATCGCCCCGCGCAGGATCGCGTCGTCAACATGGGCTATCGATTTCGCCGCAACAGTATCGAGCAGGTGGACAGCTCGGTCGCCTGGCCCATCGGTACTCGCTGGAGCGCCTACGCCCGCATGGTGTATTCCCTCGAGGAGAGCACCATGCTGGATCAATTCGCGGGATTCGAATATCGAACCTGCTGCTGGCGCCTGAGATTCGTCGGGCGGCACTATGTCAGCACCCACGATGGCGGGACCGACACCAGCTTCCTGGTCCAGCTTGAACTTAACGGTCTGTCCAGTGTCGGAGTCGGCGCGGACGCTTTCCTGGAACGGTCGATTCGGGGATACTCCCGAGACACGGCCGGGCTTCCGGAATAGCACGTATTTCAGGCTTCCCGACCGGTCCGGCCTTCGCTCGCGACCGACGCGACAGGCCATTTCCCGAGCGCACAGCATCCCACTCCATATGAATGTCATCCGCACTCTCTGCTTCGCCCTGTTGCTGAGCGCCGCCTCCGGCGCCTTTGCCCAGACTCGCGACCTCTCCACGAGCGGCGAACTGCTCGACCGCATCGCTGCCGTGGTCAACGATGGCGTGGTGCTGCAAAGCCAGCTCGACGAGCAGATGATGGAAATCACGGCCCGCCTTCGTGAACAGAACACGCAGCTGCCGCCGACCAGCGTGCTGCGCAAGCAGGTGCTGGAACGGCTGGTGATGGAGGAAGTGCAGATGCAGCGCGCCGACAAGCTCGGCCTGCATATCTCCGATGAAATGCTCAATGGCGCACTCGACAACATCGCGAAACAGAACGGCATCAGCTTCGCGGACCTGCCGCGCGCCATGGAATCGCAGGGAATCGACTATCGTGAGTATCGCGATGAAATTCGCCGCCAGATGACGCTGCAGATGCTGCGACAGCGCGATGTGATCAGCCGCATCAACATCTCGCCGCGTGAGATGGATCAGGCGATGGCGCGGGCGAAGAATTCACCGAACCTCAACAGCGAATACAACATCTCGCACATTCTCGTTTCGGTACCTGTGACGGCAACGCCGGAACAGATCGAGGCGCGCGAGAAGCGCATTCGCGAGGTCTACGACAAAGCCAGGGCAGGTGACGACTTCGCCCAGCTTGCGGTGACCTACTCCGACAGTTCCACCAACATCGAGGGCGGATCGCTCGGCTGGCGCAAAGGCTCGCAGCTGCCGTCCATCGTTGCCGACCAGATCGCCAAGATGAAACCCGGCGATCTTTCCGAGCCGATCCGCACGCCCAGCGGATTCCATCTGTTCAAGCTCAACGAGGTCCGCGGCGGGATTCAGCAGACCGTGCAGTCGCAGGTTCACGTCCGGCACATCCTGCTCACGACGAATGAGCTCGAAGACGATCAGACCATCGAACAGAAACTCAACGACATCCGCACGCGTGTCGTCGAAGGCGGCGAAGATTTCGGCGCGATTGCGGCGGTCACCTCCAAGGATCCCGGTTCGGCGGCCGAAGGCGGCGACATGGGCTGGGCTGGCCCCGGCACCTATGTGCCCGAATTCGAAAAGCAGGTCGATGCGCTGAAGGACGGCGAGATCAGCAAGCCCTTCAAGACGCAGTTCGGCTGGCACATCGTTCAGGTGCTCGGCCGCCGCCAGCACGACATTACCGAAGACAAGGAACGTCAGCAGGTCTACGCCCAGCTGCGCGAATCCAAGGCCGAGGAAGAGACCGAACTGTGGCTGCGACGCCTGCGCGACGAGGCATTCGTCGAGTACAGGATGTAAGGCGGCGCAACGCAGCGACGCAGGTGCGGTAGTCAGCGTCTTTCGCGCCGGTCGCTCATGGTTTTGCCTCGCATCATTCTCACCTCGGGAGAGCCGGCAGGAATCGGCCCCGATCTGTGCGTCCTGATTGCGCAGCGCGCGTGGCCCTGCGAATTGCTGGTTGCGGGCGACGCCTCACTGATCGAGTCGCGCGCCCGACTGCTGAACAGCAGCGTTCGCATCGATGTCGTCGACTCCCCCGCTTCTGCAGCGCCATCCGCAGCGAATGTGATCCGTGTGCTGCATCGTCCGTTGCGTACCGCCGCGCGGCCCGGTCAGCTCAACGCTGCTAACGCCGGATATGTTCTCGAGCTGCTGGATCTCGCAGCAGATGCCTGTAGCAGCGGCGATGTTGACGCGATGGTGACGGCGCCGGTGCAGAAAAGCATCATCAATGATGCGGGCGTCGCTTTCTCCGGTCACACGGAATATCTCGCCGAACGCACGGGCGCGGCGCTGCCGGTCATGATGCTGGTGGCCGGACAGTTGCGTGTCGCGCTGGCCACGACTCATCTGCCGCTCTCTGCTGTCAGCGCTGCAATCACGTCGGCGCTGCTCGAGAAAGTCATACGGATTCTGGAACACGATCTGCGTATCCGTTTCGGGATCGCCGCGCCGCGCATCATGGTCTGCGGCCTCAACCCTCATGCGGGCGAGTCGGGACACCTGGGGCACGAAGAGATCGACACGATTGCACCCACGCTGGAGGCATTGCGCCGCGAGGGGCTGCACCTGATCGGTCCGGTCCCCGCCGACACCGCATTCACGCCGCGTCAGCTCGAACTCGCGGACGCCGTGCTGGCCATGTATCACGATCAGGGTTTGCCAGTCCTCAAGTACGCAGGATTCGGCGACGCGGTGAACGTGACACTGGGGCTGCCCATCGTGCGCACGTCTGTCGATCATGGAACGGCCTTGTCGCTGGCCGGCACGGGTGCAGCAGACCCCGGCAGCCTCATGGCCGCACTGGAACTGGCGCTGTCGCTCGCATCGACGCGACGTCGGTAACGTCATGCACATCGCCCGCAAGCGATTCGGCCAGCACTTCCTGCACGATCCGCTGGTCATCGGCCGCATCATCGCGGCCATCAGTCCCCTGGCCGATGACCGCATGGTCGAGATCGGCCCGGGTCTTGGCGCCATCACGATGCCGTTGCTCGAACGCCTGCCGCGGCTGGATGCAATCGAAATCGATCGCGATGCCATCGCTCATCTGCGCGAACAGACCGGCCGACCAGACACGGGCGAACTGGTCATTCATGAAGCGGACGTCCTCGACTTCGATCTGGATTCGCTGGGGCAGTCAGAACAGTTTCGGGTTGTTGGCAATCTGCCGTACAACATCTCCACGCCGCTGCTGTTTCACCTGATCGGACAGCGCGAACTCATCCGGGACATGCACTTCATGTTGCAGAAGGAGGTCGTGGACCGGATGGCAGCTCCGGCCGGCCACGATGACTATGGGCGCCTGTCGGTCATGCTCGCTCCCTGGCTACGGGTCGAACCGCTGTTCGATATCGGCCCGGGTGCTTTCCGTCCACCACCCCGCGTGACGTCCACGTTCGTGCGCCTGACGCCCTACGCGACAGCGCCGTTCACCATTGCCAACGCATCGCGCTTCGCGGCCATCGTTGCAGCGGCCTTTTCGCAGCGGCGCAAGACATTACGCAACTCCCTCAGGCCGCTGCTCACGGCCGATCAGATCATGTCGGCCGGTGTCGATCCCACGGTGCGCGCCGAAGTCGTGACTCCCGCCCAGTTCGCCGCGCTGGCAGCCGTCGGCGCCTGACCCGGTATCGCCGCGAGGCGGACCGACTATAATCCCGGCGATCCTGGCGCACTGATGGAGCACGTCATGAGCGGCTACAAGAAAATTCTGCTGGCGGTCGACCTGTCCAGCGACAGCCGTGTCATCGGCGAACGGGCCAGAGCGATCGCTGAGTGCTATCAGTCCGACATCCTGCTGCTGCACGTCGTCGAGTACGTACCGGTCGAGCCCATGGGCGAAGCCCTGTTACCCACTGTGCAGATCGAGACTGAGCTGGTGGATCGCGCTCGCACCAAACTGGCTGATCTGGCTCGGGAGCTGTCGCTTGCCGATGCGCCTCAATTCGTCGAGACCGGCAGCATCAAGGCAGAAATTGTGCGAGCCGCCCAGAAACACGGTGCCGATCTCATCGTGCTTGGCAGCCGCGAGCGGCATGGACTTGCCATCCTGCTGAACTTCACCGAAGACACCGTACTGCACGCCGCGCCCTGCGACGTGCTCGCCGTGCGTCTGCACTAGCAATGACATAACACTCGCACGCACCGTTTCACTGAAGCGTGCGATACGGCGCGGCCTGCAGCGGTCGCTGCTACAATCGACGCGCAACCAGAACCTGCGCGACCCCATGAACGATCCGAGCCGCCACAAGATCCGCGTCGATATCAGCACAAACTACGTGGACGATCAGTCGAAGCCCGAAGAGGCGCACTACGTCTTTTCGTACACGATCACCATTCGCAACGAAGGTGACATCCCGGCGCGTCTCATGACGCGACACTGGGTGTTCACCGATGCGAACGGCAAGGTCAAGGAGGTTCGCGGCGAGGGTGTCGTGGGTGAACAGCCCTATCTGCTGCCCGGGCAGGGATTCCGCTACTCCAGCGGCGCCGTGCTCGAAACCCCGGTGGGCGCCATGCAGGGCAGCTACCAGATGGTCGCCGACGACGGCGCGCATTTCGATGCACACATTGCGCCGGTGCGCCTGGCCATGCCGGGACTGTTGCATTGAAGTACCTTCCGGCCACAAACCACGGGCGACGGCCGGAAGAACAGCATGGACACGTCTGGCTGCCGCGTGCGGGCCTTCGCCCGTAGCCCATCCTCATGCCCACTTACGCCATCGGCGATATTCAGGGCTGCTGCGACGAGTTCGAGCAGCTCCTGGATCTGCTGAATTTCGATCCGCAGCGCGATCGGCTCTGGCTGGTCGGCGATCTGGTCAATCGCGGCCCGAAGTCACTCGATGTCCTGCGCAAGGTCAGAGGGCTGGGCGAAGCAGCCATCGCAGTGCTGGGCAATCACGATCTGCATCTGCTGGCGCTGGCGATATCGCCGCAGGAAAAGCGCAAACGCAAAGACACACTCGATGAGATTCTCGCGGCGCCGGACCGAGACGAGCTGCTGCACTGGTTGCGCCACCGCCCCATCCTGCATCACGACGCAACGCTCGGTTACACCATGATTCACGCCGGGCTCCCGCCGCAATGGGATTTCGCGACCGCAGTGTCGTGTGCACGCGAGCTCGAAACGGCGTTGCGCAACATCGACAGCGCACGTGAGCTGTTCGAGCAGATGTATGGCGATCAACCCGACCTGTGGCGCGACGACCTGCGTGGCGCCGACCGACTGCGCTTCATCACCAACTGTTTCTCGCGGCTGCGGTTCTGCACGGATGAAGGCCGGCTGCAGCTTCAGTACAAGGGGCGCCTCGACCAGGCTCCGCCAGATCTCAAACCCTGGTTTCGTGCACCCGGTCGACGCTCGCGCGACATGCACATCGTGTGCGGCCATTGGTCTGCACTCGGCTATCACGACGCCGATGGTGTCCTCAGCATCGATACGGGTTGCGTGTGGGGCGCCTCACTGTGCGCCGTGCGTCTGGACCGGCGCGAACCGCCAGTGATGGTTCCGTGCAGCTCAGGCGGTCTCAGCGTGGAAGGCGACTAGCGCTTGCCGGGTACGGACGTATCGGCGTCCTGAGGCTTGATTGCGAACAACGCTTCTACGTCCAGTCGCGGCTGACTGAACGACACCTGATTGGGCGAACACGCCAACTGATTCCTGATCACCCGCACGCCCAGCTTCGGAAACACATAGCGGACCAGCTGGTCCATCAGTTCGCAATCACCCGGCTCCAGGCGCAATCGGCCGCGATCGAAGGCCACGGCCTGCCAGTGCGCGGGAAACTGCTCGGCTACGTCCGGCATCTGTTCACCGCGGACGCGTGCGGCCAGCTCGCGTTGGCTGCGCGTCTTCTCGATTTCCGCGATTGCCTCGGGTGTGGCTTCCACGGGTGAAGTGACACGGATCAGGACGTACGGCAGGCGCGCAATGCCGCCGCTCGGACAGCCATTGCTGCGTACGTAGAGATCGCGGTCGGCGCCGACGGCTTTGAGAATCTGTTCCACTCGATTTTCCAGCGCGTCGCAGGAGTAGAACGTGGTGAAGCTCTGATAGTGAAAGCCGATTTCCTGTGACTTCCACACGGCGGCGACAGTCTTGTCAGGGGACTGCTCGACCTCCGCAGCCATCAGATGACTGGAAAGGAACATTGCGAATATCGACAGCATCGCCGACACAGCGCGTCTGCAACCGGGGATTTTCATCGGTAGTACTCTGGCTGTTCGTGATGGTCTTATTCTCGGACCCTGCGCCGGGATTGCAAGCCGCCCCGCCCGCTGACGGTCAGGTCGGTATACTCACGTTGAGAATGCCGGAGAATCCGATGAGTCCGCTCAAAGCCTTCAACTTCCAGCAATGGATCGACGCTCACAGGGAATTCCTGCAGCCGCCCGTGTGCAATCGCCAGGTCTTCCGGCAATCCGATTTCATCATCATGGTGGTCGGTGGCCCCAATGAGCGCGACGATTTTCACGATGATCCGGGCGATGAATTCTTCTATCAGCTCGAAGGCGAAATGGTTCTGCGCACCATGCAGGACGGCACGCGGGTCGACATTCCGATCCGTCAGGGCGAAATCCTGCTGCTGCCGGCGCGTGTGCCCCACTCTCCACAGCGCTTCGCCAATTCCGTCGGGCTGGTGGTCGAACGGACGCGCCGTCCCGAAGAACAGGACGGCTTTCTCTGGTATTGCAACTATTGCCAGTACCCGCTGTATGCCGAGTATCTGCATGTCAGTGACATCGAGTCGCAATTGCCGCCGGTGTTCGAGCGCTTTCATCACTCGATCAGCAATCGCACCTGCCAGGCCTGCGGAACGGTAGCCCCGGCGCGCTGACCCCGTCGTGACTACATCGGCTTTCTGTCTGGACGTGTCGTTTGGCGGGCGCCGCTGGCGTGCCGACCTCGCGCACGCAGTGGACCTTTCGATTCCGTTGCACTTCGACGGCGCCCAGCCGCGATTCTTCGGCGCGTCCGCGGCACACGCACAGAGCATCGAGGCCGGCAGCTTCGTCGGCGACGTTCGCCGCGGCGGCAGCGTCAATTGCGCCACCTATTCTCTGGTTCCTCATTGCAACGGCACGCATACCGAATGCATCGGACATGTGACGAGCGAGCCGCTCAGCGTACGGGAGTTGGCGAGCGATCATCTGATCCCCGCGGTGCTCGTCTCGATTGCGCCGGAATCTGCGGCATCGAGTGAGGAAACCTCCAATCCGGCACCTGCGCCCGGCGATCGACTGATCACGCAGCGTGCACTGCGCAGCAGTGCCCATGCGCCTGTTGCCGGAGGAGCATTGATCGTCCGCACGCTCCCGAACGATCCCGGCAAGCGTCATCGCGACTACGATGCGGCTGGTCCCGCGCCCTACTTCACCGCCGAGGCGATGCAGTGGATCGTGGCCCACGACATCCGGCATCTCGTCGTGGATCTGCCATCCATCGATCGCGCCGCGGACGAAGGACGGCTCACTGCACATCGACTGTTCTGGGGGATGCCTGCAGGGAGCAGGACTCAGGCGGGTGCCACGCGCTCGACCTGCACGATCACCGAGCTCGCCTACATCGACAATGGCGTCGCCGATGGGACCTATCTGCTGAATCTGCAGGTTGCCCCGTTCATGGCCGATGCCGCGCCGAGCCGCCCCGTCCTTTATCCTCTGATTCCTGCATGAATGAGCTGATCCGACAGGCGGCAGCCCTGGATGCAGCGGACAGTCTCGCCGGCTTCCGCACAGAGTTTCATTTGCCGACGCGCAAGGATGGAACGCCCAGTGTCTATCTGTGCGGTCATTCGCTCGGATTGCAGCCGCGCAGCACGGCCGGGTTCATCCGCCAGGAGCTGGAGGTCTGGGCACGACACGGCGTCGACGGTCATTTCGAGGCGCAACGTCCATGGCTGTCCTACCACGAACAGTTGTCGCGTGGTCTTGCGGAACTGGCCGGCGCGCTGTCCGGCGAAGTCGTGGCGATGAACTCGCTGACGGTCAATCTGCACCTGATGCTGATCAGCTTCTACCGACCCACGCCGCAACGTCATCGACTGGTGATCGAAAAGCGCGCATTCTCATCGGATCGTTACGCCGCGGTCTCTCAGATCACACAGCGCGGCTTCGATCCAGCGACGTCGCTCGTGGAACTGGAGCCGCGTCCTGGAGAAGCGACGTTGCGGACCGAAGATATCTGCGAGTTCCTGGAACGTGAAGGTCACAGCGTTGCGACCGTGATGTTGCCGGGCGTCCAGTATCTGACCGGCCAGTGCTTCGACATGGGCGCGCTCACTGCATGCGCGCAGCGCCAGAGCTGCACGGTCGGATTCGATCTGGCGCACGCGATGGGCAACGTGCCACTGTCGCTGCACGACTGGAACGTCGACTTCGCGGTCTGGTGCGGTTACAAGTATCTGAACGCCGGCCCGGGCGCGCTGGGCGGTTGCTTTGTGCATGAGCGTCACTCGCACGCATTCGATCTGCCGCGACTCGCTGGCTGGTGGGGTCATGACAAAGCGTCGCGATTCGCGATGCCTGAGGACTTCGTGCCGTTGCCCGGAGCAGAAGGCTGGCAGCTGTCGAATCCGTCGATTCTGGCCGCCGCGCCGCTGATCGCTTCGCTGGAGGTGTTCGCGCGAGCCGGAATGTCGCGGCTGCGGGAGAAGTCGCTGGCCATGACGGCCTTTCTCGAAACTCAGATGCGCGAGCGGCTGGCAGGATCGCTGACCATCCTTACACCTGCGGCACCCGCGGCGCGCGGCTGCCAGCTCTCCATACGCCTGCACCGCGCAGCAACCGAAGCGCGCGCGGTGCACGCAGCGCTCACTGCGGCTGGACATGTCTGCGACTGGCGCGAACCCGATGTGATCCGGGTCGCGCCAGTGCCGCTCTACAACTCTTTCCTCGACATCGCAGACTTCGTGGTCGCGCTCGAAGCCGCACTCGCCGCTGCTCCATGACTACTGCGAGCCGGGATGTCTCCATCATCGGCGCCGGGCTCGCCGGCACATTGCTCGCCATCCTGCTTGCCCGGCGCGGCCATCGCATCACGCTGTACGAGCGGCTGCCCGACATGCGTCGCGAAGCCATTCCGGCGGGTCGTTCCATCAATCTCGCACTTGCCGAACGCGGCATCGCTGCGCTCGAAGCAGCAGGTGTGCTGGAGTCAGTGCTGCCATTGCTGATCCCCATGGAAGGTCGCCTGCTGCATGCACCCGATGGTGCCTTGACGTTCGTACCCTACGGTCAGCGCGAGCATGAAGTCATCCTCTCGGTCTCGCGCCCGGGCCTCAACCGCCTGCTGCTCGACGCCGCCGAAGCAGCTGGTGTCACACTCCGGTTTCGTCAGAGTGCCGTCGACATCGGCTTCGACCGTGGCTATGTGCTCATGCGCGATGAGGTCAGCCGGTCGGATTACGAGCTGCCGCTTCAGCAAATCATCGGTGCGGACGGCGCGGGGTCGCCGCTGCGGCGCGCACTGGCCAGACAGCCTGGCGTAGACAGCAGCGAAACGTTGCTGGAGCATGGCTACAAGGAACTGTCTCTGCCCGCCGATGCCTTCGGTGCGCATCGTCTCCACAAGAATGCGCTGCATATCTGGCCGCGCGGCGGCTTCATGCTGATTGCGCTGCCGAACCTCGACGGCAGTTTCACGCTGACACTCTTCCTGGCACGACACGGTCCCGAGAGTTTCGAATCGCTGCGCGACGCGGCAGACGTCGAAGCGCTCTTTGAGAAGCATTTCCCCGACGTCACCACCCTCATCCCCGATCTCGCGCAGCAGTTTCTCGCGCATCCCACGGGCGTGATGGGAACCGTGCGCTGCAGCCGATGGGCGATGGAAGACCGACTGTTGCTGATCGGCGATGCGGCGCACGCCATGACGCCCTTTCACGGACAGGGCATGAACTGCGCTTTCGAGGATTGCCGCGAGCTGGATGCACTGCTGCATCGATACGACAACTGGAGCGAGGCGTTTGCGGAGTTCGAACGCACGCGCCAGCCCAACACGCATGCAATCGCCACCATGGCACTCGAGAATTACCAGGAGATGCGCGATACCGTGCGGCATCCGAAATTTCAGCTGCAAAAGATGCTGTCTCTGGAACTGGAAAAGCGCTTCCCGGACCGCTTCGTGCCGCGATACTCGATGGTGATGTTCCACGACGACATCCCCTATGCCGTGGCTTACGAACGTGGCGCCATCCAGAACGGCATCCTCGATGAACTCACGCAGCACGCGACGACACTGGATCAGGTCGACGACGAGCGCGCTGCCGCACTGATCGGGCAATTGCCACCCATCTGAGGCTGTGACGCCGCGATGGCGGCGTCACTGTGCATTTACCCGGGACGCGACGGTCATCGAGACTCGGGTTCAGTGAGCTGACTGCGTTCGCGCCGCCAGCAGCATCCAGACCGGTCACCCTTTCAACGGCGAGCGAGAATCATCGTGCCAACGCTTTCGTACCGCATCGTCAACGTATTCACGCGCAATCGGGAAGCCCTGAGCGGGAATCCGCTTTGTGTGTTCGAAGACGGCAGTGCGCTGGACGATACGACCATGCAGGCGCTCGCGCGGCAGTTCAACCTGTCCGAAACTACGTTCATCCTGCCCTCCACCACTGCGGATGCGCGCGTGCGCATCTTCACACCGAACTATGAAATGCCGTTCGCCGGCCATCCGACGCTCGGGACCGCTTTCGTCTGTCGCGCGCTGGGCAGAGGTGGAGATTCTCTTGCGCTGGAAATGCGCGCCGGTCGCATTCCGGTTCACGCACGGGGCAATCGCTGGACTCTGCGTGCCAATCCGCCGACGTGGCGTGACGCACCTGCCGATCACATCGCGCCCATGCTCGGGCTCGGCGCGGCGGACCTCGCACCTCGCCCGCTATGGGTCAAATCCGGCAAGGAACAGCTGATTGTGCCGTTGCGAAGCGAGGCTGCCGTGCGACGCGTACAGGTGAATCCGGCACTGATGGCGCAGGTGAAAAGCGAAGACGGCCACAGCATGGCCTACGTGTTCGCGGAAATCGCGCCGAACAGATTCCTGGCGCGATTCTTTTTTCCAGCGGGGTCGGCAATCCTCGAAGATCCGGCCACCGGGTCGGCAACCGCCAATTTCGGCGGCTGGCTGATCGCCAACGAACGGCCGCTACCGCTGCGCTACGAAATCTCCCAGGGCGAATACGTCGATCGTCCATCGACGTTGTATCTCGAAATTTCCGCGCAGCGCGAGATTCTGGTCAGCGGCGAGGTCGTCGAACTGGGTCGAGGCAGCGTCGAAATTCCCGACTGAAGCGTCGTCACGGCGCACAGGCGAGAAGTCGTGACCATGCCGTAGGGGCATGTACGGAACCATTGGGCGGGCTCAGTCATCTATCGTCACATCGCGCCCGTATAGTTTCCCAGGTGACGCCATGACGCAGCGCGCCGTTCCTCCGCCGTCGGCCACGTCCGTGCAGCACTCGATCTACGACGACATGCCTGTGTCGCAGTTGCTGTTCCGTTTTCTGTGGCCTTTCTGGCTGTTCAAGAACGCCAGCACAGGCGATCGTTTTGCGCGTGCAGCCGCGTACCGGCACAACCGCAACATGCGCGTATATCTGCCGGGTTATCTGGTGAAATGGCTGTGCAACTGTGCCGTGGCGTTCGCGCTGACCGCGGCATTGGGATCACCGGACAGCCACAGTCCGGGCATGGAAGGACTCTTTGCAGTGATGGTTGCTGGTGCGGGTGTGATGTTTGCCTGCGCGGTCACCATCCTGTTCGTGACCGGCTACATCTACGTCTATCTCAGTCATCACGACGACTGAGGCGCCTCGCAGAGACGTTCAACAGCAGACGCGATTGCGGCCTGAGCGTTTCGCCTGATAGAGCATTTCGTCCGCACTCCTGTACAGCGCGTCGGGGTGCGTGATGGCACTGGACAGCGTGGCGGCGCCGATTGAGATTGTCACCCGCACCTCCTTGTTTTCGGCGACGAATGAGTGTGCGGCCACCAGCGTCCGCAGTTCCTCACCCATCCGGGCAGCGCTCGGCAGATCCGTTTCCGGCAGGATCACACAGAATTCTTCGCCGCCGTAACGGCCGAGCCGGTCGTTGGGACGCACACGCTTTTGCAGGATCGAGGCGAGTCCTCGCAACACCGAATCGCCGGTCAGATGCCCGTGGTTGTCGTTGATCGACTTGAAGTGGTCGATATCGATCATGAGCAGCGAAAGGGGCCGGCCATGGCGTTGCGCTCGCGGCAGTTCTTCGCTCAGGAACAGATCGAGCTGCTTGCGGTTCGACACATTGGTCAATCCGTCCGTCACGGTCATGCGGAAGATGATCTCGTGATACTGGGACTCGACATCGGATCCGGACAGGAACTTGAAGATCGTATCGCCGACTTTCACCTGATCGCCCCGATTCAGGCGATATTCGCCGCGCGCGCGGATGTCGTCGTTGACGAAAGTGCCGTTGGTGGATTCCAGATCGGTGAGAAACAGTCCGCCGGAGCGATGTTCGAGTTTCAGATGCCGGCGCGATACGCAGTCGCTCGCCAGCACGATGTCGTTGTCGCGACCGCGGCCGATCGTCGTGATGGGTCGATCGAGCATATGTCGCCGCCCCAGATCCGTCTGGGCAGGCGAATGAATCACGACCAGGCAGTCAGC
>DASTRD010000100.1:0-16298 GCA_035761425.1 Povalibacter sp.
CCCGCCACGTCGTTGCCGGAAGAAAATACGGCGCGCCTGCTCGAACAGCTGATGCGCATGGCGCGCTATTCGGCGCTGGAGGAAATGGCGAGCGGCATTGCCCATGAGCTCAACCAGCCCATGGGGGCGATCACGACTTTCGCCCAGGCCGCCGAGCGCATGCTGACGCGCGATCCGCCCATGGTGGCGGAAGCGGTGGACGTGCTGCGGCACATCGCCGAGGAGGCGCTCGGCGCCGGTCAGGGTATCCACCGCATCCGCAAGCTGTTCAACGACCGCGAGGCGGCCCGCGAAACCTGCGCGCTCGCCGAGGTGCTCGATGAACTCCTGCCGGTCATGACGCTGCTGGCGAATCGCTCCGGCATGCGGCTGGATGTGCGGGTGCAGGCCGGTCTGCCCGCCGTTTCCATCGACCGGCTGCGCATTCAGCATGTGCTGTTCACGCTGCTGCAGAATGCGCTGGAGGTACCGCATCAGGACGGCGCGGAACGGGTCATTACCGTCGCGCTGAGCGGCGACAAGTATGAAGTCCGCACCAGCGTCGAAGACCATGGCATCGGACTCACCGAAGAACAACGCACGCAACTCTTCCGCCCCTTCTTCACGACCAAACGCCAGGGTACCGGGCTCGGACTTGCATCGAGCCGCGCCATCATCGAAGCTCACCAGGGCAATATCGGCGTCAGGGAACTGGCAGCGGGCGGCACCTGCTTCTGGTTCTCGCTACCCGCGGCGGTTGAGACACCCTCCAGATGAGTACGCCCAGCAAAGACGTCAGACGCAAACCGGTCATCTACATCGTCGATGACGATGAAGGCATGCGCCGCGCACTGACCGTCCTGATGACCACGGTCGGCTATCAGGCCATGGCGTTTGCCAGACCCACGGACTTCCTCGAGAAGTACGATCCCGAACAACACGCCTGCGTCGTCCTCGACGTGCGCATGCCGCAGATGAGCGGCCTCGAAGTGCAGCAGCAACTCAACCGGCGCGGTTCGATCCTGCCGGTGATTCTGGTGACCGGGCACGGCGACATTCCGATGGCCGTGCAGGCAATGAAGGACGGTGCCTTCGATTTTCTGCAGAAGCCGTTTCGCGACCAGGATCTGCTCGACCGGATCAATGCCGCCATCAAGCAGGACGGTGAGAACCGCGCCATGCTCGATCAGCAGGCCGATCTGAAACGCCGCGCCGAATCCCTGACGCCACGCGAGCGTGAGGTGATGGGACTGGTGGTGGACGGCAAGGCCAACAAGGTCATTGCCATCGATCTTGGGCTGAGTGAACGCACCGTGGAAATCCATCGCGCCAATGTGATGGAAAAGATGGGCGCGCGTTCGGTGGCGCATCTGGTGAAGATGCACCTCAAGCTGAGCGGCGAAGCCTGACACTACGGGCTGCAGTTCATGCAGCCATGCTGTTTCGGCGATGACGAAATAGCCGCGTCCATGTAACGACGCTCCCGCCGTTGCGGACACCCCGTAAGGATGGCGGGCACACCGGATAGGAGTCCCCGCCGCCTCCCTGCACTCTGCGATCAACGCCATTGTTCAGCAGACTGCCGTGACCTTCGACACCCGCTTCGATGCAGAGTTGATCCGGCGCTACGATCGCCAGGGTCCGCGCTATACGTCGTATCCCACGGCTGCGCAGTTCCAGCCGTTCGATGCTCAGTCGTATCGCACCGCGGCGCTGCTCAGCAACTCGCAGCAGACGCCTCTGTCGATCTATGTGCACGTGCCGTTCTGCGCGAGTCCCTGCTTCTATTGCGGATGCAATCGCGTCATCACACGCAACCCGCTCAAGGCACAGCGTTACGTCGCAGCGCTTTGTCATGAAATCGAGCTGCAGGCAGCGCTCTTCGGTGCACACCGGCCGGTACGGCAACTGCACTTCGGCGGCGGCACGCCGACCTTTCTGACCCTTGCCCAGCTCGAACAAGTGCTCGGCCGTCTGCGGCAGGCATTCGCGCTGGTCGCTGCGGACGATCGCGAATATTCCATCGAGATCGATCCGCGCACCGTCGACGCCGCCATGATCGAAGGTCTCGCGCGCCTGGGCTTCAATCGTCTCAGCCTCGGCATCCAGGATTTCGACCCGGCCGTGCAGGCGGCGGTGAATCGCATTCAACCGCTGGAAGACACACGCAGTGTCGTTGCGCACGCGCGGCAGCATGGCATCCGCGAGATCAGCTTCGATCTCATCTACGGACTGCCGCGCCAGACGACGACGGGATTTGCGCGCACGCTGGATGAAGTCGTGGCGCTGCGACCGACCCGCATTGCCACTTACGGCTATGCGCATCTGCCTGCGCTCTTCAAGGCTCAGCGCCAGATCGACCCCGCGGAACTGCCTGCGCCCGCGCAGCGCCTGGCACTGCTGGAACTCACGGTGCAGCGTCTGCAGGCGGCCGGCTATGTTCATATCGGCATGGACCATTTCGCGCTGCCCGACGACGGGCTGACACAGGCGATGCAGGCCGGCACGCTGCAGCGAAACTTCCAGGGCTATTCATCACACGCCCAGTGCGACCTGATCGGCCTGGGCGTGAGCGCCATCGGCACGATCGGCGATTGCCACACCCAGAACGCCCGCGATCTCGCTGAGTACCACGCGTGCCTCGAACGTCACCAGTTACCGATCCGCAAAGGCATCAGACTGAACAGCGATGACCGCGTCCGTCGCGACGTCATCCAGCAGATCATGTGCGGCGGCCAACTCGATTTCGGCCGGATCGAACAGGACCACTGCATCGATTTCCGCAGCTATTTTTCCGATGAGCTGAAACGGCTGGCACCCATGCATGCGGATGGACTGCTGATGCAATGCGCGCATGGCGTCGCCGTGACGCCGGCCGGTCGGCTGCTGCTGCGGAACATCGCCATGGTCTTCGATGCGTACCTCAAGGCGCAGGCCGCAGGGTTCTCGCGTGCCATCTGAATTGCTGTCATAAGGCGCCCGCCATATGTGAGCTGCTCGTCAGTACTGCAGGGTCAGCTCAGTTCCGCCACGACCTGCCGATACAGAATTCAGGGGCAAAGCCGGGAGGAGCTCATGTTCGTAGGTATGTGGATGACGCAGGACCTGATCACTGTCGAGCCGCAGACGGCGCTGACGACAGCAGCAACGATCATGACGCAGAACAATTTCCGTCGTCTGCCGGTGCTGGCGACCTTCGAAGGCGAACCGAGACTGGTCGGCATTCTTTCCAGGACTGACATTGCGCGCGCAACGACCGCGCGCACCGTCGGCGAAGCCATGACGCCCGACCCCATGACGACGCGCGCAGATACGCCCATCGAAGCCGTGGCCGCCATCATGCGCGAGTGCAAGGTCGGCGCATTGCCGGTGCTGCGCGGCACGACACTGGTAGGACTGATCACCGAGTCGGACGTGTTCGAGGCATTCATTGCGCTGTTCGATCTGTCGAGCCCGGGGGCGCGCATCACCTTCGATATCTCTGCCGGCGAAGACATCCTGCCCTTTATCGCAGATCTCGCCGCGCGCCATCAGTTGCGCATTTCCAGTTTCACCTCCCTGCACTCGCGCGAACGTCCCATGTGTGTCGTGCGAGTAATCGGCGATGGCATCGACGCGATGCTCGAAGAAGTCTGGCGCTCGCATCACCGCATCGAGAGTGTCGTACGCACCGGTCAGACCGCTCCCGCCTGAGTCAGGAAATCCTCACGGGTACTCGGGTCCGGGGGAAAAGGAAAAATATCGCCGGCCTGAGCGGTGGGCCGGCGCCGCTCTCGTCATCGCTGCCTCGTCGCCAGCCCGATGTCTTTCTCGGGTTCCCCTTCTCTCTCAGGCTCAGGGGAAGTCTTACCCGCTGAAAGTGGCGTTTGAATCGCATCACGGAATTCGCGGCGGGCCGCGTCGCTCTCCGTGATACCGCGCAGTACTTCTCGGGCTCCCCGTAATCCCCCGCGACCGCGACATCGGTAGTGTTCGCTCGCGCGCATGCGCGCCAACGAACATCAACAGAGTCTCCCTCCATGACCGATACGGCATCGAAGCCTGCCGCCACTTACAACGACCGCGTGGTTCGCCAGTTCGCCATCATGACGGTGGTCTGGGGCATCGTCGGCATGGCGGTCGGCGTGTTCATTGCGGCGCAGCTGCTGTGGCCTGCGCTGAATTTCGACATTCCGTATCTCACGTACAGCCGGTTGCGTCCGCTGCACACCAACGCAGTGATCTTCGCATTCAGCGGTTCGGCACTGTTCACTTCGTCCTATTACATCGTGCAGCGCACGTGTCACACGCGTCTGTTCTGCGACAAACTCGCAGCCTTCACCTTCTGGGGATGGCAGGTCGTGATCGTTGCGGCTGCCGTCACGTTGCCGCTCGGTATCACGCAGAGCAAGGAGTATGCCGAGCTGGAATGGCCCATCGATCTGCTCATCGCGATCGTCTGGATTGCCTACGGCATCGTGTTCTTCGGCACCATCGCCAGGCGCAAGGTGAAGCACATCTACGTCGCCAACTGGTTCTTTGCGGCGTACATCATCACGATCGCGGTACTGCATATCGTCAACAACGTTGCAGTGCCTGTGTCTGCGACCAAGTCGTACATCGTGTACGCCGGTGTCGTCGATGCGATGGTGCAATGGTGGTACGGCCATAACGCGGTGGGCTTCTTCCTGACCGCGGGCTTCCTCGGAATGATGTACTACGTGGTGCCCAAGCAGGTGGGCCGCCCCATCTATTCGTATCGCCTGTCCATCGTGCACTTCTGGGCGCTGATCTCCATCTATATGTGGGCGGGCCCGCATCATCTGCACTACACCTCGCTGCCCGACTGGGCGCAATCGCTCGGCATGGTGTTCTCGCTGATCCTGCTCGCGCCGTCATGGGGCGGCATGATCAACGGTCTGATGACCATGTCCGGTTCGTGGCACAAGCTGCGCACCGATCCGGTCATGAAATTCCTGGTCGTGTCGCTGTCCTTCTACGGCATGTCCACGTTCGAAGGACCGATGATGTCGATCAAGACGGTGAATGCGCTTTCGCACTACACCGACTGGACCATCGGCCACGTGCACTCCGGCGCGCTCGGCTGGGTCGCCTTCATCTCCATTGCATCGCTGTACCAGCTCATCCCGAAACTGTTCGGCAAGACGCAGATGTACAGCGTAAAGCTCATGGATGCGCACTTCTGGGTCGCCACCATCGGCATCGTGCTGTACGTCAGCTCCATGTGGATCGCCGGTGTGATGCAGGGCCTCATGTGGCGCGCCGTGAACACCGACGGCACGCTGACCTACACCTTCGTCGAAGCGCTCAAGGCCACTTATCCGTACTACGCCGTGCGCCTCGCCGGCGGCCTCATGTTCCTTACCGGCATGCTCATCATGGCCTGGAACGTGTGGCGCACCGTCCGCGAGACGCAGCCAACGGACGTCGCGGTCATGGAGCCGGCGTGAGGCAGAAGTGAAGTAGCGAGGTGACGGGAGTGACGCAGTAATGCAGAGACCGCATCGATCGCGCTCCCGGCCTCCATCACTTTCATCACTTTCATCACCTCCATCACCTTCATCACTTATCTGACTCCGTTACCCCGTCACCCTCTCCTATGTCCCACGAACTCATTGAAAAGAAGATCGGCCTGATGGGTGCGCTCATCGTGCTGGTCATCAGCATCGGCGGTCTGGTCGAAATCGTGCCGCTGTATGCGCAGCGTTCAGTGGTCGAGCCCGGCCCGGGCGTAAAACCGTATTCGGCACTCGCACTGGAAGGGCGCGATGTCTACGTGCGCGAAGGTTGCTACAACTGCCATTCGCAGATGGTGCGCCCCCTGCCGGCCGAAACCGAGCGCTACGGCCACTACTCCGAAGCGGGCGAGGCGGTGTACGACCATCCGTTCCAGTTCGGTTCCAAGCGCACGGGCCCGGATCTGGCACGCGTGGGCGGACGCTACACGGACGAATGGCAGCGTGTGCATCTGACGAATCCGCGCGATGTGGTGCCGGAATCGAACATGCCCGGCTTTCCCTGGCTCGCACAGCGCGAGCTCAACCCGGCTCTCACACAGACCAAGATGCAGAAGCTGCGCCAGATCGGCGTTCCCTACAGCGATGCGGAGATTGCGGAAGCACCGCAGGCAGTGGCCGGTCGCACGGAGATGGATGCGCTGATCGCGTATCTGCAGGGACTCAGGTTCAACGGCAACACACCCGCAGCGAAGGGGCAGCAATGACTCTGGGAATGTTTCGCGGACTGCTGACCGCAGTTCTGTTCATCGCCTTTCTCGCCCTGTGGTTCTGGGCCTGGAGCAAACACCGCGAGCCGGATTTTCGCAGCGCGGCCATGCTGCCGCTCAGCGATGAGCCGCCACGGAGTGAACGTTCATGAGTGAGCCCGTCAGTCTTTTCATTGCGATCTTCACTGCGATCAACATCCTCGCCTGCCTGTGGCTGATGTGGTGGACCGCGCGCACCCGGGGCAACCAGTCGCACGCTGCTCCCACTGAAGATTCGCAACGCACCGGCCACGTGTGGGACGGGGATCTGGAGGAATACAACAATCCCCTGCCGCGCTGGTGGCTGGGGCTGTTCATCGGCACGGTTCTGTTCGGCGCCGTGTACCTGTACTTCTTTCCCGGCCTCGGCAATTTCGCGGGCGCAAAGCAGTGGAGTTCGGCCGGCCAGTACGCAGCGCAGATGGCCACGCAGCAGGCTGTGCTCGATCAGCAACTCGCCACGCTGCACGGCGCGCCGCTGCAGGAACTCGCGGCCAATCCGGCGGCAATGTCCATGGCGAAGAATCTGTTCGGTGCCAACTGCTCGACCTGTCATGGATCGGATGCACGCGGCGCGAAAGGCTTTCCGAATCTGACGGATGGCGACTGGCTGTGGGGCGGCTCCGCAGACGCGGTGCATGAGACCATCGCCAATGGCCGTCACGCCGTCATGCCTGCGCTCGGGCCGGTACTTGGCGATGAAGGTGTGAACGAAGTGGCCGCCTACGTGCTCAGCCTGAGCGGTGTGCAGGCACCCGCCGACTGGGTCGCTGCGGGCAAGGAGCGGTTTGCGACTGTCTGCGCTGCCTGTCACGGCGCAGACGCCACGGGCAATCAGTTGCTCGGTGCGCCGAATCTCACCGACAAGACCTGGCTCTTCGGCGGCGATTTCGCTTCGGTGACTGCCACCATCAAAAACGGCCGCGAAAGCATCATGCCGGCGCATGCGCCGTTGCTCGGCGACACCAAGGTCAGGCTCCTGGCCGCCTATGTATTGAACCTGTCGAATCCGCGGTTCGCAGAATCACCGCCGGACGCCGGCGCAGCAGGTGGCAACGGTGGTGCACCCTGATCCGCAAGCGGCATCGCGACCTCGCTCATCGCTGCCTGCACGCGACATTGCCCTGTTGCTCTGGGCGGCGTTTCTCACCGCGTGCATCGGCACGATGGTGTTCTTCGCGCTCTTCGATCCCGTGCTGCTCGCTCATGACGATGCGCCGCCACCCTGGCTGGCCGATCGCATGACCGGTTATGCCTGCGGATTCTTCTTTTTCTGGATTCTCTGCAGCGTCGCCTCCCTGGTCACGGCCTGGATGATCGACAGGCGGCCTGCGCAGGACGACCTCTGATGGCCGCGAGCGATCCGGATGTCGGGCTGTATGCGGTTTCGCAGAAGATCCACGCACGCGAGGTCAGAGGACGTTTCAACACACTGCGTGTCATCGCCACGTGCGTGCTGCTTGGCATCTTCTACGCGCTGCCATGGCTGCAATGGAACGGCCGCCAGGCCGTGCTGTTCGATCTGCCGCAACGCAAGTTCCACATCTTCGCCCTGACGTTTTTCCCGCAGGACTTCTACCTGCTGACGTGGATGCTGGTGATCGCCGCGCTCTCGCTGTTCTTCTTCACGGCGCTGGCCGGACGTCTGTGGTGCGGCTATGCGTGTCCGCAGACCGTGTGGACGGAAATCTTCGTCTGGATGGAACGCCTGACCGAAGGCAACCGGCAGCAGCGCATCAAGCTGGACGCAGGTCCCTGGACGTTCAACAAGCTGTGGAGAAAAACCTCCAAGCAGGTGCTGTGGATCGGTCTTGCATTGTTCACCGGCGTGACCTTCGTCGGCTTCTTCACGCCCGTGCGCGAACTGTTTCCCGATGCACTGGCCGGGGAACTCGGCGGCTGGGAGCTGTTCTGGTCGTTGTTCTACGGCTTCGCAACGTACGGCAACGCCGGCTACATGCGCGAACAGGTGTGCAAGTACATGTGTCCGTACGCGCGCTTCCAGGGCGCCATGTTCGACCGCAATACGCTGATCATCTCCTACGATGCAGCGCGCGGCGAACCGCGCGGTTCGCGCCGCCGCGGCACGGACGCGCGTGCTCAGGGACTTGGCGATTGCATCGATTGCACGCTGTGCGTGCAGGCGTGTCCGACCGGCATCGACATCCGCAAAGGGCTGCAGCTTGAATGCATCGCCTGCGCCGCGTGTATCGACGCCTGCGATGACGTCATGGATCGCATGCAGTCGCCCCGTGGCCTGATTCGCTATGCGACGCAGGCTTCCATGGAAGGCGAGCGCACCCGCATCCTGCGGCCGCGAACCATCATCTATGGCTGCCTGCTGCTGCTGCTCATTGCTGCTTTTGCGTTCGCGACAGGCCACCGTCGCCTGGTCGAAGTGGACGTGCTGCGCGATCGCAATGCGCTGTACCGGCAGGTGGACGCGACGACGCTGGAGAACGTCTACACCATCCGCTTCGTCAACAAGGATGAACGTGCACACACGCTGCATCTGGCTGTCGAAGGATTGCCCGACGTCCAGATAGACACCGACAACGCGGCACCCAGCATCGGCGCCGGCGAAGGACTGAGCCTGGCAGTGCGCCTGCGTGTGCCCAGCGGCTCGGTGCAAGGCGGCCGCGACATCCGCGTCATCGTCACGGCGGATGACGATGAACGGATCCGCACGGTCGCCAAAGCGCGATTCATTGCGCCAGTCACGCCGTGAACAGCTTGTGTTTTCATTGCAGCGAACCGCTCGGGACGTCCCGGCTGGTCGCGCACATCAATGGTCGCGATGAGCCCGTGTGCTGCGCGGGCTGTCGAGCGGTCGCCGAGTTGATCGCCGGTGCGGGACTCGAGCAGTACTACGAAGTGCGTTCGGGCCGACCCCAGCGTCCCGATGAGACGGTTCTGGCGGATGACGCCTGGTCTGCCTATGCACAGGCCGGGATCGCGGCCGGCATCGTTTCGTCGCAGGGAGATCTCGATCGCGCCACGCTTGGCGTCGACGGCATCCGTTGTGCGGCCTGTGCCTGGCTGATCGACAGGATGGTCCGCCAGTGCGACGGCGTCGTGCGAGTGTCCGTCAATGCAGCGACCGCGCGCGTACATGTCGAGTGGCGACGCGACACGCTGAACCTCGCTGACATCATGCGCAGCATTGCACGCGCAGGCTACCGGCCCTTTCCGCCCGGCGATTCGCGCGTGGTCGAGCGTCAGCAACAGGAACGTCGCGCCACTCTGCGGCGTCTGGCGGTCTCGGGCTTCGGCATGATGCAGGTGATGATGTTCGCCTTCGCCGCCTACAGCGCACAGATCCGCGGTGAAGCCATCGATCCCACGCTGCTCGAATTCTTCCGCATGGTCAGCATGCTGGTGGCAGCACCGGTGATGTGCTACGCCGGCCTGCCGATCTTCGCGAACGCATGGCGCGCGCTGGTCAGCCGGACACTCGGCATGGACGTGCCCGTGGCGCTCGCTTTGCTGCTCGCCTTCGGCGCCAGTGTCTGGAATACCTTCCACGGCAATACCGGCGAGGTCTATTTCGACTCGGTCACCATGTTCATCTTCTTCGTGACCCTGGGTCGCTTCATCCAGATGAGCGTGCGTCACCGCACTACCAGCATCACCGATGCGCTCGCACGTCAGATGCCCGCGATCGCACATCGACTCGAAAACGACGCAGCATTCGATGTCCCGGTGGCCACTCTGCGCCCCGGGGATACCGTGCTCGTCAGGCGCGGTGAGGTGCTGCCCGCAGATGGCGAACTGCTGGATGCTCACGCGCAGGTGGACGAATCCCTGCTGACCGGCGAGTCGGCTGCGGTTCACAGACAGCAGGGCCAGTTGTTGAGTGGCGGCAGCGTCAACGTCGGCAGCCCGCTGCGCATGGCGGTCACGACGCTGGCACACGCTTCGACGCTCGCGCACGTGGTGTCGCTCATGCAGCGCGCGCAGGCACAACGACCGCGCATCACCGCGGCGGCCGATGCAGCATCGGTGCGCTTCCTCTGGGCCGTGGTGTCAGCAGCAGCAATCACGGCATTGACATGGTGGTTCGTAAATCCGGCGCGCGCGTTCGATGCGACACTCGCGGTGCTGGTGGTGGCCTGTCCCTGCGCATTTGCGATTGCGATTCCAGCCGCCGTATCTGCGGCGATCGCCAACCTGGCGCGTCGCGGCGTTCTGGTCACACATCCCGATGCGCTCGAGCGGCTGGCCGACGTCGACCGCGCGGTGTTCGACAAGACCGGTACGCTGACCCGCGGTCAGGTGCGCCTGACGCGATACATCGCGGCGCAGAGAGCGGACCCTGCGCAGTGCCTGGCCGTGGCAGCAGCGCTGGAAGCAGCATCGGAACATCCGATTGCACGCGCCATCGGACGCGCCGGCACTGCCGTCGCCACCGAGGTCGTCACGGTCGCTGGCGCTGGCATCGAAGGCACGGTGCAGGGTCGACGCTATCGCATCGGCACGCCGCAGTTCGTTGCTGCCTGGCACCGTGAAGGCGCTGCCACTCTCGCGCCCCCCTGCACTGGCGCAACACTCGTCACGCTCGGTGATGCCACCCGCGTGCTCATGCAATTCGAACTCGCAGATGAGTTACGCGAGCACGTGCCGGATGCGATTGGTGCACTGCGCCGGCAGGGTGTGCTCGCCTCGATATTGAGCGGCGATCGACGCTCGAGCGTGGCTGCCGTCGCCGACGCCTGCGGTATCACGAGGCGTTTCGCCGCGTGCTCTCCTCAGCACAAGCTCGCGCATCTGCAATCGCTGCAGCAACAGGGCCATCGGGTGCTGATGCTGGGCGACGGAGTCAACGACGCGCCTGTGCTCGCTGCCGCCGATGTTTCCATCGCCATGGGACGCGGCACCGCACTGGCACACGCCAGCGCCGACATGATTCTCACCGCGGAAGATCTCAATGTCGTGCCGCACGCCATCGCCGTTGCCCGGCGCATGCGCCGTATCGCACGTCAGAACCTGTGCTGGGCGGCCGCCTGGAACTTCGGTTCGCTGCCGCTCGCGGCCCTCGGAGCGATACCGCCCTGGGTCGCAGCGCTCGGCATGTCGCTGAGTTCGATTCTGGTCGTCATGAATGCGACGCGGTTGTTGCCGCGTGAGTCCGATGACAAGCGAAGAGCCGATGCGACGCGGTGGGCCTCGTTGTCGCCTTCCATGGCAGGTGGAGTGTCGTCATGAACATCCTGTTCATCCTGGTGCCGCTGAGTCTGGCGCTGGTTGCGTTCGGGCTGTGGGGATTCTTCTGGGCCGTGGGCAGCGGGCAGTTCGATGATATGGAATCACCGGGGTGGGAAGTTCTGCGCGAATCCTCCACGCCCGACGATTCGCCGCAATGAACCACATCGCCGTCATCAGCATTGCTTCCGCCACGCTCGCAGGACTGGCCGGCAGCGTGCACTGTCTGGCGATGTGCGGCGGCATGGCGGGCGCGCTCGGATTGCGAGCGGGCGGTGGCGCCAGTGCAATGTCCCGGGCACAGGCCGCTTCGCTGTACCACGTCGGTCGACTCGGAGGCTATGCACTGGCGGGAGCGGTGTGCGGTGGACTGGGCGCTGGTGTGCAGTGGCTCGATCGCAGCAGCGCGATCGTTCACGTGCTGCGCATCGCCAGCGGCGTTCTCATGGTACTGATTGCCGCCCGCATCGCGCTGCACTGGAATGCGCTCGCCGTACTGGAGCGGGCCGGCGCCCGGTTCTGGACGCTGCTGCGACCGCTCGCCATACGGCAAGCCACTGATGGCGATGCGCGTGCGGCACTCACACTCGGATTGTTGTGGGGCTGGCTGCCCTGCGGTCTGGTGTACTCGATGTTGTTGTTCGCAGCCATGAGCGGCAGCGCGCTTACGGGTGCCGCGATTCTGTTTGCCTACGGCGTCGGAACGCTGCCTTCGATGCTGGGTGCGACGATGTTTGCAGGACAGATTCAGAGCCGGCTGCATCGCCCTGCATGGCGCGTGGCGAGCAGCGTGCTGCTCGGCGTCTTTGGCATATGGACTGTGATTGGCGCGGCAGTCTCATCGCATGCAGCCCTGTTCTGCGCGCTTCGATAATGCGTGAACCTGCGATCACTGCGCGGCCTGCGATGCCTCCGCACGCTTGCATCCCTCGCTCACGCCCTCGCGGATGATCTGCGCCAGTCGCAAAGTGCCGGGTCCGGCAGCATCACGGTCGGTGTAGATGAGATAGATGGGCACGGAGCGCTCACGTCCATCGCGCAACGGCAACGGCTTCAACTGTCCCGCAGCCAGTTCGTGGCGGATCTTCTCTTCCGGGAACCACGCAAAGCCGTATCCGCGACACACGGCACCGATCGACGTGGACACATTGGTTACCGTCCAGCGTCGCTCCACTTCGACAGTGGCCGCCTTCCGGTCGCGATGTGTGCCCGAATCGCGGACCACGAGATGCCGATGCTTGCGCAGATCGCGCAGCGTGATGTCGCGCCCGAGGTGATGCAACGGATGATCCGGATGCGCCACCGGAATGAAGCGAGCTGTCCACAGCGGTTCGCCGGAAAAACCGGTGGGAACGGTCGGGGCGATGGCGAGATCGGCACGGCCGCTGACGATGGCTTCGGACGTGCCGCCAATCACTGTTTCGAACAGCTCGATACGCGTCTGCGGGCTCTCGTTGCTGAAACGATTCAGGCAATCGAGCAGCAGCCAGGTCGGAAACACGATCTCCACCGCAATGGCAATTTCGGCTTCCCAGCCGGCCGACAACTTGCGGGCGGCGCGCTCCATTCCGCCTGCGTCTTCCAGCAAGCTGCGCGCCCGTCGATACAGCATCTGGCCGGTCGGGGTCAGAAACGCCTTGCGGCCGCGGATTTCGAAGGCGTCCACGTTCAGCATTTCCTCGAGCTTCTGCACGGCATAGGTCACTGAGGACTGGCTCTTGTGCAGCACTTCGGCCGCCTGCGCATACCCGCCCGCCTCGACGACGGCGACCAGGCAGCGCCATTGTTCGAGGGAAATTCGCGGGACAAGCGCTTCATTTTCCCTGGGATCTGCGGCCATATATCTATCCATTAGATGGATCTGAGCGAAATATTGTTCTTTTTTATCTATCCATTCAATCATCAAATCACAGGCACCCAATCACCCGGAGTGCCTTCATGAAAACACTGCTCAGGATCCAGACCAGCCTGCAGGGCTCGAAGGGACAGTCGTCGCAGCTCGCCGATCGCTTTGTGGAACGCTGGCTCAGGAACAATCCAGGTGGCCGCATCGTCACGCGCGACCTGTCGCGGGACACCGTGCCTCATCTCACGGCGGAGCGATTCGCAGCCTTCGCCGCCAGCGACGGGGAACGCACCAGCGATCAACAGGCAGCCCTCGCACTGTCGGATGCGCTGATCGATGAGCTGCGCGATGCGGACACCATTGTCATGGCAGTGCCGATGTACAACTTCAGCGTGCCGTCGACATTGCGCTCGTACTTCGATCACATCGCCCGCGCCGGCGTGACGTTCCGCTATACCGCGAGCGGTCCGGAAGGTCTGATCAAGGGCAAGCAGGTGTATGTATTCATCACGCGCGGCGGCATCTACAGCGGCGCGGCCGATACGCAGACACCCTACCTGCGACAGTTCCTCGGGTTCATCGGCATCACCGACGTGGAGTTCGTTTACGCAGAAGGGCTGGCTTACGGCAACGGCGTGGGCGAGAAAAATCTCATGGCTGCAAATGCCACCATCGAGAAGCTGCCGGCGACGGAAGCTGAGGCGGCCTGAATGGAGGTGACAGGTAACAGGTAACAGGTAACAGGTAACCGAAAGCGGACGCCGGTTCAGGTGCAAGCCTCTTGCTCGTCACCCTTCTTCCACTCGTCACCTTTATTCCAATGGTATACAACGTGGCGGCGCGCTCCGCTCAGGGCATTCGTTGCGACGAATTGAGGGTGTGGCCGGGTTGAGAATTGGCGAAACCCGGCTACTCTGCGACGTCATCTCGCCGCCATTTCCGGTGCGAGCAATTACGACGTTGTCACGAAGGAATGCCATGAATGTCCGTCGCCCGCTTTCCGCCGCGCTGTTGTTACTGCTTGCCGCTGCACAGAGTTCTGCCAACGACATGAACGCCACTGCACCCGCCGCCACGGACAATCCGCTGCTCACGCGCAGCACGCTGCCGTACGAGCTGCCGCCTTTCGACAAGATCACCAATGCCGACTATGGCCCGGCCATCGAAGAAGGCATGGTGCAGCAGAGGCGCGAAATCGAGGCGATTGCGAACAATCCGGCTGCGCCCACTTTCGCCAATACCATCGTTGCGCTGGAACGTTCCGGTCAGACGCTGACGCGCGCCTCGAACGTGTTCTTCTACATGACATCGTCCAACACGAATCCGGATCTGGAGAAGCTCCAGGCGGAGCTCGCGCCCAGGCTCTCGGCGCATTCGGACTCCATCTATCTCAATGCCGCATTGTTCGCGCGCATCAATGAGCTGTACGACAAGCGCGCTTCGCTGGAACTGGATCCCGAATCGTTGCGTCTGCTCGAGCGTTACTACATCACCTTCGTGCGCGCCGGCGCCAGGCTGTCGGATGCGGACAAGACCAGGCTCAAGCAACTGAACGAGCAGCTCTCCACGCTCACCACCCAGTTCAGCCAGACCGTTCTCAAGGGCGTGAACGCAGCAGCCGTGGTGTTCGACAACGTTGCGGACCTCGATGGTCTGTCGCCCGAACAGATTGCCACGGCAGCCGAAGCTGCGAAGACGCGCAATCTGGAAGGCAAGTGGGTCATCACCCTGCTGAACACGACAGGCCAGCCCCCGCTGTCGTCGTTGAAGAATCGCGCCAGCCGCGAACGCATCTACAAGGCGTCGCTCGCACGCGGCTGGGGCGGTGAGTTCGATACGACCGGCCTGATTTCACAGATCGTGAAGCTGCGCGCACAGCGGGCCACGCTGCTCGGCTATCCGACCCATGCCGCATACATCACCGAAGACGAAACCGCACTGACACCGGACGCGGTCAACAAGATGCTGGCGCAGCTCGCGCCGGCCACATTGAAGAATGCCCGCAGCGAAGCGGCCGAAATCCAGAAGCTCATCGATGCGCAGGCGAAGGCCAAGGGCGAAGCATCGTTCCAGCTCGCCCCATGGGACTGGGACTTCTATGCCGAGCAGGTACGCGCCGCACGGTACTCGTACGATGAATCGCAGGTACGTCCGTATTTCGAAGCCAATCGCGTGCTGGTGGATGGCGTGCTGTTCGCCGCGCATGAGCTCTACGGCATCACGTTCAAGGAACGCAAGGATCTGCCGGTCTATGAACCCGACGTGCGTGTCTTTGAGGTGTGGAACGCCGATGGCTCGCCGCTGGGTCTTGCGATGTTCGACTGGTACGCACGTCCCAACAAGCGTGGCGGCGCGTGGATGAACGGCCTGGTCGATCAGTCCCGGCTCTTCGGCACCCACGCGCTGGTCACGAACAATCTCAACATTCCGAAACCGCCCGCAGGTGAGCCGACGCTGCTCACCTTCGATGAAGTGACGACGGCCTTTCACGAATTCGGCCATGCGCTGCACGGCCTGTTCTCCGATGTGCACTATCCGCAGTTCTCCGGCACCAACGTGCCGCGCGATTTCGTCGAGTTCCCTTCGCAGTACAACGAGATGTGGGCGACCGACCCGCGCGTGCTCGCCAATTACGCGCGCCACTACCAGACCGGCGAGCCCATGCCACGGGCCTTGATGGACAAGGTGCTGGCCTCAACGAAGTTCAACCAGGGATTTGCGACGCTGGAATATCTCGAAGCCGCGATGCTCGATCAGCGCTGGCATCAGTTGCCTGTGGACCAGATACCGGCTCCCGAGGCTGCCGCCGAGTTTGAAGCCAACGCACTCAAGCAGGACGGCGTGGCATTCGCGCCCATCCCGCCACGCTACCGCTCGACTTACTTCTCGCACATCTTCTCCAGTCCGATGGGTTATTCGGCGGGCTACTACGCCTACATCTGGAGCGACGTGCTGGCACGCGATACGCAGCACTGGTTCAGGACACATGGCGGGCTGAAGCGTGCG
>DASTRD010000101.1:0-7747 GCA_035761425.1 Povalibacter sp.
CGCAATGCGCTCGATCAGCGAGGGCGTCTCCACGGTACCCGGACAGATGGCGTTGCAGCGAACGCCCTGACCGATGAAGTCCATCGCGATGGACTTGGTGAGACCGATGACGGCGGCCTTGGTGGTGCTGTAAGCGAAGCGGTTCGGCACTGCCTTCACGCTCGAGGCAATCGACGACATATTGATGATGGAGCCGCCACCGTGCGCCACCATGGCTGGCAGGAACGCTTTGCAGACCCGAAAGGCGGCCGCGACATTCAGATCCCATGCGAACTGCAGTTGCTGTTCGGTGCACTCCAGCAGCGTTCCTGGATGAACCACGCCTGTGCAGTTGAAGATGACATTGAATGCGCTGGCAGCGTCCGAATGGCGCGCCGCGAGCGCCGCGATCGCATTTGCGTCCAGCACATCGAGCGTGGCGACGCTGAGTTCGGGATGACCTTCGGCCGCGAGCGACTCGAGACTCGCGGCACTCACATCGGTCGCCAGCACCTGCGCCCCTTCGCGCGCGAACGCAACGGCACAGGCCCGGCCAATGCCCTGGCCGGCGGCAGTGATGAGGGCACGTTTGCTGGAGAGGCGCATGGATTAAGAGGGGTGACGGGAGTGACGAGAGTGACGGAGTGACGGGAGTGATTAAGAGCGATCACGGGGACGGAAAGGAATCGAGCGAACCGGAGTGCGGGCCTTTCCCGACCCGCGTCACTCGCGTGACTCTCGTCACCCTCGTCACATGTTCTTCCACCGATATCTCTCCCGCGAGGCCGCCTTCATCTCGATCGAAAATCCGGGTCTGTGCGGCGGCATGTAGGCCGCGTTGCGGATCACGCAGGGATCTTCGAAGTGTTCGTGCAGGTGATCGACGTATTCGATCACCCGACCTTCGAGTGTACCGGCAATGCACAGATAGTCGATCATCGAGAGGTGCTGGACGTATTCGCACAGGCCGACGCCGCCGGCGTGCGGGCAGACAGGCAGTCCGTATTTCGCGGCCATCAGCTGCACGGCGAGCACTTCATTGACGCCGCCGAGACGGCACGCATCGATCTGCACGACGTCGATGGCACCACGCATGATGAACTGCTTGAACACGATGCGGTTCTGGCACATCTCGCCGGTGGCCACCCGCACCGGCGCAATGGCCTGGCGGATCGCGCGGTGGCCTTCCACATCGTCGGGGCTGGTCGGCTCTTCGATGAACCATGGCCTGGCAAAGGACAGTTCGCGCACCCAGTCGATGGCCTGCGGCACTTCCCAGATCTGATTGGCGTCGATCATGAGATGACGATCGGGTCCGAGTACCTCGCGTGCGATGCGCAGGCGACGCTTGTCGTCTTCGAGATCGCGCCCGACCTTCATCTTCACGTGACTGAAGCCGGCGTCCACGGCCTGCTGGCACAGGCGGCGCAGCTTTTCGTCGGAATAGCCGAGCCAGCCGGCCGACGTGGTGTAGCAGGGATAACCGTGGCGTTCGAGATGCTCGAGGCGCTGCTGTTTGCCGACGGCGCGCTCGCGCAGCAGTTCCAGGGCCTCCTCGGGCGTGATGCAATCGGTGAGGTATCGCAGATCGATGCAGCGAACGAGTTCTTCAGGGCTCATGTCGGCGACGAGCCGCCACACCGGTTTGCCGACCCACTTCGCCCACAGATCCCAGGCCGCATTGATGATGGCGCCCGTGGCGAGATGAATCGCGCCCTTGTCGGGGCCGATCCAGCGTAGCTGGCTGTCGGAGGTGACGTGACGCCAGAAGCGCCCCATGTCCGCGGCGATCCACTCGAGTTCGAGCCCGATGAGCAGATGACGCATGGCATGCAGGGCAGTGCAGACGATGTCGTTGCCGCGGCCGATGGTGAAGGTCAGGCCATGACCTTCCAGGCCGGGCTGACTGGTCTTGAGCACGACATACGCGGCGGAGTAATCCGGATCGGGATTCATCGCGTCGGAACCGTCGAGCAGTTGCGACGTCGGAAAACGGATGTCCTCGATCGCTAGATCGACGATCCTGATCGGCATGGATGTTCCCGACGGCGCTCGCGCCGCCTCCCCCAAAACTGACTGATGAGTACCCGTGCTCGCGTCGGAACCGGCGTGTCGAAAATTGACACTCAGGAGATGGCCGACTAGATTCGAAAAGCAGGTGTGACCGGTACCATTCTGCAGAACGCTCTGCTGATGGGCAATAGTTCATCACGTTCACGCGAATGGCTGGGGGATACGCGCGAGAAGAACGGAAAAAGAACAAGCGGAACGCCCGGGCATCCGGCTGCCGCTGCTGAACCTCATCTCACTTCTTTTCTGTTTCCTCTTCTGTGGTGTTCGGATCCTGTCCTTGGGTTTGGGGGTTGTCGGGAATGATCTCACTCATGGCGCGGCGAGCGATCGTCGTCGCAGGCCTTTGCCTTTCTGCCGCGCTGACAGCGGTAGCAACGCCGCTGCCGCAGATCGTCGCGCGCGGCGACCGTCACGCATTGCTGGTCGATGGCGCGCCTTTCGTCGTGCTCGGCGCGCAGGTGAACAACTCGAGTGCGTGGCCCGCCGCGTTGCCGAAGGTCTGGCCGGCCGTGACGCAGATGCATGCCAACACGGTCATCGTTCCCATCGCATGGGAACAGATCGAACCCACCGAAGGACACTTCGATTTCTCCTTCCTCGATACGTTGTTGCGAGAAGCACGTGAGCATGACGTGCGTGTCGGTCTGCTGTGGTTCGCCACCTGGAAAAACAACGGGCCGAACTACGCGCCCGAATGGGTAAAGCTCGACAACAAGCGTTTCCCGCGGCTCATCACTGCCGATGGCAGGACGCTCAATTCCATGTCGCCGCACGCCGAGTCGACATTGAATGCGGATCGCAAGGCATTCGTCGCGTTGCTGCGGCACCTGAAATCGGTCGATGCACAGCGCACCGTGATCCTGGTGCAGGTCCAGAACGAGCCGGGGACCTACGGCAGCGTGCGCGACTTCTCGCCCGCGGCCGAGAAATTGTTCAAGGGACAGGTGCCCGCGCCGCTGCTGAAAAGGACCGGCAAAGCGAGCGGTACGTGGCAGCAGGTGTTCGGTGCCGATGCGGACGAGTTCTTTCACGCCTGGTCGGTGGCTTCGTTCATCGGCCAGGTGGCGGAGGCGGGCAAGCGTGAATATGCGTTGCCCATGTACGTGAATGCGGCGTTGCGCGATCCGTTTCATCCGGGCAAGCCAGGCGCCTATGCGAGCGGCGGCCCGACCGACAACGTGATCGATGTGTATCGGGCGGCTGCACCGGCCATCGACATCGTTGCGCCCGACATCTACATGCCGCAGTCCGCGAAGTATTTTCGCGTGCTCGATCTCTACGCCCGCGCCGACCACCCGCCCGGCAATCCATTGTTCGTCGCGGAAACCGGCAACGATGCGCTCTACGCGCGCTATTTTTTCGAAGTACTCGGCCGGCATGCCATCGGTTTCGTCCCGTTCGGGATCGACTTCACCGGCTATTCGAATCATCCGCTCGGCGCCGTGGCCACTGACGCATCCATGGTGGCACCGTTCGCGGACAACTATCGTCTCATCGCACCGTTCGCCCGCACGTGGGCGAAGCTGAGTTTCGAAAACAATGTCTGGGGCGCCGCACAGCCGGATGATGAAGCCAGTCGCAAGTTCGATCTCGGTCGCTGGAGTGCCACTGTGAGCTGGAACGAATGGCAATTCGGGATGCGCGAATGGTTCGGCGATGCAGCCCGGCCGACGCACAAGGACGGCGGCATTCTGGTTGCACAGCTCGGGCCCGATGAATTCCTGGTGACGGGTCGCAATGCGCGCATTTCCTTCGCGCCGGGCGCGAAGCTCGGCAAGGTCAACGGCCTCATCTTCGCCCGGGTGGAGGAAGGACACTATGACGAACACGGCGAGTGGGTGTTCGAGCGCGTGTGGAACGGCGATCAGAGCGACTACGGCCTCAATTTCACGACGCTGCTGCAGCTGCTGAAAGTGCGGCTGGCCACTTACTGAAGAAGCAGCGGACTTCGACTGCACAACTGGTTTCATGATCGAGTCTGGGGGATGACTGTGAGAAACGTACGCGGAAGAACGATCACCGTCGCATTGCTGGCACTCGCGCTGCTGGGCGCAGCCGCTTGCAGCAGCAAGCCGCAGAATTTCGAGAAGACCGTCGATGGCGTTGTGGTGTCGCCAACGCAAGGCGCCGCGAAACGCGTACGTCTGCAGGTGATCTCGGATCGCATCGTGCGTGTCACCGCCGTGCCGGTGGAAAAGATCGATGTGCCGGAAAGTCTGGCGGTGGTGGCGAAGCCGTCTGCGGATGCGAAGTTCACGCTCGATAGCGCAGATGGCAAGGCGGTGCTGAAGACCGCCGCTGTGACCGTGGAGGTGGACCTCGCGAGCGGCGCAGTCGATTTCCTCGATGCCGATGGCAAATCCCGGCTCGCATCGCGCGACAGCGGTTCGTTCACGCCCGTGAAGATCGGCGATCGCGAACTGTACAGCGTGCACCAGCTCTTCAATCCCGGTACTGACGAAGGTTTCTACGGCCTGGGCCAGCATCAGAACGGCGTCATGAACTACAACGGCGAGGACGTCGAACTCGCGCAGCACAATATGGACATCGGCGTGCCGTTCGTGATGTCGACACGCAACTACGGCGTGTTGTGGGACACCGCGTCCGTCACACGTTTCGGCGATCCGAAACCCTATGGCCTGGCCTCGCGCGATCTGACGTTGTACGACGCCGACGGCAACAAGGGCGGCCTCACCGCAACCTATTTCATCAATGGCGTGGAGAAGGTGAAGCGAGTCGAGCCCGACATCGACTATCACTTCATCAGGGATCTGGCGAAGCGGCCGGAGCAGGTCCTGTCGGAAACGATCTCGCAGACTTCGGGTTTCCGCACCGATCTGCCGGGACTCACCGCAGTGTGGGAAGGCAGCATCGAGTCGCAGAAGACCGGCGTTCACAAATTCCAGCTGTTCGCCGGCAGCTACTACAAGCTGTTCGCTGACGACAAGCTCGTTGTCGAGGGCTGGCGTCAGAACTGGAACGGCTGGAATCACAATTTCGAGCTGCCCATGACGGCAGGTCAGCGTGTGAAGCTGCGTGTGGAGTGGGTGCCGAACGACAGCTACATCGCGCTGCTGCACAACGATCCATTGCCCGACGATGAACGCCACTCGCTCTCGCTCACATCCGAGGCCGCACCCGCCATCGATTACTACTATGTCGCCGGCAGCAATCTCGATGAGGTGATCGGCGGCTATCGCACGCTGACGGGCAAGGCCGTGATGCTGCCGCGCTGGGCTTTTGGTTTCTGGCAGAGCCGCCAGCGCTATACGACGCAGGCTGAGTTGCTCGGCATCGCAAAGGAATATCGCAAGCGCAACCTGCCGCTCGACAACATCGTGCAGGACTGGTTCTACTGGAAGGAGGACCAGTGGGGTTCACATGAGTTCGACAAGACGCGCTTTCCCGATCCGAAGGCCATGGTCGATGAGCTGCACGGCGAGCACATCAATTTCATGCTGTCGATCTGGGGCAAGTTCTACGCGAACACCGACAACTACAAGGAACTCGACGCCAAGGGCTTCATGTATCGGCGCAATGTCGAGCAGGGTGTGAAGGACTGGGTCGGTCCCGGCTACCTGAACTCGCACTACGATCCGTATTCGCAGCAGGCGCGCGACATCTACTGGCGCCAGATCAACGACCAGCTCGGCAACGTCGGCATCGACGCCTGGTGGGCCGACAACACCGAACCGGACATTCATTCGAATACGGATCGCGAAGAACTGACCAAACGCATGGGTCCGACGGCGGCAGGCCCTGCCGAGGAATACTTCAATACCTACGCGCTCGAACAGGCACGTGCAGTCTATGAAGGACAGCGCGCGTCACGCCCCGACAAGCGCGTCTTCATTCTCACGCGTTCCGGATTTGCAGGCCTGCAGCGCTATGCCGCGGCCACCTGGAGCGGCGACATCGCCTCGCGCTGGCGCGATCTGCACAATCAGGTGGCGGCGGGCACCGGCATTTCCATGTCGGGCATGCCGAACTGGACGTTCGACATCGGCGGCTTCGCGCTCGAGGAGCGCTACTCGAAGCCGAAGCCTGCGGCGAAGGATCTCGCCGAGTGGCGCGAGCTGAACCTGCGCTGGTTCCAGTTCGGCGCGTTCGTGCCGCTGTTCCGTTCGCATGGAGAGTTCCCGCTGCGCGAGATCTGGAACATCTCGCCACCGGGCACCGAGGTCTACAACAGCCTCGTCGCGTACGACAAGCTGCGCTATCGCCTGCAGCCCTACATCTACACACTGGCGGGCGACACGTATCACCGTGACGGCACGATCATGCGCGGCCTGGTCATGGACTTTCCGAACGATCTGAAGGTCCGCAACATCGACGACCAGTACATGTTCGGCCCGGCGTTCCTCGTGAATCCCGTGTGGCAATACGAAGCGCGCTCGCGCAAGGTGTATCTGCCCGCCGGTACGCGCTGGTTCGATTTCAATTCCGGCAAGGCGTATGACGGCGGACAGGAAATCGACGCGGCCGCGCCGCTGGGTCAGATGCCGCTCTTCGTCCGTGCCGGTTCCATCGTGCCAATCGGCCCTGCGATTCAATACACCTCGGAGAAGCTCGACGCACCCATCACGCTGTATGTGTACCGCGGCGCGAATGGCGAGTTCGATCTCTACGAGGACGACGGCCTGAGTTACAACTACGAACAGGGTCAGTTCGCGCGCGTGCCGGTGAGCTACGACGATGCCTCCGGCACACTCACGATCGGCAAGCGTGAAGGCAGCTTCCCCGCCATGGTCGCAAAGCGTACCTACAACGTGCGCTGGATCGAGCCCGATGAAGCGAAGGCCGCAGACTTCGATGCGCAAGCCGATGCGTCGGTGGAATACACGGGCGACGCGGTGACCGTTCAGTTCAAGTGAGCGGCGTGCGGCACTCACCCCACGGCATCGGCGTCAACCGATCCGATGTGGGTGAGTGCAGGCATGCCGTTGCGCGATTCACCGTAAGTGACCAGCACGGTGCCGAAGGCGAGCTGAATGCCGTGATGCAGCGGCACCTGGCCGGCGGCGATCGGCTGGCCAGCGAGTCTCCTGATACGCCGGTCGCTCTGGCCGGTCGCCGGGCGGCTGCGAGTGACCGGGCGCGATGCTGTCGAAAGATTCGCCGTTGGGTTTCAGGAAACGCATGCGCAGTCGTCGGGGATCCGGATCTGCATGCCGGCTTCGTGCGCCTGGCGGTGTGGAAGCGGGTCAAGTTTCTTGCCGGAAGTGTCGGATCGTGGCGCGTACGTTCGTCCTCGATGGCGAAGTACGTGCGCACTGATCGTTGTTCTCAAGTCCGGAACCTCACAGGATCTGCAATCACGAAAATCGTCACGAGTCTCAACTTCCAAGGGCAATGTGCTGAAGCATTTGCGTTCTACGCGGAAATTCTCGGCGGCACGATCACGGCCGCGATGCCCTATGGCGACGGTCCACCCGACATGCCGATCACCGCCCCGAAATACAAGACGTGGCTGATGCATTGCTGGCTGGAAGTGGGTGACCAGGCGATCATGGGTGCGGACATGGACGTCGCCTGGGCTCCGGACATCGACAAGCCGAAGAACGGCTTCGATGTGACGCTGCATACCGATTCTCCCGAGCAGGCGCGTCGCCGGTTCGAGCAACTGTCCGCAGGCGGCAAGGTCAGCATGCCGTTCGGAGAAACGTTCTGGTCGCCGGCATTCGGCGGCCTGATA
>DASTRD010000102.1:0-4824 GCA_035761425.1 Povalibacter sp.
CCCCGCATGACCCGCCTTGCGGGCTCCGAAAATCGCTCTGGCTTGTTGCAGCGCCGCGTTCGATGAGACGCCAAGGGGCTTGTCGAGCAGCAGAATGCCGTCGACATCGCGCTGGGAGCGCCGCGGCTTCGACATCGTCAGTCCGGTTCGCGCTCAGTGGGCGGCTGTCCGGAATCCTCCACGTGCCGTTCGGTGTCGTCCCTGACCGCCTTGTTGATCAACGCGGACAAACGCGCACCATTCTCGATGAGTTCGTCCTGGACGAACCGCAATTCCGGTGCATGACGCAGCCCGAGCGCGCGGCCCAATGGACCACGCAAGAGATCAGCCGCGGACAACAGCACTTCATGCGCTGCGGCCGGCTCCGCGTTCAGGACGGAGTAATACACCGTCGCGTAACTCAGATCGCTCGATACGCGCACTTCGGTCAACGTGACCATACCGAGCCGCGGATCGCGGATTTCACGACGGATCAGATCGCTCAGTGCGCGCTGGATCTGCTGCGCCACGCGCTTGCTGCGCGGAAATGACTTGTTGCCGGCTCTGGAACGCATGAAAAAAAGCGGATCTCGATGCGCGACGTGAGCAGGCGCCCCGGTCAATGACCGCAAGTCGCCTGCTGACACCGCAGTGTCGTTACACCGTTCTGGCCACCTCAATGCGTGCGAAGCATTCGATCTGGTCGCCGACGCGCACGTCGTTGTAGTTCTGAACGGCAATACCGCATTCGGTACCGGCGCGAACTTCGTTGACGTCGTCCTTGAAGCGCCGCAACGATTCCAGGGCGCCCTCGAAGATGACCACGTTCTCGCGCAGCACACGGATCGGATTGTTGCGGCGGACGTAGCCGTCCACCACGATGCAACCGGCAACGGTGCCGAACTTGCTGGAACGGAACACGTCGCGCACCTCGGCGAGACCCACGATCTGCTCCTTGACCTCCGGCGCCAGCATGCCGGACAGCGCTGCACGCACGTCGTCGATGGCTTCGTAAATGACGCTGTAGTAGCGCACATCGATGCCGGATTCCTTGATCATGCTTCGAGCCGAGCTGTCAGCACGGACGTTGAAACCGATGATTCGCGCGTTCGAAGCCTGCGCCAGCGTGACGTCGGATTCGGTAATGCCGCCGATGCCGCTCGAAACCACCTTCACGGCAACTTCGTCCGTCGAGAGTTTGCTCAGCGCATCGCGCAGCGCTTCCGCACTGCCCTGTACGTCGGCCTTGAGAACGATCTGGACAGTGGCCGTCTTGCCATCGCCCATCTGCGACATCATGTCCTCGATCTTCGCCGGTCCCTGCTTGGCCAGCTTGGTATCGCGGAACTTGCCCTGACGATACAAAGCCACTTCGCGGGCCTTGCGTTCGCTCTCCACGACCAGCAGATCGTCGCCGGCATTCGGAGCGCCTGACAGACCCAGGACCACGACGGGCAGCGAAGGACCTGCTTCGGTGACCGCCTGGCCATTCTCGTCGAACATGGCACGGACACGGCCGAACTCCTGCCCCGCGATGATCGGATCGCCGGGCTTCAGTACGCCACGCTTGACCAGCACGGTTGCCACAGCGCCGCGGCCCTTCTCCATGGTGGATTCGATGACCACACCGGCCGCCAGACCTTCGCGCGTAGCCTTGAGCTCGAGCACGTCCGCCTGCAGCAGAACCTTTTCGAGCAGATCGTCGACACCTTCACCGGTCTTCGCCGAGACATAGGCGAACTGCGTGTCGCCACCCCAGTCCTCGGGAATGACGCCATTCTTGGCCAGTTCGTTCTTGACCCGATCGAGGTCCTTCTCGTGTTTGTCGATCTTGTTGACTGCCACGACGATCGGCACTTCCGCAGCCTTGGCGTGCTGGATGGCTTCCACTGTCTGCGGCATGACACCGTCGTCGGCGGCGACGACCAGAATCACGATGTCCGTGACCTGCGCACCGCGCGCGCGCATTGCGGTGAACGCAGCGTGACCCGGCGTATCCAGGAAGGTGATGAGGCCCTTCGGGGTTTCCACCTGGTACGCGCCGATATGCTGGGTGATGCCACCCGCTTCGCCGGACGCCACCTTGGTGCGACGGATGTAGTCGAGCAGCGAGGTCTTGCCGTGGTCGACGTGGCCCATCACGGTGACAACCGGCGGCCTTGCTTCCATCTCGTGCGAAGCATCGGCAACCTGAAGTTCGTCCTCGATCGCGTTCTCGTTGATGAGAACCGGGTTGTGACCCAGCTCTTCGACAACCAGCACGGCAGTGTCCTGATCGATGGGCTGATTGATGGTGGCCATCACGCCCATGTTCATCATGACCTTGATGACTTCGTTGGCCTTGACGGCCATGCGCTGCGCCAGTTCGCCCACTGTGACCGTCTCACCGATCTGCACGTCGCGCTTGACGGGTGCGGCCGGACGCTCGAAGCCATGCTGACCGCCACCGGCAACCTGCACAGGACGCCGTGACTTGGACTGCTGCTGGTACTGCTTCTTCTTTTTGAAGCGCGCGCTGGCATCGCTCGAGACGTGGAGTTCCGCACGCTGAAAACGCGGCGGTTCTTCGCGTTTGGAGGTTTCCGCCGCCGGTCGTGCGGCCTTGCGTTCGGCCTCGACCCGCGCCTCGAACTGCCGTCGTGCTTCCTCTTCGGCACGAACACGCGCCTCTTCCTCTGCATGACGGCGCGCATCTTCTTCGAGCTGCCGACGCATGTCGGCTTCGCGCTGCTCGACCTCGCGCTGCTGCTGCTCGAGCTGCTGAGCTGCGAGCTGCTCCGGCGACAGCTTCGATTCTTCTTCGACGACCGGGGCCGGCGTCGGCTTCTGCGGCTCCGCCTCTTCGACGGGAGCCTGCGGGCGCGCCGGCGTCTGCAGCGCGTTGCGATTGAGATAGGTTTTCTTGGTACGGACTTCGACGTTGACGGTGCGGGCTCGCCCCTGCGCCGATGCAACCTTGATTTCGCCCTGCTGCTTGCGCTGCAAGGTGATCTTGCGCGGCGACGTCGCTTCGGTCGTACGTCCGTGCGAGCGTCTCAGGAACGTCAGCAGTTCCATTTTCGCTTCGTCGCTGATCGTGTCGTCGGCACCGGACACGCGAATGCCTGCTTCATCGAGCTGCGTCAGCAACCGCTCGACCGGCACCTTCAGTACTTCTGCAAACTGAGTGACTGTTACATCCGCCATGCACTGCCCTCCCGATCTTCCCCGTTCAACTGTCCCTCATACGCGCAGCACTGCACGACACCCTCTTGCGTGGCGATCTGGCAGCAACTGCTTGTCGATATGCGGTTCAGTGACATGTCCGGTTGTAATCCAACTCTTCAGGCCTGCTGTTCGGCCGAATCGAACCAGTGTTTGCGGGCAGCCATGATCAGTGCCCCGGCACGGTCCGAATCGATGCCGTCGATCTCCAGCAGATCGTCGATCGCCTGCTCGGCCAGATCTTCGCGCGTCACGATGCCCTTGCTCGCGAGAATCTGTGCCAGTTCCTGATCCATGCCGTCAACTTCCAGCAGGTCTGCCGAAGGCTCGGCACTTTCGATCTGCTCTTCGCTGGCGATGGCTTGCGTCAGCAGTACGTCGCGAGCGCGATTGCGCAGTTCCTTGATGATCTCTTCGTCGAACTCTTCGATGCCGGCGAGTTCCGACGCCGGCACGTACGCAATTTCCTCGACGGTCGAGAAACCTTCAGTCACCAGGATCTGTGCGACTTCCTCGTCGACATCGAGCTGCTTCTGGAACATTTCCACCAGCTTGCGCGACTCGCCTTCGCTCTTCTCGACGGCAGCCTGCTCGGTCATGACGTTCAATTCCCAGCCGGTGAGTTCGCTGGCGAGCCGGATGTTCTGACCGCCGCGACCGATCGCCTGCGACAGCTTCTCCTCCGTCACGGCGATATCCATCGAGTGCGAATCTTCATCGACGACGATCGAAACCACTTCAGCGGGCGCCATTGCATTGATCACGAACTGCGCCGGATTTTCATCGAACGGAATGATGTCGACGCGCTCGCCGGCAATTTCATTCGACACCGCCTGCACACGCGAACCACGCATACCGACACAGGCGCCCACCGGATCAATGCGACTGTCGTTGCTCTTGACCGCGATCTTGGCGCGCACGCCGGCATCGCGCGCTGCACCGAGAATCTGAATCAGGCCCTGACCGACTTCCGGAACTTCGAGCTTGAACAGTTCGATCAGGAACTCCGGCGCCGTACGTGACAGGAAGAGCTGCGGTCCACGCGGTTCCGAACGCACCTCTTTGAGGAACGCCTTGACGCGATCCTGCGAACGGATCGGTTCGCGCGGAATCATCTGATCGCGCGGAATGAATCCTTCCGCATTCGAACCCAGGTCGACAAAGACGCCGTTGCGGTCGACGCGCTTGACGATGCCGGACACCAGCGTGCCGGCGCGGCTCTGATATTCCTCCACGACCTGAGCCCGCTCGGCTTCGCGCACCTTCTGCACGATGACCTGCTTGGCCGTCTGGGCCGCGATGCGGCCGAAAGCCACGGACTCCATCGGCACTTCGACATAGCCGCCGATCTCGGCATCCTTCGAAATATCCTGAGCATCTTCCAGACGCAGTTCGCTGTCCGGGAATTCCAGTTCGGTGGAGTCGTCCGCAAAGACCTTCCAGCGACGCCACGTGTCGTAGTCGCCTGTCTTGCGATTGATGGAGACGCGCACGTCGATACCCTCGCCGTGACGACGCCGCGTCGCCGAGGCCAGCGCAGCCTCGAGCGCTTCGAAAATGATCTCCTTGTCGACGCCCTTCTCGTTCGAAACGGCGTCCACAACCATCAGAATTTCTTTGTTCATCGTGCGAACTCCGGCA
>DASTRD010000103.1:0-5304 GCA_035761425.1 Povalibacter sp.
GGCATCTACGGGCGCATCGGGTTCGAGATGGGACAGGGAAACGGATGCCCTCTGGCTCACGGTTGAATCTCGATCGGCGTATCGGGCCGCGTCATCAGCCAGATCTCGACCATGTCCGAGTTCGATACGGCAATGCAGCCCTCGGTCCAGTCGATGTTGGTGTAGTAGTCGCGCGGCTTGCGCGGCGTATTGGGCTGGCCGTGAATCATGATCATGCCGCCCGGACGCAGGCCCTGTCGGCGGGCACGCGCGATGTCCTGTTCGTTCGGATACGACACCTGAATCGAGAGGAAGTAGTCGCTGTTGGGATTGCGGCGGGTCAGTGTGTACTTGCCTTCGGGCGTGCGGAAATCGCCCTCATATTCCTTGTGGCCTTCCGGACGCAGTCCGAGAGAAATCCTGTAAGAGCGCAGCACGGTGCCATTGCGCAGCAACTCCAGCGTGCGCTTCGCCTTGTGCACCACGACGGAATCAGCCAGCGGCAGGCCCGCATCGAGACCGGAACTGGCAATACCCGATGAGGAAAGCTGCGTGTCCGCCCATGCAGTCACACAGGCCAGCACGCTCAGCACGCCCACGGCGGCGAGCCGGAAGATCGTTCGATCGGTCGACAGCACTCGGTTCAGCCCAATCCGGGTCATCACAGTCCGCAGCATCAGCCCCCCGCCAGTATAGCCTGCTTATGTTGAACGCCGGACGGCGTCCACGTACAGCGGCATTACATCCTTGCGACCGCGGCAGTGAAAAGCCGTGATGTAGATCACTCGCCGACGCGTTCCGGCGTTTGCCTGGGGTTGTTCGTGCGGCAATACCGCGGTCACCGGCTCGATTCGAGCCGCACCGCCGAGCATTCACGCAGCCCCGGGCCGGTCTCGGCGACCAGTCGATAGCGCTCGCCCGCGTATACCTCGACATCCAGCGAGTAGCGGTTGGTGCTGGCCGGCTCCTTCACCACGCAATCGACCAGCAGCTGATGCTTGCCCGGCTGCACCTCGACTGCGTTCTCGCTGACCGAAACCACGCGGCCATCCACCTGACGCAGCAACGCCATGACCGGCAGCCCGGCGTTGAAGCGCAGGTCGCCACTGATGCGGGCGACTTCATCGCGCGCCAGCTTCGGGCCGTCATAGGCCTGCTGCGTCATGCAACCTGCGCACAGCAGCACACACGTGACCATCATGAAACGCATATCAACCTGCCGAGGATGTTTCGGGAGCCGCGACACTCGCGACCGGCTCCACGGTTGGAATGATCAGCTTGGTACCGGGCCGGACCGAGCCCAGATCCAGATCGGGGTTGTACTGGCGCAGCAACCAGATCGGAATGTTGTACTTCTGCTGAGCCAGCACCCAGACGGATTCGCCGCGCTTCACCACGTGGGTCAGGTCGCCGCTGATGCGAAACTGCGTGAAAAACGCTTCCTGAAGTTCACGATGATAAGTGACGCGGCGCGCCTCGAACTGATCCTGCGAGACTTTCGACAGATCGACCTTGAGCTTGCGACCGACCACCACCGGCGTAGCCGCCGACATGCGGTTCAGCTTGCGCAGGCGCGTTGCGCTCACATCCAGCCACTCGGCGTAGTGACCGATGGTCTCTGCGGCCTGCACGCGGATGGTCCGATCCTCATGCACTGAGTAGTCCGCCGGATCCGCGGACGCTGCCGCCTGCGCACCCGGCACCAGTGTCGGTCCCAGGTCTTCCGCCTCCTTCTCCGACGCCGGCTCAGCCTTCTCGTCTTCGGCGGCCACCAGTTCAGAGGCTGCCGGCGCCGTCACGATCTCGATCGGCACGGTCGCTTCCGCGGGCGGCGAGACCCGCGCAGATGGCTGCAAGGCCAGCACTTGTCCTTCGTAGACAAAGTTGCGATTGCGGATGTCGTTGAGCTTCATCAGCGCCGCTTCGCTCAAGCCGTTGTTCGCGGCGATTTTCGACAGCGTATCGCCGCGCTTCACGACATAGCGATGTTCAGTGCCGACCACGCCGGTCGGTGCGGCTGCCGGCGGTGCGGCACGGGTTTCCGCCTCCTTCTCTGCCTGCGCCACGGCCACCGGTGCAGCCGGCCTGCCCTTGACCGGCAACGTGAGTTTCTGACCAGCACGTATGAGGTAGGGCTTGCGCAGTCCGTTGAGCTCCGCGAGCGTCGCAATGCTGACACCATACCGATCCGCGATGCCCGAAAGTGTCTCGCCGCCGCGCACGTGGTGCACGGTGTCGGCCACCTGCGCATCGAAGCTTTGTGCCTTGGCGAGCCGCGCCGTGACGGCACTCATATCAATGCCCGCAGGCACACGGAATTCGAAACCGCGCGGTACGTAACGCGATCCATTCCAGACAGACGGCAGCAACGATGGATTGAGACGACGCAGCACCTCGCGATCGGTCTGAAGCGCCGAGGCCAGCACCGCAACAGGCACATAGCCGTCCATCACCAGCACGCGGCTGTCGTCGACCGGATCGAGCCGGATCGGGCCGAAGAATTTCTGCGGATCGGCGTCGATCTCGAGCGCCGCAAGGAATGCCACATAGAAGTTCCGGGAAGCGAATCCGAACGTGCGACCGTTGTAATTCCGGACGATGGTCGTGATGTCGCTGGTGCCGAGCTGTTCCTGCGCCCGGCGCATTCCGGCGGTCCCGTGGTTGTAAGCCGTGAGCGCCAGCGGCCAGCTGCCGAGCACGATGTAGTTCTGCTCGAGAAAGCGCGCTGCGGCCTGGGTGGAACGATACGGATCGAGCCGCTCATCGACGACGCTGTCGATGCGCATGAAACGCCGGCCGGTCCCGCGCATGAACTGCCACATGCCGGCCGCACCCACCTTCGAATACGCATAGGTATTGAAGGACGATTCGACGTGCGGCAGCGCCGCCAGTTCGCGCGGCAGACCCATCTTCTCGAACGTCGTCGCGATGTGGCCGCGGTACGCGCCGGAGCGAATCACACCTTCGAGAAATCTGTCGGCCTGTCCCAGCTGAAAGCGGACGTCTTCGGCGGCCTGTTCGAATCGGGCACGCCGCGTGCCTTTCGGCCACAGATCCCGTACGCGCTCTTCTTCGGGGCTCAGGTCCTCGGCACCGCTCGCAAGACGATCGAGGATGCGGCTGTAAGTCTTTTTGGTGTTCTCGATGAGTCTGGAGCGCTCGCGGGCCGACATGTCAGCGGGGAATTTCATCACCTCGTAGACGACATCGAGTCGCACCGGGTCATGAATGAGGCCGCCGTCGGTGCCGACCTCCGTATAGATGCGACGCCAGAAGGCGATGTCGGGTTCGAGCGCTGCGGGGCGCGGAAACGCATCACTGGCCTGAGCCACCGGCACGAAACACGACAGCATCGACACAGCGAGCAGCAGGCAACGGATCACACGGGACATTTCGACTTCGGGCAGCTCTGGCAGGACAGGAATTGAGGGAACCTAGATTATGTAGGCAAGCCAGTGTGCTCAACTCTTTTGCTCCAGCATGAGAACGCGTGCTCGCTCTCCACACTGTTCGCGCGAAATATCCGGCTGCGAGCAGCCCTCTTCCCAGTCGACTTCGTTTACAGACGATGTGCAGCGAGGTGACGCAGACCGCGAACGCGGGCCGCTCGAGACCTCAAAAGTGCGAACCAGTTCTCAGGAATGAGTGAGCAATGGCCCTTCCGGGCGGTTGCGGACACGAATCTGCCCCGACGGCACCGTGCTTGCATTTCTGCACGCGTCCTTCGATTCACTGGTTTGCACACATGTCGACATCACGCGTTCTGATCGCATTCGGCGTCTTCGTTTCCGGTCTGGCCTGCGCACCCGGCACGGCGTTGCGCCCCGGTGCGGCGTCGACAGCCAGTGACGCGACACCGCTCGCGACCAATGACGAAACTGCGCCTGCGCACAACGTGGTGCCTTTCACATCGTGGAGCGAACCCATCGTGGCCTCGATGGATCGAGCCGATCTGCTCGAGCTGTTCGCTTCGGCCACCGAATTTGCCGAGGACAACACCGAGAAGGGTCCGAACGTACTGGATCTGCCGAAGACTTCCGTGCCCAGGACGCAATCGCTGCGCCTTGCGTCCGTATCGCCGAATAACGATGGCGCCTACAGCGTCGACATGTTCATGCGCTCGCCGCAACTCGCCGGTCGCGGACGCCATGGCGGATCGGGTCCGGGGCATGCCACACCGGGCGGCGGTTCGTCACATCACGATTCGGGACCGAAACAGGACTCGCCAAACGGCAACGATCAGCCGCAGGACGATTCACCGCAAGGCAGCGGTCCCAGCGGGCCGTCGGATTCAGATACACCCACGAACGGCGATGGACCGGCAGATCAGACACCGCCGCAGCACGAGACGCCTCCTCCGGACACCAACGGCAATCCCGAACAGCCTGGCGACAATGGCGGTGGCGACAACGACGTGCCGCCGGTCATCGTTCCGGAAGACAACAAGCCTCCCGTCGTCAGCGTTCCTGAGCCTTCTTCGCTCAGCCTGCTGGCGCTGGGATTGCTGGGACTTGCGGCGCGCCGGCGCCGACCGACTGCGCACATCTGAAGAGCAGAAGCTGCAAGGAAGCGGCTTCAACCTGAACCGCGCCGCGTATCAGCGGGCCTTCGCGCTACTTCTGCGCATCCACCATGAACTGCAGAAATTGTCTGGCGAGATCGCCAGCGGACCCCTTGATCGCATAGGTCGGACCGACGGTCACCTCGTAGACGCCGTCGGCCGGCATCAACCAGGCGCTGCTCTGGAGGCGTGACGCGAACGCACCAGCCAATAATTTGAAGCTCCCGAGGAAACAGCGCTGGCTCCCCTGCACGATAGCGGAAATCACTCCCATCGGCGCTTCGTCACCGCTCGACGTACTGCCCGCCGACAGCAGATCGTCGAACGAGGCGGCGCCGAACGACACAAACTTTTTCATCACGGCATTTGCATCGGCAGTGTCCAGAATCACGAACAGCGGCCAGCCGGCACTCGCCGGCATGTACCAGAAGGAATCAACGCCGACACCGTGCTGAAAGGCGATGAGCTCAACGTTGCGACCGTCGTTGGCCTTCAGCTTGACGTTCTTCGGCAGATCGCGGCAGTACAACATCGGTGTCCGGTCCGGGTGCGCGGTGGCGCGATGAACTCATTGCAGTGTCTCCGGACGGCGCTGTACATCGATCGCACGACGTACGTCCGGTCTTAGGTCTTCAGACGGCAGTGCAGCCGCTTGCCGCTCAGCGGATGTTGGCGGATATTCGCGGCATGAAACTGCTGGTAGTGGACGATCATCCGATCTTTCGCGACGGCCTCGCCGCGTTGCTGCGGCAGTCCGTCGATCA
>DASTRD010000104.1:0-5221 GCA_035761425.1 Povalibacter sp.
GTGACGGAGTCTGACTTTCGTCACTTCGTCACCGACTCTGCTACGAGCTGCACAGGCCGAGACTTACCGCAACCTCCGAGCAGTTCTGAACTGCCGCCTCGTCACTGACTCTGCTGCTCGACCGCACGAGACCGCAGCTCCGTTACGCCTCCTGGCGTTCCTGCAACCGCGCTCCCGTCACTCCTTCCGATTCACAACCCAAACAGCGAAAACAGCCGCCGCACTGAACTGCCTGCCCGATCGAGTGTCCGTCGCCGCCGATCGTGCATGCGCTTCTGCAGTGTCTCGCGGGTCTGTTGCAGCCACTCATCGCGTTGTTTGTCGTGATCTTCGCCGGGCCGGCGGCGCTTGAGCTGGGATTCGCGCGCGCTGCAGAAATCCCGATAGGCAGTGAGGTCGTGTTCCAGGTCGCGGCTGACCAGTTCGACCATGATGGCGTGATCGAGAAACGTCGTCGCCGCCGCCTTGTCGTCTGCAAAACAGGCCAGCGCATTGAGCAGACGCTGCGAATCTTCAGCGTTGAGCACCCAGTCCGGGTCCAGCGCCATATCGATAAGTGTCTTCAGCCGTGAGAAGCGTTCGCGCACGAAATCGGCGAGCTGTGCCCGCGAAGCCTGGGTCAGCACCTCACGCGCGGCTGCAACGATCTCTTCCGACGATCGCTCCCGCGCGCTCGCCTGCGTCTGCTGCGCCAGCGATTCGAAATGACGCAGATCGGCGTCGTCGAGATTGAAGCTGATGCGAAGGGGCATGGAAGAGCGGTCTGCTGGCCAACTGGTTTGCTGGCCGGCTGGCCAGAACAGAAGACGATGTGCGGAGCCTAACTCGCTGCACATCCGCTGGCCAACGAAGCGCAGAGGAACTGCAGAACAGTTCTCGCGCAGCACTCAGCCTTATTGACGCGGCGAAACGAAATCTTCATGCAACGCGACAGTCACTACCACCGATGACTGTGCGTGAGCGCAGCTTCCGCCGAGCGTAATCGGCGCAGTCCAGCAGATCTCACAGAGACGATCTTCGAAACAGAAACGGGGCAACCCATGAAAGTTGCCCCGTCGTTACCTCTCATCTGATCAGCAGACCAGCCAGCCGGTCGGCCGGCTGGTCGCATCGTGAGCATCAGACCAGAACGTTCTTGAACTGCCAGGGATCCGAGGTATCGAGATCTTCCTGGAACAGATAATTGCGACCGGTCAGCGGCGTCCAGTCGGAATATTCGCCGACGACGGGGCCGAGATACGGCTTGCAGATTTCCAGGTTGCGGCGGAAGTCGATCTCATCGGGCTCGACGATACCCTGCTCCGGATTCTCCATCGCCCAGATCAGACCTGACAGCACTGCGACACAGACTTGCAGGCTCGTCGCGCTATTGTAAGGCACGAGCTTGCGCGCCTCGTCGATCGAAAGCTGCGAGCCAAACCAGTATGCGTTCCTGCTGTGGCCAGCCAGAAGGACGCCGAGCTCGTCGATGCCTTCGATGATTTCCTTGCCGAGGATTCGCTTCTTCTCCTGAACCCGCCAGTTGTGGCCCGCGAATTCATGCACGGACAGGACTGCGTCGTCGCATGGGTGATAGGCGTAGTGCGTCGTCGGCCGGGAAACGACCTTGCCGCCTTCGCGATGCGTCAGAAAGTCGGCAATGGAAATGGATTCACCATGCGTGATCAGAAAGCCATGGAATGTGCCGGCCTTCGGCGTCCAGGTGCGGACACGCGTGCCTGCACCGGGCTGCAGCATGTAGATCGCACACTTCGGTCCGAAATCGAATTCCTGGCCGCGCGGCGGCAGCTGCTTTTCGTGCGTGCCCCAGCCCAGCTCGGACGGCTGCGCGCCTTCGCTGACGAAGCCGTCGACGGACCAGGTGTTGACGAATTCGTTCGGACGCTTCGGCACGTTCGCGACCTGCGTATCGCGCTCGGCGATGTGCACGACCTTGATACCGAGCTTGTGCGACAGCGCCGCCCAGTCTTCACGCGAGCGCGGATTGCCCGCGTCGACGCCGGTATCCGCAGCAATGTTCAGCAGCGCCTGCTTGACGAAGTGCGATACCAGGCCGGGATTGGCACCGTGCGTGATGACGGCCGTCGGACCTTTCCTGCCTGGCGTGCGCAGTGCCAGCGCGGATTCGCGCAACGCGTAATTGGTGCGTCGCGCGGGTGAGGTGTTGGGATCGGTATATCCGCCCGGCCACGGTTCGATGCAGGTATCCAGATACAGTGCGCCCTTCTCCGAGGCGAACTTGATCAGTGCAACGCTCGAGACGTCCACTGAAAGGTTCAGCAGGAAATCGCCTTTCGTTACCAGGGGCTCGAGCACCTGACGGTAGTTGTCCTGCGTCAACGCCTGTTTGACGAACTTGATGCCGTATTCGCTCGCTTCCGTGCGGCCGGCGTCATCCGCCGTCACGATCGTGATGCGCTCGGGCTTGATGCCGACGTGGCGCAGAATCAAAGGCAGGACGCCCTGACCAATACTGCCGAATCCGATGCAGACGATACGGCCGGGAAAAACAACGTGGACGGGATATTCAGACATGATCTGTCGCTCGACCTCCAGCGGGAAAAAATGCCGGGCGAGTGTACTGACTTTTTTCCGTGGGGGAACCCCGGCGGCCCGGACCGAAGTGTCCGGATTCAGCAACAGCGCATGCGCAGATCAGGAGGTTCGAGAGAGAAGAATCCGTCGCTTTCGAATCCGCGATTTCCGTGTGAAATCTCCCGCGTCTTCAGCTCTCTCTGGCCTCGCGCCAGTGCGGCGGATAGGTGCGTTCGTAGCCAGGCAGCGCTTCGACGCGCTGGATCCATGCGGCAATGGCGGGATAGTTGGTTTCGATCGGCAGCAGCCGGCCGCGCAGCTCATGCGCCTCGCGCCGATCGAGTGCGCGCAGCAGCATCTGGATACCGGGAAAGATCACGACGTCGGCGGCGGAAAAATGTTCGCCCACCAGCCACGCCGATGAGGCGAGCCGCCCTTCGATGGTGCGCGCCTCTGCTGCAAGCAGGTGCATGGCGCGCGTCACATCGTCGCTGTGCCCGCCGTCGCCCGACTGAAACAGAATCGCGTAAATGACTTTCTTGATGTGCTCTTCGACATACGCGTGGTATTCGCTGATCACGCGCACGATGGTGCCGGTTTCTTCAGGCGTACGCCCGAGCAGCGGATTCTCGGGATATTTGCGGTCGAGATACTCGATGATGGCGAGCGATTCGAAACAGACGTAGTCGCCGTCCCTGAGCACCGGCACACGACCGCGGGGATTCATGCGCAAGAGCTGCGGGGATTTGTGCTCCTGCTTCGCAAAATGCACCAGGTGCGACACGTAGGGGAGCTGTTTGTATTCAAGTGCGAGCAATGCCCGCCATGAATACGGACTGCCGCTGCCCCACCAGAGTTCGAGTGCCATGGAATGCCAGTGATCCGGTGATGTGAGTAATCAGAGTGACGCGGCCCGGAGTATATTTCGATCCGCCGCTTCCGGGGCGGTCGTCGTTCTCACAGTGTCGCTTATGTTCTCCACACTGATCTCCGTCGCCGATCTTGCGGCGAATCTGCAGACACCGCAGTGGCTGATCGTCGATTGCCGCTTCGATCTGGCGCAACCGGACGCGGGCGAAGCGGCCTACCGCAGCGGACACATTCCCGGTGCGTTGTACGCACATCTCGATCGCGATCTCGCTTCTGCGGTCACACCGGCAACGGGTCGTCATCCACTGCCGTCGGCGCAGCACTTTGCCGACACCCTCGGGCGCTGGGGCGTGACACCGCAGACTCAGGTGATTGCATACGACGCAGGCAACAGCGCTTTTGCAGCGCGGCTATGGTGGCTGCTGTATCGCTGGATCGGTCACCGTGCAGTCGCCGTTCTCGATGGTGGCTTCAAGGCCTGGACGGATGCAGGCCTGCCGGTGACGCAGGAGATTCCCGTGCGTCCGGCAACGCAATATCCGGTGAAGCCGGATCGCACCTCATGGCTCGATGCGGGCGAAGTCGCCGAACGCGTCAGACGCAACGATTGGCTGCTGCTGGATGCACGCGCGCCGGAGCGTTACGCGGGCAAGGTCGAGCCCATCGATCCGGTCGCCGGCCACGTGCCCGGTGCCCACAATCATCCATTCGCCCTGAATCTCGCAGCCACGGGACATTTTCTTCCGCCCGGAGAACTGCGTGCGCGGTTCGAGAAATCTCAGGCAGGCGTGAGCGATTCTCACACCATCGTCATGTGCGGTTCGGGTGTCACGGCATGTCATTCGCTGCTCGCACTCGAGGTCGCGGGCAAGCCCGGCGCAAAGTTGTATGCAGGCTCGTGGAGTGAATGGATTCGCGATCCGGCGCGTCCTGTAAGCAGACCTCGCTGACCACACGGATCCGGCGGCAGAAAACGCGCGCATCCGCCGCGGCGCTCAACTGTCAACGGTGTATCTGCGGTGCTATCTTCCGCGCCCATGGACAGCACCGCCCGCCCTGCCTCGCAGTGGAAAATCGAAGACTCTCTCGATCTGTACCAGGTGCCCGCCTGGGGCCGTCATTACTTCGGCATCAACGTTGCGGGACATGTCGTCGTGCGTCCGGACGGCGATGCCAGTCATGAGATCGATCTGCACGAAGTCGTCGAGGGCCTGAAGGCGCGCGACCTCACGGCGCCGGTGGTCGTGCGTTTCTCCGACATCCTGCGTCACCGACTGCAGCGGCTGCACGGCGCCTTCGCGCAGGCGATTGCGGAAAACGACTACAAGGGCCGCTATTGCGCAGTCTTCCCGATCAAGGTGAATCAGCAGCGCCTCGTGGTCGAAGAGGTGTATCGCTACGGCAAGGAATTCGGCTTCGGGCTGGAAGCCGGCTCCAAACCGGAACTGCTCGCCGTCATGGCGATGACCGAAGATTCGCCGGAGCGCATGATCGTGTGCAACGGCTTCAAGGACGACAGCTACATCGAAGCGGTGATCCTCGCGACCAAGCTGGGCCGCACCATCATCCCGGTGGTGGAGAATTTCGAGGAGCTCGCGCTGATTCTGCGGCACTCCGACAGGTACCAGGTACGCCCGCGCATCGGTGTGCGCGTCAAGCTGGCGAGCGAAGGCGCCGGTCGCTGGCGCGATTCCGCGGGCGAGAAATCCAAGTTCGGTCTGTTCGTCAGTGAAATTCTCGAACTGATGAAGGCGCTGCGCGAACACCAGATGCTCGACTGCCTGGAACTCGTGCACTGTCATCCCGGCAGCCAGCT
>DASTRD010000105.1:0-8987 GCA_035761425.1 Povalibacter sp.
TCGTTCCTTGGTGACCTTCGACAGCTCGCGTTTGAGGCGGGCCATCTCTTCGTCGCGGGGCGTACCGCCGCCGGGAAAGGCCTTGCCACCGCCGGCATCTGCCTCGCGCACCCAACGCGTCAGCAGGTTCGGGTTGATCCCACTACTGTCCGGTTGAGCGCATGCGCTGCTCACCGAAGTGGCTGATCTTGCATCGATATTCGGTCGTTCTGCAGTGGTGTCGATTTGAACGCGAAGTGCGGTATCAGCGAGGTTCTCGGTACTACATCACCGAGACCCGCCCATGCATGCCGGCAAGACCTTGTTCGCGCAGCTCATGGATTTTCTTCCCTGGTCGAGTTTCGAACGCATCGTTCAACGCTATGGCGGAGATCATCGGGTTCGCACGCTACGCTGTGCAGAGCAATTTCGAGCGATGGCCTTCGCACAGCTTACTTATCGAGAGAGTCTGCGCGACATCCAGACGTGCCTGTCGGCACAGGCCAGCAAGCTCTATCACATGGGATTTCGCGAGCCTGTTCGCCGCTCCACATTGGCCGATGCGAACGAAGCGCGTGATTGGCGCATTTACGCCGAGTTCGCTCAGCGCCTGATCCAGCGCGCCCGCAAGCTCTATGCGCAGGACACCTTCCGCGGCGAACTGGATCACACCGTCTATGCGCTGGACTCAACCACCATCGAGCTCTGTCTTTCGATGTTTCCGTGGGCCGCGTATTGCTCCAGCCAAGCCGCCGTGAAAATGCACACGCTGCTCGAGCTGCGCGCAGACATTCCCAGCTTCGTCCATATCTCCGATGCCAGAACGCAGGATGTGACCATGCTGGATCTATTGCTGCCCGAACCTGGCGCCTTCTACGTCATGGATCGAGCGTACCTGGATCTGGATCGCCTCTACGCACTCGATCAAGCCGGCAGCTTCTTCATCACGCGCGCCAAGCGCGGCGTGAACATGCGGCGTGTGTACTCCTGCCCCGTCGATCGTGACAGCGGATTGATTTGCGATCAGCGCATCGCCTTCAGCGGCCAGCTCTCAGCTCGTCACTACCCAGCGCAGATGCGCCGCATTCGCTATCGCGATCCGCTCACCGATAAGAGCTTGGTGTTCCTGACCAATCACACGCTGCTGCCCGCACTTACTATCTGCACGCTGTACAAGCGTCGCTGGCAAGTCGAGCTGTTCTTCAAATGGATTAAGCAGCATCTGCGAATCAGGCGCTTCTATGGCACCTCCGAGAACGCGGTGAAGACACAGTTGTGGATCGCCGTGGCAACCTACGTCCTCATCGCCATCGTCAAGAAGCAACTGCAACTGCCCGCCTCGCTGCACACGCTTCTACAGATCTTGTCCGTCACCTTGTTCGAGAAAATGCCTTTGCAACAAGCATTCGCCGAGCTGGCCAATGCCGAATTTGAGCCCGACCACGCTAACCAACTGACTTTGTTCGATTCTTAACCGGACAGTAGTGGGCTTCAGCCTGACGGTATCGGCGCACTCGCCTCTCCTTGTGGGTCAGGCTTCAGCCTGACGGTATCGGCGCACTCGCCTCTCCTTGTGGGTCAGGCTTCAGCCTGACGATATCGACACCGTCGACAACCATGCCGAGGCCATGACGTCCGGCTGAAGCCGGACCCACAGGAAGGATCAGATTTTCTGCTGTGCGTCCCCTGCGCCTTTTTGCGGCCATACTTTGCTTCGGCCAGGCGCACTCGCCTTTCCTTGTGGGTCAGGCTTCAGCCTGACGGTATCGGCGCACTCGCCTCTCCTTGTGGGTCGGGCTTCAGCCTGACAACCATGCGAGGCCATGACGCCCGGCTGAAGCCGGACCCGCAGGAAGGATCAGATTCTCTGCTGTGCGTCCCTTGCGGCCATTCATCCATTCTGGTCAGTGGCCAGCAGGTGCGCAGTTCGTTCAGGCGTACGCGTCGATGAGTCCCAGCTTGATGGCCATTGCGACGCTCACGGGAAGAGGCTCCGCGGCGCCATCGGCGCCTGAAGCACCGCTCCACGACGGTGGCGGCTGCTGCTGACCCTGCGGGGTCTGATGATGCACACCGGCGTCTGCCAGCGACATTCCCTGCGACGCGAACAATTCGCGCAGACGCGGCAGAGCCTGCTCGAGCGCTGCGCGAGTGTCCGCATTGGCCGAGCCGAAGAAGACGGTCGCCTGATCGTCACGAACGGAAATCCGCACTTCCAGCGGCCCCAGATGTTCAGGCGAGAGGCGCAGCGAAGCCGAATGCTGGCCACGCTCGCTCATCATGATCATGCGGCTGCCGAGTTCGTCAGCCCATGCGGACGTACCTACGTGATGTTGCAGCGGTCGCGCCAACGTCGCATCGGCAGGCGATGGCGCTCGGGCTGACGGCGTGTTGTCTGCGCTCAGCACATGGGCGGGCGCGTCCGGCTCTGCCTTGCCCTCCTCCTTGTTCCCGGCCCGGAGCAGCGCTGTGCCGGCATCGGCAAGCGTCGCAGCAGCCTGGGCCGGTGCGCCATTGCCGCCCTTCAGCCCCAGCAGATCCAGCGAATCCGTCTGGCCCGCTTCAGATGTCGGCGAGTGCGGCAGCAGCGCGATCGGCAAGCCCGTTACTGCAGCAGCATCCTGCGTGCACTGATCCGCCTCGGCATCAGCGTCGTCTGTTGCCTGTGTCAGCGGCTTCGCCGTCGATTGCGCGACCGGCGCACCCAGCAACTGGCCAAGCATCAGTAGAAAATCCTCGGAGGCTGCTTCCGTCGGCGCACCCGTTGCTGCGGCGCTGGCCGGTGCGGAAGTGGGAGCTGCGGCAGGCAGCGTTGGTGTAGCCATGGCAATCATTTCTCCGACCTGACCCTTTGTGCTCGCTCATCGATCTCGATCTGTTCGCGCCGATCCATCGCCTTGCGCTCCTGCAACTGCCACTGATCCACGACGTGGTCGATGGCCTTGGCTTTGCGGGCAGCCTGTTGCCAGCGCAGCCGCTCGGCATCGCGCTCACTGCACGCGCGCTGCACCACGCCGCGCTGCTGACGAATCGCCTCGTTCAACCGCGCGAGAAATGCCTGATAGTCGCGCAGGTCCATCACTCCCATACCGCGTCCCGCCCGCTCACCGAGCTGGCGCTGGTACTCGCCCAGATATCGCTCCAGTTCCATCAGCTTGTTCTGTGCGTCGCTCACCTGGCGCTCATGCGCCGCCAGACTCTGCGCAAGCTTTCGTTCGGCATCGTCCATCAGATCCTGGACGGGGCGAAGGCGTTTGGCGCGGGTCATTTGCCGGAATGAGTGACGGTAGTGACGCTAGTGACGTGGGTGACGCACCGCGAACGCGCAGTGTCGCGGATCGCTCTGCGCGCCTGCGCCGGATCGGAGAGCGTCACACTCGTCACCATCTTCGCAGTCATGCATCAGGCTCCGTCGCACACCAGTTCCTGCAAGGCTTGCAGGCTGCCGGCATAGGCCACCTTCTCTTTCATGTCCTGCGCCAGGAATTTCTGCATTGCCGGCCATTGGGCGATCGCGGCGTCGATGCGCGGGTCGGCGCCTTTCTGATAGGCACCGATCGCGATGAGATCGCGGTTCTGCTGGTACAGCGCGAGCGACTGGCGGAAACGCCGTGCCATGGCGATGTGCTCCTGCGGCACGATCTCCTGCATGACACGACTGATCGAGGCTTCGACATCGATGGCTGGATACTGGCCCGCTTCCGCGATGCGACGCGACAGCACGATGTGGCCGTCGAGGATGGCGCGCGAGGCGTCCGCGATGGGGTCCTGCTGATCGTCACCTTCGGTAAGCACGGTGTAGAACGCAGTGATCGATCCGTTGCCGTCGGCGCCATTACCGGCCCGTTCGACGAGTTGCGGAATACGCGCGAAGACCGATGGCGGATAGCCCTTGGTCGCCGGTGCCTCGCCAATCGCCAGGCCGATCTCACGCTGCGCCTGTGCGACCCGCGTCAGCGAATCCATGATGAGCAGCACGCTCTTGCCCTGATCGCGGAAATATTCGGCGATTGCCGTTGCACGCCACGCGCCGTGCAGGCGCATCAGCGGCGTGTTGTCCGCGGGGGTTGCCACCACCACCGCGCGACGTCGACCTTCGGGTCCGAGAATCCGCTCGATGAATTCCTTCACTTCGCGACCGCGCTCGCCGATCAGGCCGACGACGATGACTTCGGCGCTGGTGTAGCGCGCCATCATGCCCAACAGCACGCTCTTGCCCACGCCGCTGCCAGCGAACAGACCGACACGCTGGCCACGGCCGACGGTCAGAACAGAGTTGATGGTGCGCACACCCACATCCAGCGGTTCGCTGATCGGTTGCCGCAACAGAGGATTGATGGGCACACCGGTCAGACGAACACGACCTTCGCACTCCGGCGCCGGCAACCCATCGAGCGGCAGGCCCGCACCGTCGACGATGCGTCCCAGCAGCTGCGGACCGACGGCGACCATCTCGGCGCCGATACGCGGGATCACGCGCGCATTCGGCTTCAGACCGTGAATATCGCCGGTCGGCATGAGATACAACCGATCGCCCGCGAAACCCACGACCTCGGCTTCGACCTTCGAACCATCCGTCGTCGTGATGTCACAGCGATCGCCCACCGCTGCCTGACATCCTTCCGCTTCCAGCGTCAGGCCGATCATGCGCGTGAGCACTCCTTCCACCGGCGGCGGCTGGACACGCTCGACGCGCTTCTGGAGCTGCTCGATGTTCCTGAGCCAGTTCGGTGTGCGGTTGATGTTGGTTGCTGTCATGAGGGGAATCGGATTACCACAAAAGGGAATTGCACAAAGGAGCGGGGAGATCCGGAGTCATGTTCGGAACCCATCATTCCTTTCTCAGTCTTTTTTGCGGTACTCCTCTTCCTCCTGTCTTGCGGATCCGCGTTCTTCGCCGAACATCGAAGTGGCGACAGCGGCGATGCGTGCCTCGATGCGGGCATCCACCTGCGCAGTGTCGGTGGTGACGCGGCAGCCGCCACGAGTAAGCATTGGGTCTTCAGCGATACTCCAGGCGCGATCGCCGCCGGGTGCTGCCAGGTGCTCACGCACGATGGCGGCGTCTTCGGGATGCAGATGGACACGTACATGACGTGCGGAAGCCGGCAACAACGCGACCGTTTCGCGCATCACGCCAATGACCTGAGTCGGATCGATACGCAACTCACGGCGCACGACCTGCTTTGCAATCGACATGGCCAGGCGCGCCAGCTGCTCGGTCACCTCACCATCCAGCTCATCGAGCGGGCGCGACAGCTTCTCCACTACGGCTGTCATCGCATTCAACTGCGCGCGCAGGCGATCGAGCATCGCTTTGCTTTCGGCACGCGCAGCTGCGAGGCCTGCTTCGTGACCTGCGGCATAGGCCTCCTGATGCGCCTTCTTCTCGATCTCCTCGAGCTGGCTCACGGTCGGTCCCGGGCGACGTCCCTGAATCGGACGGCCGGAAACGGTCGGAAGATCCCAGCGAGCGACGGCGGGTTCGGTCATGTGGAGGCACCACAGAAGGCTGGGGGCTGGAGGCTGGAGGCGGGAGGCAGAGAGAAAGAGAAGACTGTGTGCTGGAAGCTGGAAGCTGGAGGCGGAGAGAAAAAGAAGGCTGTGGGCTGTAGGCTGTGGGCTGCAGCCAGAAAAGAGAGGGAACTGGTGGAAGCATGCGCACGCGCAGCGCCGCGCTTCTGCTCCGACCTGCAGCCCCCAGCCCCCAGCCCCCAGCCTCTCTTCGTCATACGAATTCCTCGCCCTTGCCGCCCAGCTGCACGGTGCCGGCTTCGGCCATCTTGCGTACCAGCGCCAGCACTTCCTTCTGAGCGCCTTCCACTTCGGAGAGCCGCACCGGACCGCGGGATTCCAGATCGTCGCGCAGCATTTCGGCGGCGCGCTGCGACATGTTCTTGAAGACCTTTTCCTTGAGTCCGTCGTCGGCGCCCTTGAGCGCAATGAGCAGGCGTTCGCCGGGCACGGCACGCAACACTTCCTGCATGCTGCGATCGTCCAGTTCCATCAGGTCATCGAACACGAACATGAGATCCTGGATCTTGCCGCCGAGCGGTTCGTCGACCTTGCGGATGTGATCGAGGATCACCGACTCCTGGCTGCTGTCGAGGAAGTTCATGATGTTCGCCGCAGTCTTGATGCCGCCGATCACGGAGGTCTTCAGCGCGCCGGTCTTGCCGGCAAACTGCTTTTCGATGACATCGTCGAGTTCATGCAGCGCGCTCGGCTGAATGCCGTCGAGCGTTGCGATGCGCATCACCACGTCGGCGCGCAACCATTCCGGAAACTGCGCCAGCACATCGGCCGACTGATCCGGATCGAGATAGGCCAGCACGATGGCGATGATCTGCGGATGTTCCTGACGGATCAGTTCCGCGACCGCGCGCGCATCCATCCACTTGAGCGACTCCAGGCCCTTGCTCGAGCGACCGAACAGGATGCGATCGATGACGCCCGCAGCCTTGTCTTCGCCCAGTGCACCGATCAGCACCTTGCGCAGATACTCATCGACACCGACACCGAGGGAAGTCTGGCTCTCCACCGTCGTGGTGAATTCCTGCAATACGCCCTGCACTTCCGCGCGCGAAATGTTCTGCAGCTGCGTCATGGCCGCACCGATGCGCTGCACGTCCTTGGCGCCCATGTGCTTCATCACTTCGGCAGCTTCCGCCTCACCCAGTGAAAGCAACAGAATCGCGGCACGTTCGGTGCCGTTTCTCTGCGGTTGTTTCTTCGCGTCGTTCATGTAGATCCGCTACTCAGCAATCAACCTGTACCGAGCGTTACTCACGATCCGTGCCGACCCAGGTCTTCACGACCTGCGCCACACGACCGGGATCCTGCGTTACCAACGTACGTGCCTGCGAGATCTGGCCTTCGTAGTCCATTGTCGGTGCAGCGCCCATCGCGCCTGCCGATGCGGCTGCGGCATCGGTCAGCGCCGGCGGTGCATAGACCGTGCGTGGCGCGGCCAGCAGGCCTCTGATCAGCGGACGCAGCACCACGAACACCAGCGCCAGCAACACGATCAGACCGGCCAGCAATTTCGCAATGTCGCGCACCAGCGGCCGTTCCCACAGGGGAATCGGCTCGGGCTGGATTTCTTCGGCGACCTGTTGTCCCTTGAACGAGGCGTTCACCACGTTGACGCTGTCGCCGCGCTTCTCGTCGTACCCGACCGCGTCCTTGACCAGCCGCGTCACGTTCTCGACCTGTTCCGGCGTCAGCGCCGTTTCGATCACGTTGCCATCGGCATCGGTGGACCGCAGGTTGTCGATCAGCACGGCGACGGTGATGCGCTTGAGTCGACCCGCGGGCTGCTTGGTATAGGCGACCGTGCGATCGATCTCATAGTTGCGCGTCGCCTGCTTCGACGTGTTGTCCGGCGGTGGCGGCGCAGGCGGAGCAGCGGGTTGCGTGCCGGCTTGCGCCGTCTGCGACTGCGCTGCCTGCGGTGCAGGTGTGGCGTTCGCCGTCGAGACGCCGGGCGGCAATGCAACACCGGGCTGCGGTGGCTGATTCGTGAGCGCGCCCGGCACGCCCTGCGGCCCTGAACCGTTGCGGCTGGTTTCCTCGGTCGTCTGTTCGCTGCGAACGATCTGGCTGTCCGGCCGATACAGTTCGCGCGCCTCTTCAGTCGTCGACAGTTCCACGTCGGCCACCACCTGCGCGCGCACGCGACCTGGCCCGACCAGCGGAGCAAGCAGTTCCTCGATGCGGTGTGTGTAGCGTTCTTCCATATCGCGCGCGATCTCGAGCTGCTTGGCGCGCGCCGCGAACTCATCGTTTGCGCCTTCCGGCGAGGACAGCAGGCGACCCTGCTGATCGATCACCGTCACCTGATCGGCTTCGAGTTCCGGAATGCTCGAGGCCACGAGATTCACGACCGCGGTGACCTGCTCCTGTTCGAGCCGGCGGCCCGGCTTCAACTGCACCAGCACCGAAGCGCTCGGCGGACGACGATCGCGCACGAATGCGGACTGACGCGGCAGTGCCAGATGCACCCGTGCCGCTCCAACGGGCTGCAGGCTGGAGATCGTGCGGGCAAGCTCTGTTTCGAGCGCGTGCTGATAACGCGCACCTTCCATGAACTGACTGACGCCGAATCCCGGATCCTTGGACATGACGGCAAAACCGCCGTCGCCTTCAGGCAGACCCTGCCCCGCCAGCTTCAGACGCGCATCGTGCACCCGATCCGCCGGCACGGTGATCTCGCCGTTGTTGTCGAGCTTGTACGGAATACCGCTGGTCTGCAGTGCCTGCGCGATCTGCGAGGAATCCTGCTGACTGAGATTGCCGTACAACAGGCTGTACGTCGGTTCCTTCGACCACAGCACGACACCGACACCGGCAGCAACAGCCGCCGCCACACCGAGCAGCAACAGCAGCGGACGCCACTGCGGCGGCACCAGCGACGGACGAGGCAGAGCGAGGGCATCGGCGCTCATGGGGTCACCGCAATTGCCAACAGGCGACGGGCGACAGGCGACGGCCAGAAGGGTCCGTCAGTTGCGAGCGTAAGAGCCGCATGCACGAGCTGGTCAAATCTGGATTGAAAGAGATTCATCGCTGTTCCGGTTTCCGTTTCTTGCCGTCGCCTGTGGCCCGTGCCCTGTGGCCCGTTCAGATCGGCATATTCATGATTTCCTGATACGCGCTGACGAAGCGGTTGCGTACTTCGGTCAGTGCACGAAACGACACGCTCGCCTTCTGCATCTCCAGCATCACCTGCGGCAGCTCGATGCCGGGCACGCCCTGTTCGAACTGTGTGGCGAGCGTCGTGGCCTTCTGCTGCGCCGAATTGACCTGATCGATGCCCTGCTTCAGTACGTTCGCGAACGATCCGGGCGCAGCGGCGTCGGGCTGCACGCCTTTCACCGCCTGGGGTGCCTGCTGCATCGTTCCGCCGATGCCGCTGATCTGCGATTGCATCGAGCGGATCTGGGACAGAACGGCGTCTATCTGGAGGGAGGACATGTGCGGGTTTCCGATGCCTTCAATGATTGGCC
>DASTRD010000106.1:0-53219 GCA_035761425.1 Povalibacter sp.
TTTTGTCGAACCCTCTACCTCGGGTTCTCATCCCTCCTCATGGCCACCAACGAAAAAGCCCTCCATGCGGAGGGCTCTTGTGTTTGGTGGCGGAGAGGGAGGGATTCGAACCCTCGTAGGGCGGTAATGCCCTCAACCGATTTCGAATCGGTGCCGTTGTGACCGCTTCGGTACCTCTCCCGCGGCGGCGCGCATTCTATACGAAATGAATGCGAAGACTGTAGGCTGTCGCTCGTAGACGGAAAAACCACGTTGCGGATGTTGAGACCTTGTACATGTGCAGGCATTGACGGGGCGGAGTGTGCGGAACGGTGCAGGCGCACCGCCGCATTCTGCGACCTCGCATATTCGCGCAATTCCGCGCCGGTGCTGAGGATCGGGCGTTGAAGATTGCGCTGGCGATCATCGCCACCCTGTTTCTGGGGACCTGCTCGCAGCCGCCCTCGGTTCTGGATCAGATCATCGACTCCGGTGTGCTGCGGGTCGTGACCCGCAATCTTCCCAGTACCTATTACCTGGGGGCGTCAGGTCCGCAGGGCCCTGAGTTCGAGATGGCAAATCAGCTGGCCGCCGATCTGGGCGTGCGCCTGTACATCTACTCCGTGCCCAACGTCGGCGACGTGATGCGGGAGCTCAAACTGCATCGGGCCGACATTGCTGCTGCCGGCTTGACCCGGGGTATGCGCCTGCCGCGCGACGAAGCCTTCGGTCCCCCGTATCAGCAGGTGAGGGAACACCTGATCTACCGTCAGGGCAGCACTCGCATCCGCAGCCTCGCTCAGGCGGTGGATTCGCATATCGAAGTGGTTGAAGGATCTGCCCACGCAGCCTCCCTGGAGGCGGCGAGGATTGCGATCCCCAATCTTTCCTGGGTGGAAAATCCGTCCACGGAAACGGAAGAACTGCTGTACCGGTTGTCGCGCCGCGACTTCGACTACACCGTGGCCGATTCCAACGAATTTGCCATCGGCCGCGCATTTCATCCCGATATCCGCATTGCGTTCGATTTGTCAGGCGGCAAGTCGCTGGCCTGGGCAGTCGACGGCCGCGATCCGAGCCTGCTGCGTCGGGTCACGGCATTTTTCGCGGCGCTCAAGGCGGACGGCCGGCTCGCATCGATCCTGCGCACCTACTACGGCGATGTGGATCGCTTCGACTACATCCAGGCGCGCGTCTTCATCGACGACATCGAGAAGCGTCTGCCGCAATATCGGCAGTGGTTCAGGGAGGCGGCCGACCAGATTGGCGTCGACTGGCGGTTGCTCGCGGCGGTCGGTTATCAGGAGTCGCACTGGGTGCCGACCGCGACTTCACCGACGGGCGTGCGCGGCCTGATGATGCTCACGGAAGACACGGCGCGGGCACTCGGCGTGGCCGATCGTCTCGATCCCCGCGAAGCGATTTTCGGCGGGGCGCAGTACTTCCTGCTGGTGCGCAATCAGATTCCCGCGAGAGTCCCCGAGCCGGATCGTACCTGGATGACGCTCGCGGCGTACAACGTCGGCGTCGGTCATCTCGAAGACGCACGCATCCTGACGCAGATGCACGGCCGCAATCCGGATTCGTGGAACGACGTGCGCGATCACCTGCCGCTGCTCACGCAGACCAAGTGGTACACGCAGGTGAAACGTGGTTATGCGCGCGGCTGGGAGCCCGTGCGGTTCGTCGAGAACATCCGCAGCTACATGGATATCCTGGACTGGGTGGCGGGGGACACTGCGCCACCTGCGAAAAGGAGTCGGGGCGATGAGGCGAAGAAGTGATGACTGAACCGATGAAGTCCGTATGACTTGTTTCGGTCTCTACTTCGTCGCCTTCTTCTTCTGTGCCCTTTCCGCGTAGGTGCGCGCAAGTTCTTCTGCGAACACGGCAGGCAGGCCCTGTTCGTTGCGCTGATTCAGAACCTGATAGAACTCGGCGTACAGATCCCAGTATTTCATCTTGTTCGCAGCGCCGAGCAGCGAGCCGCGTTTCAGTCCGCGATCGAAGCGCTCCTGCAGCTCGCCCGGTTCGATGCGACTCATGAATTCGTCCATGCCGGCCTGAACGGCCGACATCAGGGCTGCATGATGATTGCGCACATCGGCGAACGATTCGCGGATGGCCTCGATGGGGCCCAGATAGCGGCTGCCGTGCGGATCCAGCAGCTTCATGACTGCCTCATCCACACTCGCGGAAAATTTCAGCGGATTGTTCTCGCCGGGCTGGATGGTCGTCTGCGCCAGGCGCAGCTTGCTCTTGACCTCCGAGCGACCCTTCAGGGTTTCCATCAGTCCCATCACCGTCTCGCGCAGCAACTGGCCGGCGAGCGTCAGCAACGCAGCCTGTGCGTCAGCGTGCAGCCCCGAAGGATCGATGCCGGCGCCGCGACAGAATGCTTCGACGCCGCCATCCACGTGATCTCCCGCGCGACGCAGACGCTCCGGCTCGCGCGGAGCTGCGGCCGACGCGGGCGCGGCGGGTTTCTTTGGCGCGAGCGCGGCAGGCGTCAGCGCAGCGAGCGTCTTGCGATCGTAGGGACGCGTCTGCATCTGCCAGTCATCGCCCTTCTTGCCATGGGCAAGGGTACGTTCGCCGGTATCGCCGATGGTCCCGTCCAGCAACGATCCGAAGCCGCCGTGGGCAGTCATTGCGGCCGGCTTGGCCGGGGCGGGCGCCGATACCTTCGTACGCACCTTCACTTCCATGGAATCGTTCAGCGGGAAGGGTTCGGGCGTGACCGAGGCGGGCTTGTCGTTGATCGGAAACTGATCGCCGAGCAGATCGGTAATGTCCAGCTCTTCGCCGAGATCGTCGATGGCTTGCTGCGCCGGTCGTGCCGATCCGTTGCGTACGCGCGCAGGCGTTGGTACCTGGCCGGTAGCGTCCGGCGGAAAATCATTGCGATCGTCGATGCTGACCAGCAGTTCGTAGTCGCCCATGCGCAGGCGGTCGCCGTCCTGAAGCGCGTACGGGCCTTCGATCGACGCGGCCGTATCGGACCCGTTGATGAAGGTGCCATTGGTGCTGGTATCTTCCAGGATCCATTTGCCGCCCCGGAAGCTCACCTTCACGTGGTGGCTGGAAACGTAGCGATCCGGATCCGGCAGCACCCAGTCATTGTCCTGCGCACGACCGATCCGACCGCCCGTGACACCGAAAAGCTGTGAACTGCGCTTGCCGAGCGCCTTGTAGTGATCGCTGATGACCCTGAGTTTCAGTGCCATTGGAGTAAGGGTGTTCCTTGTCGCCGCCGCCGGTTCCGGACCCGCAACAGCGCACACCTGAGGAGCCAGTCCGGTCTTCAGGATCCGCGCTATGTAATATGCTCCAGACTATCAACCCGTGTACCCCCCAGATATGGCAGCGAGTCACATTTTTAAGGTCGTTTTCGTCAACCAGGGCAAGGTCTACGAGATCTATGCCCGCAAGGTCACGCATGGCTCCATCCTGGGTTTCGTGGAAGTCGAAGAACTCGTCTTCGGGGAGCGTTCTACAGTGGTGCTCGACCCCTCCGAGGAGCGAATCAAGTCGGAGTTCGAAGGGGTGAAGCGGACGTTTCTGCCCATGCATTCGGTTCTGCGGATCGACGAAGTCCGCAAACAGGGCGTGAGCAAGATCAGTGCCTTTGAGGGTGGCACCGGCAATGTCACGCCGTTTCCGCTGCCGATGTATACGCCCGAGAAGAAGTAGGACCGTCGACGGACAATGGCGCTGGCCGACTGGTTTGCTGGTCCGCTGGCCAGAGGGGAAAAGGACAGCGCCAGTGGCCGACCACGGTCGCTACCTGGCCCCATTTCTGGCCAGCAGACCAGTTGGCCAGCGGACCGGCCGGCCTAGTATCATTCGCGCCCGTATTTCTTCCCCCCGCCCGTGCACCTCCCGCGGGCTGACTGGCAACTCATGCTGACACTGACCGGCGCGCCCGCTGTCTCCGATTTCCGCCTCACCAAACTTCTCGCCGCCGCACGCGCGCGCATCCCGGACATCGAGTCGCTGACTTCGCGCTACGTGCACTTCGTGCAGACATCGCGCGAGCTGAGTGCCGATGAGCGGCGCGTCGTCGATGCCTTGCTCACGTACGGACCGCGCCATGACGGGTCGCAGCCATCGCAGGGGGCATTGATCGTCATTACGCCGCGGCCCGGCACGATTTCTCCCTGGTCGAGCAAGGCGACTGACATTGCCCATGTGTGCGGACTCGATGCGATCGAACGCATCGAGCGCGGCACGGCGTTCTGGGTCGGGGCGAAGCGTCCATTGCAGCTCACCGACCTCGAAGCGATGGCGCCGGCTCTGCACGATCGCATGACCGAAGCGGCGGTGTTCTCGTTCGAGGCGGCCGGACAGTTGTTCGCCCACGATCCGCCGCGGCCCCTGCGCTGCGTGCCATTGCTCGCACAGGGCAGGGCAGCGCTGGAAGAGGCGAATCGCACGCTGGGTCTCGCCCTGTCTGCGGATGAGATCGACTACCTCGCCGAAAGCTTCGGCAAGCTGGGTCGCGATCCCAACGATGTCGAGCTCATGATGTTTGCGCAGGCCAATTCCGAGCACTGCCGGCACAAGATATTCAACGCGCAATGGATCATCGACGGCGAGCCGCAGCGCAAATCGCTGTTCGCCATGATCCGCAACACTCACGAGCGCAATTCGGCAGGCGTGCTCTCGGCGTATCGCGACAACGCAGCCGTCATCGAAGGCCCGCTCGGCAGGCGCTGGTTCCCGAACGTCCACACCCACGAATACCAGTCGAATGCCGAGACCATCGACATTCTGATGAAGGTCGAGACGCACAATCACCCGACGGCCATTTCGCCTTTCCCGGGTGCTGCGACCGGCTCGGGCGGCGAGATCCGCGACGAAGGAGCGACGGGTCGGGGCGGCAAACCCAAGGCCGGACTCGCGGGTTTCTCTGTGTCGAACCTGCGAATTCCGGGATTCGAGCAGCCCTGGGAGAAGGATTTCGGTCGACCGGCACGCATCGCCTCGGCACTCGACATCATGATCGAAGGCCCGCTCGGCGCCGCTGCCTTCAACAACGAATTCGGACGTCCCAACATCCTCGGCTATTTTCGTACCTTCGAACTCGAAGCAAAGACGCGCGAGCGCGCCGCGCTGCGCGGTTATCACAAGCCGATCATGATTGCCGGCGGTGTCGGCAACGTCCGGCGCATGCACGTGGAGAAATCCACGATACCGCCCGGCGCGAAGATCGTTGTGCTCGGCGGTCCCGCGATGCTGATCGGTCTGGGCGGCGGTGCTGCCTCATCGGTGGGTAGCGGCGCCAGCACGGAAGATCTCGATTTCGCCTCGGTGCAACGCGGCAATCCGGAAATTCAGCGCCGCGCCCAGGAAGTGATCGATCAGTGCTGGGGCATGGGCGAGGAAAATCCCATTCTGCTGGTCCATGACGTCGGGGCCGGCGGTCTGTCGAATGCCATTCCGGAATCTGTGGATCACAGTCATCGCGGCGGTCGTATCGATCTGCGCAAGGTCCCATCGGACGAGCCCGGCATGTCGCCGCTGGAGATCTGGTGCAACGAAGCACAGGAACGCTACGTGCTCGTCATTGCAGCCGACAGCGTTCAGCGATTTGCAGAGCTGTGCGAACGGGAGCGGTGCCCGTTTGCGGTCGTGGGCGACATCACCGACGACGGCTGGCTGAAAGTCGCCGACCCATTGCTCGAGACCACGCCTGTCGACGTACCGCTTGAAGTCATTCTCGGCAAACCGCCGCGCATGACCCGCGATGTGAAGACCCTGCCGCCCATCGCCGATGATTTCGATGCGACGCGGCTCGACGTGCGCGAGGCGGCGTATCGTCTGCTGCGCTATCCGGCCATCGCCGACAAGACCTTCCTGATCACCATCGGCGATCGATCGGTCGGCGGCATGATCAGTCGCGATCCTTTCGTCGGCCCATGGCAGGTGCCGGTGAGCGACGTCGCGGTCACGCTGAGCGACTACACCTCGAGCAGCGGCGAAGCGATGGCAATGGGCGAGCGCACTCCGCTGGCACTGCTCGATGCGCCGGCGTCGGGTCGCATGGCCGTTGCGGAGGCCATCACCAACATTGTCGCAGCCGACATTGCCAGGATTTCCGATGTGCGCCTCTCGGCTAACTGGATGGCTGCCTGCGGCGAGCCGGGCGAGGACGCCGATCTGTACGCGACCGTGAAGGCCGTGGGCGAAGAATTCTGTCCGGCACTCGGTATCACCATCCCGGTCGGCAAGGATTCGCTGTCCATGAAGACCACGTGGAACGACAAGGGCGAATCGCGCCGCATGGTGGCGCCGCTGTCACTGATCATCTCCGCGTTCGCACCGGTGCAGGACGTGCGCCGGACGCTGACGCCCCAGTTGCGCACGGATCGCGGCGAGACGCAGTTGCTGCTGATCGATCTCGGCGGTGGACGCAATCGACTCGGCGGGTCGTGTCTCGCTCAGGTCTACGGCCAGCTCGGTCAGGATGCGCCTGATTGCGAAAAGCCCGAACTCCTCGGCGCATTCTTTGCAGCCATCGTGGAATTGCGGCGCGCGAATCTGCTGCTCGCCTATCACGATCGCTCCGACGGCGGACTGTTCGCGACGCTTGCGGAAATGGCATTTGCCGGCCGTTGCGGAATTGACATCGATCTCGGTGCGGTGAGCCATGCGGCGGCTGCGTTGTTCAGCGAAGAACTCGGCGCCGTCGTGCAGATCCGCGCTGGCGATCTGGACGCCGTCAATGCAGTGTTGAATCGTCACGGCCTCGGCGCGGTTTCGCGCATCATCGGTCGCGTGACGACGGAGGATCGCGTGCACATCCGCGCCGCCGGCAGCACTCTGCTGAATGAGACGCGCACTGCGTTGCGGCACGCCTGGTCGGAAACGAGCTATCGCATGGTTGAACTGCGGGATAACCCGCGTTGTGCGATCGAACAGTTCGAGGCGGCAGTGGATGCCAGCGATCCCGGCCTGAACGTCGACCTGACATTCGATCTGAATGCCGACGTGGCGGCGCCGTACATCGCGAAAGGAGTGCGCCCCCGCGTGGCCATCGTGCGCGAGCAGGGCGTGAACAGTCATGTCGAGATGGCGGCGGCATTCGACCGAGCCGGCTTCACGGCATACGACGTCCACATGACCGACCTGTTTGCGCAGCGTGCGCAGCTCGGCGACTACCAGGGGTTGGTCATTTGCGGCGGCTTTTCCTACGGCGACGTGCTGGGCGCGGGTGAAGGCTGGGCCAAGTCGATCCTGTTCCACTCGCGCCTGCGCGATGAGTTCAGCGCGTTCTTTGCGCGTCCCGATACATTCGCGCTCGGTGTCTGCAACGGTTGCCAGATGATGGCTGCACTGCGCGAACTGATCCCCGGCACGCAACACTGGCCGCGCTTCGTGCGCAATCGTTCCGAACAGTTCGAAGGCCGCACCAGTCTCGTTGAGGTGATGAAATCGCCGTCGATCCTCTTCGCCGGCATGGAAGGCTCACGGATGCCGATCGCTGTGGCGCATGGCGAAGGCTATGCGGAGTTCGCACGCCCAGCCGATCTGGATGCATGTGCCGAACAGGGGCTGTTGTCACTGCGGTTCGTCGACAACGCCGGCAATCCCACTGAGCGCTACCCGGCCAACCCCAATGGCTCGCCGCGGGGCATTACCGGCATTACCACGCCAGATGGACGCGTGACGCTCACCATGCCGCACCCGGAACGTGTCTACCGGGCCCTGCAGAATTCCTGGCGTCCGGACGACTGGAAGGAAGACAGCCCGTGGATGCGCATGTTCAGGAACGCGCGGGTGTGGGTGGGATAGGAGACTGCGTGACGGAGTGACGAAGTCACAGGCTTCGCTGTCTTCGTCACTCGCGTGACTCTCGCCACCCGAGCCTCGTCCCGGCTGTTACCTGTCGTCTGTCTCCTGTCCTCGTTACATTCCTCTCGCAACTGCCTCCGCTGCCGGATTCAGCGGTCTCGCAATCAATCCCGATTGAGTGATCGATACTTCATAGCGCGCGCCATTGGCCATCGGCATGTAGGTCGCGCTGCCGTAGACCGCATCGACGAAAGGCAGCCAGTTCGGGTACTGCGTCGACAGTTGCCACAGGTCGACGCCGGGGTTTTCGCTCAGGCCGTACACGGTGCGTTCGGCATGCCGCTCCTGTTCCAGATCGCGGTAGCGGCCGCTGACGCGTTCCAGACGATATTGCGCATCGAGGCCAAGCAGATTGGCCCAGCCCTTCCATTTCAGCACCCGTGCATCGAGCTGCCACTCATCGCCGGCGAGCACAAAGATCTGCATTTCTCCGCCGGGCATCTCAGTCAACGTGGCGCGAAAGTGCTGCGGCGAGCGTTGCTCGAATACGAGTACCGCCACGGGCCGTTCGTATGTCAGCCGCGCGTAGGTGTGCAGGTTCAGCGAGATGACGAAGAACAGTCCCGCGCCAGTCAGCAGCAACAGCCCCATGAGCGCGCTACCACCTGCCGCCAGAAACCGGGCGCGCAACAGGCGCTGACAGGCCAGAATCAGCAGCAGGGCGCCGAAGATGGCAACCAGGAGTGCGATGGCTTCGGAGTTCATGGGATAGATGAAAAGCTGTGGTTGCGGCTCGGAAGAGGTTACGGACCAGCCTGCAGCCTACAGGCTTCAGCCTTCCAGAAACTGCGACAGCGTTCCGGCCTCGAGCAGGGACGTCAGTGTCGCAATATCGCGATCGAGCCGATGGTCCTTCGGCTGATGGTCCACGTGTTTACGCACGAATGCGTGAACCTGTTGCAGCCGATCGGTCGTCTTCAGCGGCTGCAGCTTGTCGAGTGCGTGGGCGGCCGCCAGCAACTCGATGGCGAGCACCGTTGCCGTATTGGAGCAGATCGATCGCAGCTTGTAGCCGGCCCATGGCGCCATGCTGACATGGTCTTCCTGTCCTGCCGACGTCGTGACATTGTCGACCGAAGCCGGATGCGCAAGCGTGCGGTTCTCCGAAGTGAGCGCTGCGGCGGTCACATGGGCAATCATGAATCCCGATTCGAGTCCGGGTTCGCTGGTCAGGAACATGCTGAGCGCGGGATTAACGCGGCGATCGAGCAGATCCGTGCGACGTTCCGACATGCTCGCCATTTCCGCGACGGCGATGCCGAGGTAGTCGCTCAGCATGGCAAGCGGTTCGGCGTGAAAATTTCCGCCCGACAGAATGTCGTTGTCGAAGATCAGCGGGTTGTCGGATACGCCATTGATCGCGCCCGACAGGACCTGGCGAGCGTGATCGAGCGCTGCTTCCACCGCGCCCAGCACCTGGGGCATGCAGCGCACGGAGTAGGGATCCTGCACGCGCCCGCAATGCTCGTGATCCAGGTGAATGGCGCTCTGGGTCAGCAGCGTACCGAAGCGTTTCGCAATATTGATCTGATGCGGCAGACCGCTCGCCTGATGAATGCGCAGGTCGAACGGCGTGTAGCTGCCTGCCAGCGCATCGACCGTGAGTGCGCCGATGACAATGGCCGCATCGAGCAACGTTTCGGCGCGAAACAAACCGTCCAGTGCGAGCGAGAGGCTGAGCTGCGTGCCGTTGATCAACGCCAGTCCTTCCTTGGGTTCCAGCGTCAGCGGCTCGAAGCCCGCAGCCTTGCAGACTGCATCTGCCTCGAGCACGCGTCCGTCCTGCGACGCCGTCCCTTCACCGATCAGACACAGTGACAGGTGTGCGAGCGGCGCGAGATCTCCTGAGGCGCCCACTGAGCCTCGCTCCGGGATCACGGGCAGCACATCGTGGTTCAGCAGGGCAAGCAGGGCGTCGACGACTTCCTGACGTATTCCGGAAAAGCCCGCGGCGAGACTGTTGGCCTTGAGCAGCAACATGCGCCGCACCAGCCTGGCGGACAGCGGTGTGCCAACGCCGGTGGAATGGCTGCGCAGCAGATTGAGCTGCAGTTGTCTGAGCTGATCGCCCGAGATCCGCTGGCTGGCGAAGGCGCCGAAGCCGGTCGTGATGCCATAGGCAAGTCGGTCAGTCGCGATCGCAGCGCGGACCACATCGACGCTGCCTTGCATGCGCGAGCGTGCATCGGACGTCAGCACGGCACGTGGGCGTGCGGATTCGAATGAGCGCAGCTGATCGAGCCGCAGCGAGCTTCCATCCAGAGGCAGTTCGACACTCATGCGCGCAGTGTAATGGAGGCGGGCCGCCGAACCCGCACGCATCATCCGTACTGCCGGACCGGCGTTGTATGCAAGAGAGGCAGGAAAGTGACGAGGGTGACGTCAGTGACGAGGCCAGAACAAGCGCGGCAGCGTTGAGGCTTGGATTGTCGATGGCCGGGATTGCTGCACGCGTTGCACACGGCCGCCACCTTCGCTCTGACCCGTCACCCTCGTCACTCCCGTCACCGCCCGACGCCTCGTCAGGCGTCGAGCTTCTTGTACCGGATGCGGTGCGGCGAATCGGCATCGTCGCCCTTGCGCCGCCGCAGATCCTCGATGTACTCGGCGAAGTTGCCTTCGAACCAGACGACTTCGGAATTGCCTTCGAACGCCAGGATGTGGGTGGCGATGCGATCGAGGAACCAGCGATCGTGCGAGATCACGATGGCGCAACCGGGGAAGCTGAGCAGGGCTTCTTCCAGCGCGCGCAGCGTCTCGATGTCGAGATCGTTGGTGGGTTCGTCGAGCATCAGCACGTTGCCGCCAGATTTCAGAACCTTGGCCAGATGCACGCGATTGCGCTCGCCGCCGGACAATTCGCCGATGACCTGCTGCTGCTGTGTGCCGCGGAAATTGAAGCGTCCCACGTAACCGCGCGAAGAAGTTTCGTAATTGCCGACGGTGATCATGTCGAGACCGCCGGAAATTTCCTGCCAGACGGTCTTCGAGTCATCGAGCGACTGGCGCGATTGATCGACGTACGCGAGCTGCACAGACGGGCCGATGCGCAGTTCGCCGGCGTCAGGTTTTTCCTGTCCCGTGATCATGCGGAACAGCGTGGTCTTGCCGGCGCCGTTGGGACCGATCACACCGACGATACCGCCGGCCGGCAGATTGAAACTCAGGTTGTCGAACAGCAGCCGGTCGCCGAAGCCCTTTTTCAGGTTCTGCGCTTCGATCACCAGATCGCCCAGGCGCGGGCCGGGCGGAATGTAGATTTCATTGGTCTCGTTGCGCTTCTGGAATTCCTGCGACGAGAGTTCTTCGAAGCGTTGCAGGCGCGCCTTGCTCTTGGCCTGCCGGGCCTTCGGATTCTGTCGCACCCATTCGAGTTCGCGCTCCAGCGCCTTGCGCAGCGCCTCCTGCTGCTTTTCCTCGGTAGCCAGGCGCTTTTCCTTCTGCTCCAGCCACGAGGAGTAGTTGCCCTGCCATGGAATACCGTGGCCGCGGTCGAGTTCCAGAATCCAGCCCGCGACGTTGTCCAGGAAGTAACGATCGTGGGTCACGGCGATGACCGTACCGGGATACGCCTCGAGGAAGCGCTCCAGCCACGCGACCGATTCGGCATCGAGGTGGTTGGTGGGCTCGTCGAGCAGCAGCATGTCAGGCTGCGAGAGCAGCAGCCGGCACAGGGCGACGCGGCGGCGCTCACCGCCGGAGATCTTCGTGACATCCGCGTCCCACGGCGGCAGGCGCAAGGCATCCGCGGCGACTTCCAGCTTGCGCTCCAGCTCCCAGCCGCCCTTGGCGTCGATCGCATCCTGCAGCTTCGCCTGTTCTTCGAGCAGCTTGTCCATCTCAGCCGGATCGAGATCGGGATCGGCGAACTTGTCGCTCACGGCGTTGAAGCGGTCGATCAGATTCTGAACCTCGCTGACCCCTTCGATGACGTTGCCGCGCACGTCCTTGGCCGGATCGAGCTGCGGTTCCTGCGCCAGCAGGCCGATCTTGATGCCCGGCTGCGGCCGTGCTTCGCCGTCGTGCTCCTTGTCGATGCCCGCCATGATGCGCAGGAGCGAGGATTTTCCCGAGCCGTTGAGGCCCAGCACGCCGATCTTGGCACCGGGAAAAAACGACAGGGAGATATCGCGCAGGATCACCCGCTTCGGCGGGACGACCTTGGATACGCGATTCATGGTGTAAATGAACTGGGCCATACGAATGCTCGGCGCTGGAACGAGGAGGCGGGATGATACGGATAGTGACGCACGAGGGGGAGGGCGCCGCGGGAGTTGACCGCCGACCCCTCCAGCGTTGACAGTCGCAGCGAAGGGTCGCTTCCTCCTGTTGCCAACCGCCATCCGTGACAACTGTCCTTCTCATCGCCGGCGAAGCGATCGCGCGCTACGGATTTCCCGATGGTCACCCCTTCGGGCCCGATCGGCACGAAGCGTTCATGACGGAACTGCATCACCGCGGGCTCGATATGCAGGTCACTCGCGAAGCGCCACGGCTCGCGACGCGCGAAGAACTCGAATCGTTCCATACCGCGGCCTACGTGGACCTGGTGCGCGAGCGATCCGTCAGCGGCCTGGGTTATCTGGATGCTGGCGATACGCCGGCCTGGAAAGGCGTATTCGAGGCGGCCAGCGCGGTAGTCGGCGCCACGTTGAACGCCGTGGATGCCGTCATGGCGGGCAGGGCGCGTCGTGCCTTCATTCCGATCGCCGGGCTGCACCATGCCAGCCGCGGCAGCGCAGCCGGGTTCTGCGTGTTCAACGACTGCGGCGTGGCCATCGAACGGCTGCGCAGCCGGCATGGTCTGAAGCGCATCGCCTATGTCGACATCGATGCGCATCACGGCGATGGTGTGTTCTATGCGTTCGAAGCCGATCCCGACCTGTTGTTCGCGGATCTGCACGAAGACGGCCGGCATCTTTACCCGGGCACCGGCCGCCAGGAAGAGCGCGGAGCCGGTGCGGCTGCCGGTACCAAGCTGAATATCCCGATGCCGCCCGGCGCGGACGATGAGGATTTCCATGCGGCGTGGCCGCAGGTGGAAGCCTTCATCGAAAACAGCCAGCCCGAATTCATCCTGCTTCAGTGCGGTGCCGACAGCGTGGAGGGTGATCCGCTCACGCACATGCATTTCAGCCCGGCAGTTCACGCGCATGCCGCCAGCACGCTGTGCGCAATTGCCGATCGGCTCGGCCACGGCCGGGTCGTCGCCATGGGTGGAGGAGGCTATAACCGCCGGAATCTGGCCCAGGCCTGGAGCGGAGTGGTCGCGGCCCTGGTTGCTTCCTAGGAATCGAGCTGTTTCCCGCGTAACCGTCTGATCCGGTCGTATGTTGGCTACCGGCAGTGGGGGTTCCCCCTTACAATTGCGGGCCCCTTCTCCGACCCCGTGCGAGCTCCTACTTCCATGTTCCCAGCCGATCAGAAAATTGCAGATTTCGACCCTGAATTGCAGGCCGCTCTCGATGCCGAATCGCAGCGCCAGGAAGACCACATCGAACTGATTGCCTCAGAAAACTACGCCAGCCGCCGCGTGCTCGAGGCGCAGGGTTCGGTGCTCACCAACAAGTACGCAGAAGGCTATCCGGGCAAGCGTTATTACGGCGGTTGCGAATTCGTCGACATCGCCGAACAGCTCGCCATCGAGCGCGCCAAAAAGCTCTTCGGTGCCGCGTACGCAAACGTGCAGCCGCACTCCGGTTCGCAGGCCAACGCGGCAGCCTATCTGGCGTTGATCAACGCCGGCGACACCATCATGGGCATGAGCCTCGATCATGGCGGTCACCTGACCCACGGCGCCAAGGTCAATTTCTCCGGCAAGCTCTTCAACGCAGTGCAGTACGGACTGGATCCGGCCACGGGCGAGATCGACTACGACCAGGCGGAAAAGCTGGCGCAGGAGCACAAGCCTCGCCTGGTGATCGCCGGATTTTCGGCGTACTCACGCGTCGTCGACTGGGCGCGCTTCCGCAAGATTGCCGACAGCGTCGGCGCCTATTTCCTCGTCGACATGGCGCACGTCGCCGGTCTGGTCGCGGCGGGCATTTATCCGAGTCCCGTGCCGCATGCGGACGTCGTGACCACCACCACACACAAGACGCTGCGCGGCCCGCGCGGCGGCATGATTCTCGCGAAAGCGAATCCCGAAATCGAAAAGAAGCTCAATTCACTGGTTTTCCCCGGCACCCAGGGCGGTCCGTTGATGCACGTCATCGCCGCCAAGGCAGTTGCCCTGCTCGAAGCGCTGCAGCCCGAATTCAGCACGTATCAGGCACAGGTGCTCGCGAACGCCCGCGCAATGGCAGGTACGTTCATCAAGCGCGGCTACAAGGTCGTTTCCGGCGGCACCGACAATCATCTCTTCCTGCTTGACCTGATCGGTCGCGACATCACGGGCAAGGATGCGGATGCTGCCCTCGGCCGTGCCCACATCACGGTGAACAAGAACTCCGTGCCGAACGACCCGCGCTCGCCGTTCGTCACCAGCGGCCTGCGCATCGGTACTCCCGCTGCCACCACCCGCGGCTTCGGCGAAAGCGAAGTCGTCGAACTCGCCGGCTGGATCGCCGACATCCTCGACGCCAACGGCGGCGACGAAGCGGTCAACAGGGTGAAGGACAAGGTCAAGCAGATCTGTGCGAAGTTTCCGGTGTACGGAGCCAGGTAATGTAGGTGATACAGGTGATGGAAGTGATGAAGGCCGGAATACTTTCGCTCTGACCTCATCACTTTCACCACTGATATCACCTTTATCACCACTACATGCACTGCCCCTTCTGCAATTTCGAAGAAACCAAGGTCATCGACTCGCGGCTGGCGAGCGAGGGGCAGCAGATCCGCAGGCGACGCGAATGTCTGAAATGCGGTGAACGGTTCACGACGTTCGAGAGTGCAGAACTCGTCATGCCGCGCATCATCAAGAGCGATGAGCGACGTGAACCGTTCGATGAGCAGAAGCTGCGCGGCAGCATGCTCAAGTCGCTGGAGAAGCGGCCGGTGGCGGGCGAGGCCATCGACGCCGCGGTGGTCCACATCTGCAACAAGCTGCGGGCGATGGGTGAGCGCGAGGTGCCCTCGCGCCTGGTCGGCGAACTCGTCATGGAAGAGCTGCACGATCTCGATGAAGTTGCCTACGTAAGGTTTGCATCGGTGTATCGCAGCTTTCAGGACGTCGATGCATTCCGAGAGGAAATCGACCGCATGCGTCACCGGCGCAGCAAGCAGGAAGCTGAAAATCAGCTCGCCTTGTGGGTCGCAAGCGAAGGGCGCAGAAAGAAGTAGATGGCGTTGACGCAGCGATTGCGATCGCGCCACCATCTTTGCCCGCCAGCGATCCGGTGCCTGCAAAATGTTTTCCCCCCTCGATCGTCAGATGATGCAGCGCGCGCTCGATCTGGCAGCACGCGGCCGCTACACCACGCATCCCAATCCTCGTGTCGGTTGCGTCATCGCTCGCGGCGAACAGATTGTCGGCGAGGCGTGGCATCGCAAGGCGGGCGAGGCGCACGCTGAGCCTCTCGCCCTGGAGGCAGCGGGAGACTGGGCGCGCGATGCCACCGTCTACGTGACGCTCGAGCCGCACGGCTTTCACGGCAAGACACCGCCGTGTACGGACGCCCTGATTCGCGCCGGCGTCAGACGAGTCGTGTGCGGCACGCTCGATTTCCATCCGAAAGTTCGCGGCGACGGCGTGCGGCAGCTCAAGGCCGCCGGCATCGATGTGGAAGTCGGTCTGCTGGAGGAGCAGGCGCGTGCTCTGAATGCAGGCTTTGAGAAGCGCGTGACCATCGGCATTCCGCGTGTCGTGGTGAAAATCGGTTCGAGTCTTGACGGCCGCGTGGCACTGGCGAGTGGCGAAAGTCGCTGGATCACGGGAGCTGCCGCACGCACTGACGTGCAGCGACTGCGTGCGGAATCCAGCGCGGTGCTGACCGGCATCGGCACAGTGCTCGCAGACGATCCGCAGCTCACCGTGCGCGAGCCGACCATCGACATGATGGAGCGTCAGCCGCTGCGCGTGGTCCTGGATTCCACGCTGCGCATGCCGCCCGGGGCGAAGATGCTCGGCGAATCCGGCCAGACGCTGATCCTTGCAACGAATCCCGGCAGCAGCCAGGCGGCGCTCGAGAGCAAGGGTGCGACAGTCAGGACGATGGCAGCAGCCGCGGATGGCATGATGGATCTGCACGCTGTTCTCGAGTTGCTCGGCAGCCTGGAATGCAACGATGTACTCGTCGAAGCAGGCCCCCGACTCGCCGGCCGCTTCGTGCAGGATGGGCTGCTCGATGAGCTCATTGTGTACAGCGCGCCGGTCCTGCTCGGTCCCGATGCGCGTGCCATGTTGCAATTGCCGCCGCTCGCGCGGCTCGCCGATCGCCTACAATTCGAGCTTCTGGCCACCGAGCGGATCGACGACGATCTCAAGCTCGTGCTGCGCCCCCGCAAGGCACCCGTTCCATGAAGCTCAATACCATCGAAGAAATTCTTGCTGATCTGCGCGCCGGCAAAATGGTCATCATCATGGACGATGAAGATCGCGAGAATGAAGGCGACCTTGTCATGGCCGCCGAGTCCGCGCGTGCAGAAGACGTCAACTTCATGGCCCGCTATGCACGCGGCCTCATCTGTCTGACGCTGACGCGCGATCGTTGCCGGCAATTGCGCCTGCCGCTGATGGTCGGCCACACCCAGACGACCAATTTCACGGTGTCGATCGAAGCGGCGGAAGGCGTGACCACGGGTATCTCGGCGCATGACCGCGCCCAGACCATCAGAGCCGCGGTGAAGCCCGACGCCCGTCCGGAAGATCTGCGTCAGCCCGGGCACATCTTCCCGCTGATGGCGCGCGACGGTGGTGTGCTGACGCGCGCCGGTCACACCGAAGCCGGCTGCGACCTCGCGAAATTTGCCGGGATGGAACCGGCGGCAGTCATCGTCGAGATTCTCAACGACGATGGCACCATGGCACGTCGCCCGGATCTCGAAAAATTCGCTCAGCTGCACAATCTGAAGATCGGCACCATCGCCGATCTGATCCGCTATCGGCTCGAACGAGAACGCTCGGTCGAGCGCATCGCGGAACAGGATGTCGAGACCGAATTCGGCACCTTCCGCATGTATTGCTACGAGGATCACGTGAATCGCACCGTGCATCTGGCCCTGGTGCGCGGCGCCCTGAAATCCGGCGTACCGCTGGTGCGCGTGCACGTGAAGGACACCTTGCGCGATGCCGTCGGCGTGCGCAATGAAGTACTTGGCTGGCCGTTGCGCTCGGCGATGCAGCGCGTGGCAGACGACGGCAACGGCGTGGTCGTCCTGTTGCGGCCCGAGGAGACGGGGCGCGATCTGATGGATTCGGTGCGCTCGCTCGTGCCGCAATCGGCGCCGGGCGCCCCGCGGGGTCCGGAAGGGCGCGTGCTGCGCACCTATGGCATCGGCGCCCAGATCCTGCGTGATCTTGGTATCTCGCGCATGCGGGTACTCTCGGCCCCCAAGCAGATGAACGCCCTGTCCGGCTTTGGCCTGGAAGTCGTGGAGTACGTGGCGGACTAGCCCGGCGGCAGCTGGGCGGCTGCGGGACCCGCCGCATCCGTCATTCCGGCGGCCCGGTCTCAGCCGTCCCGCTCGCATTGCCGCTATACTCGCCGCCGCTCGTTTCATCGAACGTCACGGTACCCATGGACTCCATCAAGACCATCGAAGGCGATCTGCAAGTCCGCGAGTTGCGGTTTGCGATTCTCGCGTCGCGTTTCAACGACTTCATCGTCGAACAGCTGGTGCGCGGTGCTGTCGACGCCCTGCGGCGCCACGGTGCCTCCGACAAGCAGATCGAGATCGTGCGTGCGCCGGGTGCATTCGATCTGCCCGTGGTTGCGCGCAGGCTGGCGCTGAGCAAACGCTATGACGCCATCGTTGCGGTGGGCGCAGTCATCAAGGGCGCAACTGCCCATTTCGACTACGTCGCCGGAGAGTGTGCAGGTGGGCTGGCACGCGTTGCCAACGATACGGGTATTCCCGTTGCCTTCGGCGTGTTGACGACCGACACCATCGAACAAGCCGTGGAGCGCGCTGGCACCAAGGCTGGCAACAAGGGCATCGACGCTGCAGTGACCGCGATCGAACTGGCCAACCTGTTGCGCAAGATCGGCCAGTGAACACTGGGCTGGTCGCGCCGCGACCGGCTCGGCACGTTCTGACCCGCATTTGCGCGGCGATGTCCTCGCCGCGCCGCCTGAGAGTTTTTTCCAGACCATGACCGACGCTCCTCCGAAGAAATCCGCACGCGGAACTCGTGCCCGCTCTGTCGCCCGCAAACTTGCGATGCAGGCGCTGTATCAGTGGCAGCTCACGGGCCAGTCGGCTGCCGACATCAATCTGCAGTTTCTGAACGGCGACGATATCGATGGTGCCGATCGCGAATATTTCACCGAGTTGCTGAAGGGTTGCGTTGCGGATGCGCAAAAGATCAACGAGGCGATCAGCCCGTTCATCGATCGGCCTCTCGAACAGCTCGATCCGGTCGAGACGGCCATTCTCATGATCGGCATGTTCGAACTGGAGAACCGGATCGACGTTCCGTACCGCGTCGTGATCAATGAGGGTGTGGATCTGTGCAAGCGCTTCGGTGCCACGGAGGCACACAAGTACGTCAATGCCGTCCTCGATCGCGCCGCCCGCGAGATCCGCAAAGCGGAGAGACAATAGTCGCAAAGGATCGAAGAAGGCGCACACGGCGTTACCCGGAGTCGGAGAGGACTCCATTCCCTCGGTGTTTCTCGCGCCTTTTTGGGGCTAATCTCTTCCGCCATGAGCCTCGGCGAATTCGACATCATCGCGAAATACTTCACCCGCGCCGCCGGCCGCAGCGATGTGCTGCTGAGTGTCGGTGACGATGCCGCGGTCGTGAGCGTGCCGCAGGACCGGCGGCTGGTCGTGGCGATCGATACTCTCGTCGAAGGCGTGCATTTTCCCATCGACACCGCTGCTGCGGACATCGGGCATCGTGCGCTGGCGGTGAATCTCAGCGACCTGGCGGCCATGGGGGCGCAGCCGGCATGGATGACCTTGGCACTGTCACTGCCCCATGCGAATGAGGACTGGATCCGCGACTTCGCGGCCGGCCTGCATGGCCTGGCTGAGCAGTTCAACGTTGCGCTGATCGGCGGCGATACCGTCAAAGGTCCGCGCGTCATCACCGTACAGGTAGCAGGCTGGGTGGAAACGGATCGCTGGCTGACGCGTGCCGGAGCGCAGCCAGGCGATGTGCTGTTCGTGTCGGGCGTCCCGGGGGAAGCTGCTGCCGGCCTTGCGACGATCCAGCGTCATCTGACGGACAGCCCGGCCATCACGCAACTCCGCGCACGTTTTCTGCGGCCGTCGCCACGAATCGATCTGGGTCGATGGCTGCGTCCGTTCGCGAGCGCAGCGATGGATGTTTCCGATGGCCTGCTGACCGATCTCGACAAGCTTTGCGCGGCGAGCGGCTGCGGCGCGCGCATCGATCTGGACAGACTGCCGCCTTCACCTGCGATGCGTGCGGTATTCGATGCGCAGTCCTGTCTGAATTTCACGCTGGCTGGCGGCGATGACTACGAGTTGCTGTTTGCCGTACCGGCGGCTGAGGCGAAGCGACTTGAAACGATGTCGCCGCCTGTTGCGTGTCAGGCGATAGGCGTGATCACTGCCGATCGCAAGGTGGAATGCATGCGCGACGGTGCGCCGACCCGCATCGACGTGCGCGGCTACGATCACTTCGGCAACGAGGCAGGTTCATGAAGTGGAGTGCGGACCCGCGGTTGATGCGCCAGCCCGTACACCTCTTGGCGTTCGGCTTCGGCGCGGGGCTGATGCCGCGTGCACCCGGAACCTTTGGCACCCTGATCGCCGTGCCGATCGTCGCGGCAGTGATGCAACTGGGGTTTCAGGCGCATCTGCTGTTTGCCGCGGTCGCCGCGGTCGTCGGTATCTGGATCTGCGGCGAGAGCGCCCGGCGGCTCGGCGTACACGATCATTCCGGCATCGTCTGGGACGAGATCGTCGGATTTACCGTGACGATGTTGGCAGCTCCCGCAAAATGGTACTGGCTGGCGGCGGGATTCGTGCTCTTCCGCTTCTTCGACATCGTCAAGCCCTGGCCGATCCGCGAGGCCGATCACAGACTCTCCGGCGGCTTCGGAATTATGCTCGATGACGTGTTGGCCGGAATTTTTTCAGCCGCCGTCCTGTTCGTCCTGACCACCGTCGTTCACACGTAGCCACGATCCACGTGAATCCTCCGAGCAGCCAGATGGCCCAGCGCCCTGCGACACGCGAGCAACGGATGCCGGAGAAGGTCGGCAAGTACGTCATCGTCAAGGAAGTCGGCCGCGGCAGCACCGGTGTCGTCTATCTCTCTCACGATCCGTATTACCGTCGCGACGTCGCGATCAAGGTCTACAACCTCGAATCGCACGACGAGGATCGTGCCCGCGTCACCCGCAAGATGTTCCTCTCTGAAGCGCACATGGTCGGCATGCTGCAGCATCCGAACATCCTCCCGATCTACGACGCGGGCGAAGAAGACGGCCGTTACTACATCGTGACCGAACATGTGCATGGCGCCCGTACGCTGTCGGCGTATTGCAAGCCGGACAATCTGCTGCCCATCGATGACGTCGTCGAGATCATGTACAAGTGCGCGAAGGCGCTGCACTACGCGCACAGCCGTGGCGTGATTCACCGCGACATCAAACCCTCGAATCTCATGCTCACGCAGGCCAATGACGTGCGCATCATCGATTTCGGCATCGCCCTGGTCGCCGACTCCGAAATCTCACGTATCGAAGGCATTGCCGGCAGCCCCTCGTACATGTCGCCCGAGCAGGTGCAGTCGCTGGAGATCAGCAACCGTTCCGACCTGTATTCGCTCGGCGCCGTGATGTACGAACTGCTGACGGGCTTCCGGCCGTTCCGCGGCGGCAATCTCTCGAAGCTGTTGCATCAGATCGTCTACGCGACCGCACAGCCGATTCATGCGCTGCGCCCGGAGATTCCCGAGTTGCTCGAGGATGCAGTGGCCAAGGCTCTGCAGAAGGAACCGGCCAAGCGCTACCGCAACGGCCTGGAGCTGGCGGCGGACCTCACGCGCGTACATCAGACGCTGCGCGAAGGGTCGTCGAAGCTCGACAAACAGGAACAGTTTTCCATCCTGCGCACGCTCAAGTTCTTCCATGATTTTTCGCAGGCCGAAATCCTCGAAGTCATTCGCGCCAGCACCTGGCAGGATTACGAGGAGGGCGGCGAGATCGTCAAGGAGGGCGAGATGGACGATCGCTTCTATGTGATCGTGTCCGGCCGCGCGCAGGTGATGCGTAACGGCAACGGTGTCGGCGAACTCGAGCCCGGCGATTGTTTTGGCGAGACGAGCTACGTGCGCGGCGCCAAGCGGCTCGCCACCATCAAGGCGCTCACCAACGTGACGCTCATGAAAGTCAGTTCCACACTGCTCGAGCAATCTTCAGCAGCGTGTCAGTTGCGCTTCAACAAGGTCTTCCTGCGCAGCCTGATCAGCCGACTGCAAAGTCCCAACTGAATCTCGCCTGCAGGGCAGCGATTGAAAAAGCCGGGCAATGCCCGGCTTTTTTGTGCGATCGGAGGCGCGAGTGCTTTGCGCTGGTACGCAGATCAGCGCGCGGCGGCGCGAGCCGGCACATGCCACCAGCGAGTGATGGCGCTTTCGATGGAAGGAATGTCCAGACCCGCAGCGGTCAGGCAGTCGCTGCGCGAGCCGTGCTCGATGAACCGGTCGGGAATGCCCAGGTGCAGGAAGGGCAGTGTATAGCCGCGCGCCGCGAGGCACTCGGCAATGGCGCTGCCCGCTCCGCCGGCGACGACGTTCTCCTCCACAGTGACGATGGCGCGATGTGTGCTCGCGATTCGCACCAGCAGGTCTTCATCGAGCGGCTTGATGAACCTCAGGTTGATCAGAGTTGCGTCGAGCTGCTCCGCCAGCCCTGCGCAGAACGGCACCATCGCGCCGACACCGATGATCGCGAGGCCGCTGCGACCTTCACGCAGCGATTGCGCCTTGCCGATGGGCAGGGCACGCATGTTTTTTTCGACGGCGATCCCAGGTCCCTGGCCGCGCGGGTAGCGAACGGCCGCAGGGCGCTCGCTGGTCACTGCCGTGAACAGCATCTGCCGGCACTCGTTTTCGTTGGCGGGTGCCATGACGATGAGGTTCGGGATGCAGCGCAGGAATGAAAGATCGTAGCTGCCCTGATGCGTGGCACCGTCGCCTCCGACCAGGCCTGCACGGTCGACTGCAAACGTCACGGGCAGGTTCTGCAGGGCGACGTCGTGGATCAGCTGGTCGTAGGCGCGCTGCAGAAAGCTCGAGTAGATGGCGACGACTGGCCGCAGTCCGTCGCACGCCATGCCCGCCGCGAGCGTGACTGCATGCTGCTCGGCGATGGCAACGTCGAAATAGCGCTCCGGAAAGCGTCTGGAATATTCGACCATGCCGGAGCCTTCACGCATGGCAGGCGTGATGCCGACGACGCGCGAGTCGAGGTCCGCCATGTCGCAGAGCCACTGACCGAAGATCTGCGAATAGCTGGGGCCGGTGGCCTTTTCCTTGAAGATCTCAACGCTTTTGGCGTCGAACGGGCCGGGGCCGTGCCATTTGATCGGGTCGGCCTCTGCCGGTGCGTAACCCTTGCCCTTGCGTGTGATGACATGCAGGAACTGCGGACCGCGCAGATCGCGCAGGTTCTTCAATGTCGCGACCAGTGCGCCGAGATCGTGACCATCGACAGGCCCGATGTAGTTGAAACCCATTTCTTCGAAGATCGTGCCGGGCAGCACCATGCCCTTCATGTGTTCTTCGGAGCGCCGTGCCAGCTCCCACACTGGCGGTATGCGCTTGAGTACTTTCTTGCTGCCTTCGCGCAGACTCGCGTACAGCTTGCCGGAGAGCACGCGCGCGAAGTAGTTCGAGAAGGCGCCGACGTTCTCGGAAATCGACATGTCGTTGTCGTTGAGAATGACGAGCATGTCGACATCCAGGCTGCCGGCGTGATTGAGCGCCTCGAACGCCATGCCGGCACTCAGAGCGCCATCGCCGATGACTGCAACGACGCGACGCTTGTGACCCGAACGCTGCGCGGCGATGGCCATGCCCAGCGCGGCACTGATGGACGTGCTCGAGTGGCCGACGCCGAAGGTGTCGTATTCGCTTTCGCTGCGAGTCGGAAAGGGTGCAAGACCATCCTTGAGTTTGATGGTGCGCAATTTGTCGCGCCGGCCGGTCAGTACCTTGTGCGGGTACGCCTGATGGCCCACGTCCCACACCAGTCGATCTTCGGGCGTGTCGAAGACATAGTGCAGCGCAACCGTCAGCTCCACCGTGCCGAGTCCGGCGGCGAAATGTCCGCCCATCTGACTCACCGTGTCGATCAGGTACTGGCGCAGTTCAGTGGCCACATCATCCAGCTGCGCTGCCGGCAGCGCACGCAGATCGGCCGGCGAATTCAGTACCGACAGCAGCGGATAGGCGGGATTTGTCATGATGTGCGAGTCTACCGCAAGCCTGCTCAGTGCCGTCTCAGTACAAGCCAGTCGGAAAGCGAGGCAAGTGGCGCGGCAGAGGGTCCCACAATCCGCAATGCCGCAAGCGCGCGCTCATGCAGTTCATGCATGCGTGCCCGCGCCTCAGTGACACCTACAATGGCGGGGTACGTCGGCTTGTTGTTGGCACTGTCGGCACCGGTTGGCTTGCCGAGTACCTGCGAGTCGCCTTCGACGTCGAGCAGATCGTCCTGAATCTGGAAGGCAAGCCCGATATCCGTTGCATAGCGATCCAGTGCCTGCGCAACGTCTCCGGCAAGATCCGGCGCGCAGGCGGCGGCCATGAGAACACTCGCCTTGATGAGTGCCCCGGTCTTGCGCGCATGCATGAGTTCGATTTCCGTGCGATTCAGCAGCGTGCCCTTCGCCGCCAGATCGATGGCCTGACCGCCCGCCATGCCGCCCGTGCCGCTGCCGATGGCCAGCAGCCGCACCAGTTCCAGTCTCGCCGCTGCATCTGGCGGCAGGCCGGGTCCGTTCGTGAGAATTTCGAACGCCAGTACCTGCAGCGAATCGCCCACCAGGATGGCCGTGGCCTCGTCGTACGCCCGGTGGCACGTGGGGCGGCCGCGGCGCAGATCGTCGTTGTCCATCGCCGGCAGATCGTCGTGGACCAGCGAATACGCATGAATGAATTCGACCGCGCACGCCGCGCCGTCGACCGTGGTCTCGCTCAAGCCCAGCGAACGCGCGGTGGCGTACACCAGGGCGGGTCGCACGCGCTTGCCGCCGTTCAGCACGCTGTAACGCAGGGCTTCGTGGAGTCGCGCGGGCGGAGCGTCGGACGGCGGCAGCCGGGCATCGAGTTCAGACTCGATACGGGCCTGCCAGTGAGCGAACAGAGCTGCAAAATCCGCATCGCGATCGATGCCGTCTGAGGCAATCACGGCTTCAGTCGTCGCTGTCGTCGGATTCGAACGGTACGGCTTCGTAGCCGTCCGCATCGGCCGCGCCCGCGCCCGATTTGCGCAGCAGAATCTCCACTTTCTGTTCGGCCTGCGTGAGCGCTGTCTGACACGCGCGGGTGAGCTGCACGCCACGCTCGAACTGCTTCAGCGAATCGTCGAGCGACAGATCGCCGCGTTCGAGTTTCTCCACGATGGCTTCGAGTTCGGCAAGGGAGGCTTCGAAATCCGGCGTCTGGGCGACTGCGGAGGGATCGGCTTTGGACTGGGTCACGTGAAAAAACGCAGTTGAATGGATCTGGGGTCGGCGGGCGGCGGCAAGCTTGCACTCGCCTTCCGCCGATGGTCAATTGCGCCGGTGTGGCGAAGCACTGATCGAGCGTGGCATGCGCATGAGCCACGTTGACTTGCCGGGACCCGGGGCATAGATTGCAGGCCAGTTAGACTGTGTCTAATCAACCAGCGAGGTTCGATGCGATGAGCAATCTCAAGGGCAGCAAGACCGAACAGAATCTCAAGGACGCATTTGCGGGTGAATCGCAGGCCAACCGCCGCTATCTGTATTTCGCGGCCAAGGCGGACGTGGAAGGCTTCAACGACGTGGCCTCGGTATTCCGCTCGACGGCGGAGGGCGAGACCGGTCATGCCCATGGGCATCTCGAATATCTGGAAGCCGTGGGCGATCCTGCAACGGGTCTGCCGATCGGCCCGACCGGCTCGAATCTGAAGGCCGCCATCGCCGGCGAGACGCACGAGTACACGGACATGTATCCCGGTATGGCCAAGCAGGCCCGCGACGAAGGATTCGACGAGATCGCGGACTGGTTCGAGACGCTGGCCAAGGCCGAGCGTTCGCACGCCAACCGTTTCCAGAAGGCGCTGGACACGCTGTAAGCGGAACGTGCGACGCACGTTTCGCAGCTGGAGACCGCGGAGTTGAGGCCGCACCGGCAGCAGCAGCATCTGCGCGTCTCCAGCAGGTAGCCTCCAGCCCAGCCACTGCGCCAGGTCCGCCGCGTGTCAGAAGAAAACACCGCTCCGACGGCCGCCGCGGTTGCACGCGAGGGCAGCCTCGAGGCCCCCACACGTCATCCCATCGCCTGGAAAGATCCGGACTTCCTGAACGAGGCTTCGCTCTTCAAGGAGCTGGAGCGGATCTTCGACATCTGCCACGGCTGTCGCCGGTGCTTCAGCCTCTGCAATTCATTTCCGACCCTCTTCGACGCCATCGACGAATCGGCGACCGGCGAACTCGACGGCGTGGACCGCAAGGTTTACTGGAACGTCGTCGATCACTGCTATCTGTGCGACATGTGCTACATGACCAAGTGTCCGTACGTGCCGCCACATCCCTGGAACGTCGACTTCCCGCACCTGATGCTGCGGGCCAAGGCCTTCAAATTCAGGAATCAGCCGGTACTGCGACGCGATCGCATCCTGAGTTCAACCGATACGGTGGGAAGCCTTGCGGGCATTCCGGTGGTCGCCGGGGTCGTCAACGCCGTGAATCGCACTGGCTTCGGTCGATCGATGCTGGAGAAGACGCTGGGCGTCCATCCGCAGGCACCGCTGCCCCAATATCACAGTAATACGTATCGAAAACGGCATCGGCGTGCCGAGCATCCGGCCATCACGCCGCAGGCCGGGGGCAGAACGCGTGGCCGCGTCGCGCTGTTCATGACCTGCTACGGCAACCGCAACGAACCTGATCTGAACGATGATCTGGTCGCCATTTTCGAGCACAACGGGATCGAGGTCAGTCTGCTGAAGCGGGAGCGCTGCTGCGGCATGCCGAAGCTCGAACTCGGCGATCTCGACTCCATCGCGCAATTGAAGGACGTCAATATTCCGGAGCTCGTCGCGAAAGTGGACGAGGGGTGGGACATCGTGACGCCCATTCCATCGTGCACACTGATGTTCAAACAGGAATTGCCGCTGCTGTTCCCGGACGATCCTGAGGTGACCAGGGTGCAGCGGGCCATGTTCGATCCGTTCGAGTACCTGTGGGAACGATACCGGGCCAACCTGTTGCGCACCGATTTCAGGAACGCCATCGGCAAGGTCAGCTATCACGTGCCGTGCCATCTGCGTGTGCAGAATCTGGGGCTGCGCACTCGCGATGTGCTGATGCTCGTGCCGCAGACCGAAGTCACGGCGATCGAGCGCTGCTCGGGCCACAACGGCACCTACGCAGTGAAGCGCGAGTACCGCGATGTCTCGATGAAGATCGGTCGGCCCGTGATCAAGCGCGTCGCCGATGCCGACGCCGATCACTATGCCAGCGACTGCCCGATGGCCGGCCATCAGATCGAATCGGGTCTGGAATCGGGCAAGGAACCCACCCATCCGTTGAAGCTGCTGCGGATGGCGTATGGGATCTGAAGTACCGTGGCGTGCGTAGCGTGAGTGACCTTCATCTGACCCCTGCTACCGGGATTCCGCCATGACTCTCACCCGTTCCGATCTCATGAGCCTCGAGCAGTACTCCAGCGCACGGAAGGATTTCCGCGCTCGCGTGCTCGAGCACAAGCGCCAGCGTGTCGTCATGGTCGGGCCGAACACCAGCTGGTGTTTCGAGGACAGGCTCACCATTCAGTACCAGGTTCAGGAAATGCTCCGGGTGGAGCGCATCTTCGAGGCTGAGGGAATTCAGGACGAACTGAATGCCTACAACCCACTGATTCCGGACGGCAGCAACTGGAAGGTGACGTTCCTGATCGAATATCCCGATGTCGCCGAACGTCGTGAGAAGCTGATGCGTCTGAAGGGGATAGAAGACCGCTGCTGGGTGCAGGTTGCGGATTTCGAGCGCGTGTATGCCATTGCCGATGAGGATCTGGAGCGCGAGAACGACGAAAAGACCTCCGCCGTGCATTTCCTGCGGTTCGAGCTGACGAGCGATATGGCGACGGCAGCGAAAACCGGTGCGCCCATCGCGATCGGTGTCGATCACGAGAATTATCGCCACGAGGTCAATCCTCTGCCGAAGTCAATCCGGGACTCGCTGGCAAAAGACCTGATGTAACGGGCCCGGCAACGGGCCGATCGCGGCGCAGAGGATCGCGTGCGCGCCGTGCTCGTCATCCGGACGAGTTGTCCTGCTAGAATCCGCGCCGTCTGATCTCAGGCACGGCTCGAGTCCTTGTGCTCGTCACTCGTCAACCGTCACGTCACCGATGCAATAGATGGCCCAGTCCTATACCGCTTCCGACATCGAAGTACTGAGCGGACTCGATCCTGTGCGCCGGCGGCCCGGCATGTACACGGAGACGAGCCGGCCCAATCACCTTGCTCACGAAGTCATCGACAATTCGGTCGATGAAGCGCTGGCCGGTCACGCCAGGCGCATCGACGTGACCCTCTACAAGGACGGCTCGCTGTCGGTCTCGGACGATGGACGCGGCATGCCGGTCGACATTCATCCGAAAGAGAAGGTGAGTGGCGTCGAGCTGATCCTCACGCGCCTGCATGCGGGCGGCAAATTCTCTGACAAGAACTACGAGTTCTCCGGCGGCCTGCATGGCGTCGGCGTGTCGGTCGTGAATGCGCTGTCGAAGAACCTGGAATGCTGGGTCAAGCGCGGCGGCAAGGAATACAACATCAGCTTCAAGGACGGCAAAGTCCGCTCGAAGCTGCAGGTCGTCGGCGATGTGGGCAAGAACAACACCGGCACGACGGTGCGGTTCTGGCCGGATCCGCAGTTCTTCGAATCGGTGTCGTTCTCGATCCCGCGATTGAAGCACGTGCTCAAGGCGAAGGCCGTGCTGTGTCCCGGACTCAAAGTCACGTTCCTCGTCGAGCAGACGGGTGAGAAAGAAGAATGGTTCTACACGGGCGGCGTGAATGAGTATCTGCGCGAAGCGCTGGGTCAGGGCGAATTTCTGCCGCCCGAGATGTTCTCCGGCAGCATCAAGAGCGAACAGGAAGGCGCGGAGTGGGCCGTCGCCTGGCGCGTCGATGACGGCCCTCGCGTCGAGGAAAGCTACGTCAATCTGATTCCGACGGCTCAGGGCGGCACGCACGTGAATGGTCTGCGCCTGGGTCTGACCGACGCGATCCGCGAGTTCTGCGAATTTCGCAACCTGCTGCCGAAGGGGCTGAAGCTCGCACCCGAAGACGTGTGGGACGGTGTGAGCTATGTGCTCTCGACCAAGATGAAAGAGCCTCAGTTCGCAGGCCAGACGAAGGAACGGCTGTCGTCGCGCGAACCGGCTGCGTTCGTGTCGGGTGTCGTCAAGGATCAGTTCGGCCTGTGGCTGAACCAGCATCCGGAATCGGGCGAAAAGATTGCGCAACTGGCGATCGCCGGTGCGCAAGCGCGACTCAAGGCGTCCAAGGCCGTCAGCCGCAAGCGCATCACCAGCGGTCCTGCATTGCCGGGCAAGCTCGCGGACTGCTCATCGCAGGATCCCGAACGTTCTGAACTGTTCCTGGTGGAAGGTGACTCCGCAGGCGGCTCCGCGAAACAGGCGCGCGATCGCGAGTTCCAGGCCGTCATGCCGTTGCGCGGCAAGATCCTGAACACCTGGGAAGTCGATGCCGGTGAAGTACTGCAATCGCAGGAAGTGCATCACATCGCGATTGCCATCGGCGTCGATCCCGGCTCCGACAATCTCAAAGGTCTGCGCTACAACAGGATCTGCATCCTGGCCGACGCGGACTCCGACGGCGCGCACATCGCGACGCTTTTGTGCGCACTGTTCCTGCGTCACTTCCGTCCGCTCGTGCTCGCAGGTCACGTGTACGTCGCCATGCCACCGCTGTATCGAATCGACGCCGGCAAGCAGGTCTACTACGCACTCGACGCGGCGGAGCGTCAGGGCATCCTCGATCGTATTGCTGCCGAGAACCCGCGCACGAAGCCCGTCGTCACCCGCTTCAAGGGGTTGGGTGAAATGAATCCGATGCAGCTGCGCGAAACGACCATGGCGCCCGAAACGCGCCGTCTCGTGCAGCTGACGGTCGAAGCCAGGGACGAAGCGGATCAGATGCTCGACATGCTTCTGGCCAAGAAGCGCTCGAGCGATCGCCGCGAATGGCTCGAAACCAAAGGCAATCTGGCGGACGTACAGATCTGAGGCGATGGTGAGAACGGCGCTGGCGGTGAGGTCGCGCAGGACGATCACCCGCTCGCTGTTTCGCCGCTATCGCTTCACCGCCGTCACCACTGACATCACTCGCACAAGCACTCATGCCCACTCAGCCCGGTCTCAACTTCGAAGGCATTGAACGTCAGCCGCTGCGGGCGTTCACGGAGAAGGCGTATCTCGATTATTCGATGTACGTGATTCTCGATCGCGCATTGCCGCACATCGGTGACGGCCTGAAGCCCGTGCAACGTCGCATCGTCTATGTGATGAGCGAGCAGGGCTCGAATGCGAATGCGAAGCACAAGAAGGCCGCGCGCGCTGTCGGCGATGTGATCGGCAAATATCATCCGCACGGCGACTCGGCGTGTTACGAGGCGATGGTGCTCATGGCGCAGCCGTTCTCGTATCGCTATCCGCTCGTCGACGGACAGGGCAACTTCGGTTCGCCCGACGATCCGAAATCGTTCGCCGCATATCGCTACACAGAAGCGCGCCTGACTCGCTACGCCTCCTTGCTGCTGTCCGAGCTGGGGCAGGGCACGGTCGAATGGAATGCCAACTTCGATGGCACGCTGGAGGAGCCGCTGCTGCTGCCGGCGCGTGTGCCGAATATCCTGCTCAACGGCGCGACTGGCATCGCGGTGGGCATGGCGACAGACATTCCGCCGCACAACCTGCGCGAAGTCGTCGCCGCCTGCATCAAGCTGCTCGACGATCCGGATACGACGCTCGGCGATCTGTGCAAGAGCATCAAGGGTCCCGACTTTCCGACCGGAGCGGAGATCATCTCGTCCAAGGATGAGATCCGGCACATCTACAAAACGGGCAACGGTTCGATTCGCGCGCGCGCCGTATTCGAGATCGAAGACGGCGAGATCGTCGTCACGCAGCTGCCGTATCAGGTGTCCGGCAGTCGTATCCAGGAACAGATCGCCGCACAGATGCAGGCGAAAAAGCTGCCGATGGTCGAGGACATCCGCGACGAGTCCGACCACGAGCATCCGACCCGCATCGTCATCGTGCCGCGCTCGAACCGGGTCGATATCGATCAGCTGATGGCGCATCTGTTCGCCACGACCGATCTGGAACGCACGTATCGCGTGAACCTCAACATCATCGGACTCGATGGCCGACCGAAGGTGATGGACCTGAAGTCGCTGCTGCAGGAATGGCTGAAGTTCCGCGTGGATACCGTGACGAAACGTCTCAACTGGCGGCTCGACAAGGTTCAGGCGCGACTGCACATCCTCGATGGCTTGCTCGCGGCTTATCTGAACCTCGATGAAGTGATTCGCATCATTCGTCGCGAGGAAGAGCCGAAGCCGGTGCTGATGAAGCGCTTCCAGCTCACGGAAATTCAGGCCGAAGCGATCCTCGAAACCAAGCTGCGCCACCTGGCGAAGCTCGAAGAAATGAAGATCCGCGGCGAGCAGAAGGAACTGGCCGAGGAGCGCGACGAGCTCGACAAGATCCTCAAGAGCAAGGCACGTCTGCACAAGCTCGTGAAGGAAGAGCTGATCCGCGATTCGGAAGAGTTCGGCGACGATCGTCGCAGCCGCATCGTCGAACGCGCCGCCGCGCAGGCAATCGACGAAACCGAGCTGGTCGTCAGCGAACCGGTGACGGTCGTGCTGTCAGAGCGCGGCTGGGTTCGTGCAGCGAAAGGCCACGAGCTGGATCCTGCAGCGTTGTCGTACAAGACCGGCGATTCGTTCCAGGCTGCAGCGCGCGGTCGCAGCACGCAGCAAGCAGTGTTCCTCGACAGCACGGGCCGCGCCTACAGCCTGCTGGCTCATACGTTGCCGTCCGCGCGCGGCCAGGGCGAACCGCTGTCAGGTCGCATCGATCCGCCGGAAGGTGCGACGTTCGCGGGTGTGATGATCGGCGACCCGTCCGATCGCTGGGTGCTCGCATCCGATGCGGGCTATGGCTTCGTCGTGAAGCTCGAAGAACTTTACTCGCGCAACAAGGCCGGCAAGGCGGTTCTGAAAGTGCCGGAAGGCTCTGGCGTACTCGCACCTTCGCTCGTTCCTGCAGCGGACGATGCGTTGCTGTGCGCGGTCAGCAGCGACGGCAAGCTGCTTGCCTTCCCCGTGAAGGATCTGCCCGAGTTGCCGCGCGGCAAGGGCAACAAGATTTTCGGTATCTCATCGAAGAAGCTGGCCACCCGCGAAGAATTCCTCGCCGCTGTGGCCGTCGTCGGGCCGACGCAGAATCTCATCGTGCGCTCGGGCGAACGCAAGATGACGCTCAAGTTTGCCGAGCTGAAGGATTATCGCGGCGAACGGGCGCAGCGTGGTGCGGTGCTGCCGCGCGGCTGGCGCAAGGTCGAGCGCCTGGAAGTCGAGGGCTGAGAGCGTCGGATAGGCGCAAGAAGCGCAAAGGCAGGTGGCGAGTGGCTGCGGGCTCCGCCGAGCGGTACTGACGGACCGGCTTCCGTTCAGTGCTCTTTGCGGCGGGTCCCGTTCCGGCTATCCCATCACGACCTGTTCAGGTTCGTTGACGAAGTAGCCCTGGATGAATTCGATGCCGAGCTGCCACAGTACCGCCATGGTGTTGGCGTCTTCGACGCGTTCGGCAATCGTGCTCATCTGACGTGAGCGTGCCACATCCACATATTCGCGCACGCGCTGCTGCAACGCCGGATCCACCGCCAGTCCCTGCATGAGAGTGCCGTCCACCTTCACGTAATTGGCGGGCAGGTGGGTCAGCAGGCGCTGCGGATCGCGACCGGTGCCGAAATGTTCGATGGCGAACAGGAAGCCGGCCTTGCGCAGTCCGTTGGCGAGTTCGGTCGTATCGGCGAGATATTCCGCGGCGGTCTGTTCGCTGATCTGAAACACGATGTGAGCCGGATCGATGCGGGCCGCCTTGAGCTGATTGGCGAGCCACTGCAGCAGCGACTTGTCGCGCACCGAATCTTTCGACAGGCGAACGAACAGCTGCGCTACCTTGCGGCTCGCACAGACTGACATCGCGGCACCGATGATCCAGCGATCGATGTTCTTCATGAGGTCATTGCGTTCCGCGGCCGCCATGAATTCCGCCGGCAGCAGTTCGGCGCCCTGTTCGTCGATCATGCGCACCAGCACGTCGAACATGTTGCGCTCCTGCCCAAGCAGGCTGGCGATGGGTTGCTGCATCAGACGGAAGCGGTTTTCCATCAGCGCCGCCTTGATGCGCTTGACCCAGATTTCGTCCGCGGCCATCTGCCGCGTGTCCTCTTCGAGCCGATCGACCATCTGCACGCGATTGCCGCCGGCCTGCTGCGCATTGAAGCGGGCGCCGACGGCATCGTTGATCGACGCCGCGGCATCCGGCGTGCGCGGATCGATCATGCCGATACCGACACTGCAGGTGCAGGTGATCTGCTTGTCGCCGACGCGCAGCACTTGTCCCGCAATCTTGCGCACCAGATTGTTGGCCCAGGTTTCCACATCGCGGGTCGTGCCGCGCTCCATGAGCAGCATGAATGCGCCGTCGCCGAAGCGACCGATGAGATCGTTGGGCTGGCGCACCTCATTGATGAGGCCGGCAAATTGCGCGATGAAATCCTCGAAATGCAACGGACCGACGTCATCGCCGATCGACTTGAGGTGATCCGGTTCGATCGACACCAGCTGGCGCACGCCCGCCTTGATGGGCTGCGACAGCGATTCGCGCAGCCACTGGATGAAGAACTTGCGCTGCAGCGTGCCGGTGGCGGCGTCGCGTTCCAGCGCGTCCGTGAGCTGTTCGTTGAGATTGTCGCTGCTGCGCTTCTGCGAGGCGATGCACAGACGTACGGCGGGATCGCCGTCGAATTCGACCGCCGTCAACTCCATTTCAAGCGGAACAGCCGTGCCGTCGCTCAACAGCGCAGGCGCGCGCAGTGCGTCGTTTGTCCATTTGCCCTGCAGGCATGCGACCAGCGCGCCCTTGATCGCGGCGTGCGATGAAGGATCGAAAGCATCCATGATCGGCGTCCCGACCAGCGCATCCGCTGCCGGATAGCCGTAGAGCTCCAGCCAGGCCGGGTTGACGTCGACGAGAATTCCTTCCTGTACATGCGCGATGGCGTCGGCCGACCCGCTCATGAATGTCTTGAGCTGCTCGCGATATTCGCGCGCCGAGCTCAGGGTGTTGTGAAGTTCGCGCGCCCGACGATGTGCATCGAGTTCGCGCCTGACGACAGCCTGCAGGCGCACGGCATTGCGCAGCGTGAGCACATCGCGTGCTCCCTGTTCCATGGCGGCGGCGATGATGTCTTCGTCAACCTGATCGCGGGCGATCAGAACCGGTACGTCGGGTCCGAACTGAGCGGCGACGGTCATGACCTTGGACGTATCTGCCGGATCGGGTCCGACGAACGCGACCAGCATGTGGGGATTGATCTGCGGCAGCGCTTCGCCGAGGTCGTTGAGTTCGCGGATCCAGTTGCAGCGCACGGCAAGTCCTGCATTGCGCAGCATGCTGTTGATGGCTTCGACGTTGTCCTGATGGCGGGTCAGGACGATCATCGGAACGGCGGCTTGCTCGACCAAGCGAAACTCCCATTAAAAAGTCTGATCCGACTCCCTTCGGCCGGTTGCCCAGAGGGCCAGGGCAAGGCAACTTTCCGTCCAACACAAGTCTGCTGCCTGCACGAAACGATCAGTGAGACAGCGTCGGCACTCCCTCGAATTCTGTCAGCAACCTGCGCCTGCGAGCGTGACGGGTGTCTTGGATGCCGCGCCCGGAATCTCGCGGACCAGCCGTGGGACGAGGTAGCCCGGCAGCCGTGCCAGCAGCTGTGCGTGCAGTCGCAATCCTTCGGCTTCAGACACCTCGAAATGTGCTGCTCCCCGGACACGATCCAGCAGATGCAGATAGTAGGGCAGCACCCCCAGCGCAAAGAGTTTCTCGCTCAGCGCCGTCAACGCCTCCGCCGAATCATTGATATCGGCCAGCAGGACCGTCTGGTTTAGCAGCGTTGCTCCGGCGGTCGCGAGCGCCCGACAGGCCGCGTGGACCTCGCCGTTCAGTTCATTGGCGTGATTGGCGTGGATCACGACCACCTTCTGTAGGGGCAGGTCTGAGAGCCATTTCAGCAATCCGTCATCGATTCGCTCCGGCAGCACCACGGGATAGCGGGTGTGGATACGCAGTCGCCGGATATGCGGCACATCGCGCAGTGCATCCGTGAGCTGGGCAAGGCGCCGGTCGCTGAGGCTCAACGGGTCGCCGCCGCTCAGAATGAGCTCGTGGACAGAGGCGTCCCGCTGCAGCGTCTCGATGGCGCTGCGCCAGCCGCCCGCCAGCGCCGATTCCTGGTCGTACGGGAAATGCCGGCGGAAGCAGTAGCGGCAGTGGACGGCGCATGCTCCCGTGGCCACCAGGAGTGCGCGGCCTTCGTATTTGTGCAGCAGGCCGGCGCTTGCCCGGCTGGCCAGATCGCCCACGGGATCGGTGATGAAACCGTCCACAGAGAACAGTTCGTCTTCGCGGGGCAGGACCTGGAGCAGCAACGGATCGCGCGGATCACCATGACGCATGCGGGCCACGAACCCGCGCGGGACCCGCAGAGAAAAGCCGGAGGCTGCCTGCAGGGCGGGGGGCAGCTGCGCAGGGTCGAGCCCGAGAATTTCAATCAGCTCGGCAGGACTGGACACGGCCTCGGCCAGCGCCCGCTGCCAGCGCGAGCCGGAAATCATGGGGGTAAGCTGGCCTGTGGTGGAGCTTGCGGCTATCATCTGCGCCCTTTTTCGGTAAGACACCCTGCGCGGTCGGAGCGACAAGGACCGGGGGCAGGGCGGATCTTCGCAGATCGGATTTTCACAGTCACACGTGCCGCATCGTCGCGACACGATCTTCATACACAGCAACGAGCGACCCGAGCGACGCACCCATGGGCAGCATTTCCACCAACGAATTCAAATCAGGCGTCAAGATCATCCTGGAAAACGATCCGTACTCGATCGTCGAAAACGAGATGGTCAAGCCGGGCAAGGGGCAGGCGTTCAATCGCGTGCGCGTGCGCAATCTGAAGACCGGCCGCGTCATCGAGCGCACATTCAAGTCGGGCGATACAGTGGAGGCCGCCGACGTCGTCGAGACGGACATGCAGTATCTCTATGCTGACGGCGAGTTCTGGCATTTCATGGTGCCGGACACCTTCGAGCAGTACACCGCCGGCAAGGAAGCGGTCGGCGACACCATGAAGTGGCTGAAGGACGGCATGGAATGCGTGGTCATGCTCTGGAACGGCGTACCCCTCAACGTGACCCCGCCGGCACATGTCGAACTCAAGATCGTGAAGTCCGACCCGGGCGTGCGCGGTGACACCGCCACCGGCGGCGGCAAGCCCGCGGAACTTGAAACCGGCGCCATCGTCCGCGTGCCGCTGTTCATCAACGAAGGCGAAACCATCCGCGTCGACACTCGCACCGGCGAGTACATCGCGAGGGCGAAAGGATAAAAGTGGGCGGCTGGTCGGCTGGTTTGTTGTCTGCTGGCCAGAATATAAGCGCTGGGGTGGCGGCGCCCCGGGGCAACTGATCAGGAGAGATTTCGAACAGTTCCCCCGCTGAGCGGGAGAACGTTCGGATGAGTTCTGAGTGCCGACTTCAGCCGGTCAGCCATTGCCGAGCAGGATGCTCGCAAACTTCTCCAGTCCCGCCTGATCTTCCACGTCGAATCGATTGAGCTTCGGGCTGTCGATATCCATCACGCCCAGCAATTCCCCGCCGCGGATCAGCGGCACCACAATCTCCGAGTTCGATGCCGAGTCGCAGGCGATGTGACCGGCAAATTCGTTCACGTCCGGCACCACCAGCGTGGTGCGGGTTGCGGCTGACGTGCCGCATACCCCCTTGCCCATCGCGATGCGCACGCAGGCCGGTTTGCCCTGGAACGGTCCGACCACCAGTTCGCCGTCCCTCAGCAGATAAAACCCGGCCCAGTTGAGATCGGGCAGCGAATGGAACAGCAGGGCAGAGGCATTGGCGAGGTTCGCGATGAAGTCCGGTTCACCCTCGATGAGTGAGCGCAATTCGCTCGCGAGCTGCCTGTACAGCTCGGGTTTGGCGAGGCCGGTAGTGGACTTGAGTTCGTGCATGAGGAATTCGGCAGTCCGGATCGCCGCGGTGAGGAGTCCGGTGAAGTGATCGCAACGCCGCAGATCGTAAACGAAACCGTTCTCGCCCGCGCCAATCGCCGGCGAGTCGATCGTCTGATCTGGATCAGGGCGGTCCCGGCCGGGCGCGCATACCCTTGCAGCACTACCAGATTGCGGAGGGGTTCGTCATGGGCGGATCTCACGACGGCAATGTCGACGAAGCGGTCGGGCCGGTTGCCTGCCAGGCATGTGATCTTTTCGGAGTCTGCGCACCCATCAATGCGCTGCCGGTTGCATCGGGCCTGCAACGATGTCCGACATTGCGTCCGCTGGCGCGCGGTGAAGTGCTCTATCGGACCGGCACGCCTGCGCGGCACTTGTATGCAGTTCGCAAGGGCATCGTGCAATCCACGGCAGCGCGGACGAACGGACGCAGATACGCCGCCGCCCTGCATGTGCCGGGCGAGGTGCTGGGGCGCGAATCGGTCGTGCAGGGATTTCATACGCACGACGCCGTTGCCGTCACGCCCGCAATGATCTGCGAACTGCCGCTCGAACCTTACCTGCAACCGCATCGGGACCTGGCACCGTTGCGCGCCGCTATCGAACGGCTGGGCCCAGTGCGCGCGGGCAGCGTCGCAAGGAAAGGAGGCATGCGCGAACGGCTCGAGGCATTCATCGCAGAGTTGGCGGCAAAGTTGCGATCCCGCGGCATCGATACAGGTTTTGCAGTTGAGCTGCGCAAGCGCGAACTGGCCGAACTGCTCGGTCTGCGTGCGTTCGGAAGAGCCGGGCAGAGCATGCAGCGCGGCGGTTCGATCCGACTGCACGGACATCGCGTCGTTCTGCAGAAGACGACCTGAGCAGACCTCAAAGAAGCTGCACCGAGTGCAACGCCGTCTGGCCTAGACGGCTCCATCCGGGCGCGCACTTGCAGTTTCGTGCAGGCTGCGCCAGAGCTGCTCGCAGCGCGCCTCCACCTCGGCGCTCATCGTGATGGGGCGTCCCCACACACGCCGGGTTTCGCCCGGCCATTTGTTCGTCGCGTCGAGTCCGAGCTTCGAGCCCAGTCCGGCCACCGGGCTCGCGAAGTCCAGATAGTCGATTGGCGTGCGGCGCACCAGCATCGCATCGCGGGCCGGGTCTACGCGTGTCGCAAGCGCCCAGATCACCTGATGCCAGTCCCTGACGTCGATGTCCGCGTCCGTCACGATGACGAATTTCGTATAGGTGAACTGCCGCAGGTAAGACCACACCGCCTGCATGATGCGTCGTGCATGACCGGGATAGGACTTGCGGATGCTGACGAGCGCAACGCGGTACGAACAGGCCTCGGGCGGCAACCAGAAATCGACGATCTCAGGAAACGTCCGCTGCAGCAGAGGGACGAACATTTCATTCAGCGCCATCGCGAGCACCGAAGGTTCGTCGTGCGGCGAGCGCCCCATGTAGCCGCCGTGATAAATCGCATCTGCGCGCATGGACATGCGATCGACGGTCAGGACAGGAAAGCGGGCCTGCGAATTGTAGTAGCCGGTGTGATCGCCGAACGGACCTTCCAGCGCTGCGTCGCCGGGATGAATGTGCCCCTCGAGCACGATTTCGGCGCTGGCGGGCGCACTCAGCCCCGATGCCGTCTGCCAGACCTCGCTGCGCCGCCTGCGCAACAGGCCGGCGAACTGGAATTCGGAAACGGTATCGGGAATCGGTGCCGCGGCCGCGATCAGCAGCGCCGGATCGGCGCCGATCGCAACGACCACTGGAAACGGCTCGTTCGGGCGCTGCTCGCACCAGGATCGATAGTCGAGCGCGCCGCCGCGGTGCGGGAGCCAGCGCATGATCACGCGATTCGGACCGAGGACCTGCTGGCGATAGACGGCAACATTCTGTCGTGGATGCCGCGTGCCGCGCGTGATGACGAGCCCCCATGTGATGAGCGGCCCGGCATCTTCAGGCCAGCACGTCCACACGGGCAGTGACGTGAGATCGACCTCGGCACCTGTGCGTACGATTTCGCGGCAGGGCGGATCGCGAACCGTGCGTGGCGTGGCTTTCAGCAGCGGCGCGAACGACGGCAGATGCGAGAAAACTTCGCTCAGCCGGTTGGGCCACTGCGGTTCTTTCAGGAAGGCGAGGATCGAACCGGTCTCGCGTAACTGCGCTGTGCTCTGCAGGCCCAGCGCGGCGACGACGCGCTGGGTGGTGCCGAACAGATTGCCGAGCACCGGCATCGTTGAGCCGCGAGGCCGCTCGAACAGCAGCGCAGGGCCGCGTTCGCGCAGGCTGCGATGGCACAGCGCCGTCATTTCAAGCTTCGGATCGACAGTGAAGGGCACGCGCTGCAACTCGCCGCGTCGTTCGAGCGCGCCCAGAAACTCACGCAGACTCGCGTCACTCATCGTCCGCTCCGTTTGCGCAGAATCAAACCTGCCGCGTTACCGCTGTAGTACAAGCGCCGCATCCAATCGCAACGGAGAGACTCATGCCGGACGTTTCGCGCGCTTTTCGCTGGTGGCTGCGGCTTGCGCCGGGCGAGTTGCATGAGCGGCTGTTCGCGCTCTGTATCAATCGTCTGCTGCAGGGCCAAAGCCTCGTGTCGCGATTGCACGAACTTCAGGGCAAGCGATTCCGGTTGTGCGCCGACGACGTGCCGTTCGCACTCACCTTCGAAGTGTCGGCGGGCACGGTGGTGCGCACGACCCTGCCGCCCGACGTCACGTTCCGCGCGTGCCTGTCCGATTTTCTGGCCCTGGCGGGCCGCCGCGAAGATCCCGATACGCTGTTCTTTCAGCGGCGGCTGTGCGTCGAAGGCGCGGCGGAAACAGGATTGCATCTGAAAAATCTTCTGGATGGCTGGGAATACGATGTGCCCGCACACGTACGCGCCGTGCTGCCTGCACCGCTCGCCGATGCGGCACTGGGCGTCACGGCTGCGGCGCGTGCGCTCCATGGACTATCCCGGGTGCGCCGGCCAGGTAGCCGTCGCAATATCCGCCCGGCAGGAAGCCCGGCGGCAAAGTGACAGGCGTCCCATCGAGCGCATCCCGAAAGGCCTGCGCGACCTGGAGGAAATCGCGCGAATGCGGCGAAAGTCGCAGGATGTCGATGCTTGCATCGCGGATCGCACTCAGATGCGGCAGAAGATTCTGGATCGCCGCGGATTGCGTCTGAATGCCGTTGAACGCCAGGAATGGCTGATCCTCGCGCGAATAGATCGTCAGTCCGTCGGGATACTGACCGCACACGAATCCGCACTCGTCCTTCTGCAGATGATGCGCGCGTGCGGTGAAACAGCGCGCGGAGAACGCCAGCGGCATGCGTCCATAGGCGAACAGTTCGAATTCCATGCCGGCGGGCCGGGTGCGGGCGAGCGTCGCGATGGTGTTGAGCGGCAGCTCGAGCGGCGCCACCCAGCGGCACGCGCCATGCTTTGCGAGAAACGCCAGGGTCGCTGCGTTGTAGACGTTGAGATGCGGCCCTGCGACGAAATCGCGCCCCGACAGCGCGTGCACGGCGGCATGGTCGTTCGCTTCGACGAGTACCTGTTCAGCGGCGATACGCGACACCGAGGCGATCTCGGACTGCGCCTCGATGAGCGCGAGCGTCGAGAACACCACCTGCTTGCCGGCATCGGTCAGCAGTTGCGCAACGTCCTGCCAGTCTTCTCGTCGCATGGCGCGACGCTTGCTGCACACAACTTCGCCGAGGTAGACGATGTCGACAGGCGCGTCGCACAGATCTGCGTAGAAGCGCAGCGTGAGCGTCCGATCCCAGAAATACAGCAGAGGTCCGACCGCGAGCTTCACGATCATTGCCACGGTCGATGGTAGGCGCCGAGCGTATGCGTGCGTCCTTCGGCGAGCGCATCCAGATCCTCGGTCAGCGCGGGTGGTGGCGCCCACTGAAGATTCGAACGGAGACAGTCGTCGATGGCGCCGCGCAGCAGCCGTGTCACCTGCGCGACGTAGGCGGGGGAGCGCTGGCGGCCTTCGACCTTGATGGCTTTCACGCCGCTGGCGATGAGCGCAGGCAGCATGTCCAGGGCGTTGAGAGATGTCGGCTCTTCGATCGCGTGATAAACGTTGTCCTCCACCCTGAAGCGGCCTTTGCAGAGCGTCGGGTAGCCGGCCGGCTCGCCAGGCGCGAAGCGATCGATGAGCACGCCGTTCAGGCGGGAATCGAGTCCGTGCGTCGTATCTTCCCATCGCACCGCATGCGCTGGTGAGCAGACGCCCTGCACATTGGGAGACTGGCCTGTCACATAAGAAGAGAGTGCGCAGCGACCCTCGACCATGACGCACAGGCTGCCGAAGCCGAACACCTCGATCTCGACCGGCGTGCGCGCCGCGACATGGGCGACCTGCGTGCATGAGAGCACGCGCGGCAGCACGGCACGTCTGATGTTGAACTCGCGCCGATGGAACTCGATCGCCTGCCAGTTGGTCGCCGAGCCCTGCACGCTCAGATGCAGACGCAGATCGGGATGGCGTTCACAGGCGTATTGCATGAGGCCGGGATCCGCAAGAATCAGCGCGTCCGCACCGAGCGCTGCCGAACGATCGATCGTTGCGATGCACGAGTGCCAGGTGGCGGGCGACGGATACACGTTCAGGGCGACGAAGACCCTGGCGCCGTTTGCATGTGCATAGTCGATGGCCGTCCGCGCCTGCTGCGCATCGAAATTGAGGCCGGGAAAGTTGCGAGCGTTCGTCTCGCCGCGAAAACCGATGTAGACCGCATCAGCACCATGGTCGACCGCTGCGCGCAGGGCGGGCAGGGTGCCGGCGGGGCATACCAGATCGAGACGGCGGTCGGGTTCGGCAGGGGCGGGTTGCATTCGATCAGTATGGCGAACCCTTCGCTGCGCGATTTGCGGAATATCAAGGCAGCGCAGCGTCGCTCGCCGGAAGATCGATGATGTCCACCGTACTGCCATGGACGCAGATCGCATTCATGCGATGCAGCTGCTGCAGAGTGCGGCTCACTGTCTCGATGCGCGTGTCGAGAAAATTCGCGATGTCGCTGCGACTCATGCTCAGGCGCAGGCGCTCGCCATCCAGTCCATGGCGGCGCAGCCGTTCGGCGAGATCTCTGAGGAAGCGCGTCACGCGTTCACGCGCCGAACCACGTGCAAGCGGCAGGCTGGGCGCCGCGGCCCGGCCGAGCAGCGCCACGACGGCGGGCAGCAGGCCTTGCACCTGCGGGCGCTCGGCTCGCGCAGGCAATGGCAGTTCGCAGCACACCGAGTGCTCCACTGCGACGGCCTCGCAACGATGACTGTCGCTGCTGAAGGCATCGAGTCCGAAGACTTCGCCGGGCACATGGAAGGCGATGATGCGTTCATGACCGTCCTCGCTCAGGTGAACGGTCTTGATCATGCCCTGACGTACAGCGAAGAGGGACGTCGCCGCATCTCCGGGACGAAACAGCGCAGTACCGGCGTCGAGCATGCGAAATGCGCCAGCAGCGGGCCGCTCGCGACCGTCGCGATGGGCCATGAGGACAGCGAGGCGGCATAGCTCGTTCAGATCGCAATCGCGACATGCGATCGGACGAGGTCGTGCGTCAGCACGCTTGCCGGGATGGATGCTCATCTGGATGGCCCAAAGGTAAATCCGCGTGTACCGAACCGGCGTACACGCGCCGATTTTTTGCGTTGGCGCAATTTATACGCGCTGTACCCGGATGCGCCTTGATGCAGATCAACTGGAGCTGCGCTTGCGGACGCTACGGTTTCGCACGATCGGCCCGACGGCGTCCGGACTCAAACAGGTCACGGATCCGATCGACCGGTCGCGACCGCCATTCGTCGCACCTTGGAATGCATTGCAAGGCGAACGTGCGGCTGTCGCGGGAGGAGTGGATTCCCTCGCGGGGGCGCAAGAACTCCCGGGACCCACTGTGGCGCAGGGCTCAAAAAATCAAGGTCGACAAATCCATGAAATCAGTCAAATCGGGGTTGAGGAAACGGCTGCTGGTCTCAGCCGTCGCGTGCAGTGCCGTCACGGTTCTGTGCAAAAGCGCGGTTGCCGAAGAATCCGGCGGCGCGCTCGAGGAAGTCATCGTGACGGGCATCAGAGGATCGCTGATGCGTTCGATGGACATCAAGCGGGATGCCGCGGGTGTCGTCGATGCGATTTCCGCGGAAGACATGGGGAAGTTTCCCGACGCCAATCTGTCGGAGTCGTTGCAGCGCATTACCGGCGTGTCGATCGATCGCGTGAACGGAGAAGGTTCGCAGGTCACGGTGCGCGGCTTCGGCGCTGCGGACAACATGGTGACGTTGAACGGGCGCACGATGCCGGCCGGCTTCACCTACGGCGGCGGCAGCGGTGCCGGCGGCACTTACGGCGGCGCGACGCGCGCATTCGATTTCGCGAACCTCGCTTCCGAGAGCGTGAGCGGCGTTGAAGTGTTCAAGACCGGCCGGGCAAGCGTCGCCAGCGGCGGCATCGGCGCGACAATCAACGTGAAGACGGTGCGACCGCTCGAAGCGCCCGACAACGAGTTCAAGGTGTCGGCCAAGGCGCTGCACGATACGACCAACAATACGGGCGACGACATTACCCCAGAGATTTCCGGCCTCGCCAACTGGGCCAACGGCGGCAGAACGTTCGGTGTCAGTCTCTCGGCGAGCTACTCCGAACGTGACTCGAGCATCGCGGGTGCACACGAGAACAACTGGAACATCGCGGTGTGGGACGCCGCTGCGATTGCCAACAACCGCAACAATCTCTACTCGTGGACGCACGATGCGAGCGGCGCGATCAGCGCCACGATCGAGAACGCGCCGCAGGATGGCCAGCTCTATGCCCGGCCGAACGATTTCCGCTGGAGTTATGCCGATCGGCATCGCGAGCGTACCAACGCCCAGCTCACCATGCAGTACGCACCGGTCAGCAGCGTCACGCTGACAGCCGACTACACGTTCGCCCAGGTTGATACGTGGGAGCATCGCGGCGAGTGGACACTGTGGTTCGCGAACGGATCGAGCGCCGACCACGTGATTTTCGACGACAGCCCGGTTGCAACGCCCATCTATTATCACGAGACGCTGTCCGGCAAGGACATGGGCTACGAGCAGCAACTGCGCCAGCAGAAGAACACACTCGAATCGGTCGGGTTCAACGCGGCCTGGGATGTCAACGACAGCCTCAGGCTGAGCTTCGATGCGCACGATTCCAGCATGAAGAATCTGCCGGACGGTCCGGGACGAGGCGGCGAGATCGCCATCAGCATCGGTGCACCGGTCGGAACATCTCAGTGGGTCGATTTCAGCGGCGATCTGCCGGTCGGCGGCTACACCTGGGCCGACGATGGCACGCGCGGTACGCGCGGCAATGCGAATGGCGTTCTCGACGAGGGTGACTTCGGTACTCAGCAGGGGCGCGTGTTCTATGCCGCGCAGGTCATGGACATCTCCCAGTTCAAGGTGGATGGAACGCAGAAGTTCGAACGCAGCCGCCTCGATTTCGGTGTCGAGCACCGCTCGGTGGAGATGACGCAGCAGGCCTCGACCCGACAGGTGAATCTGGGTACGTGGGGCGTCAACAATCCGGGCGAGATCACGCCGTACATCAGAATGTTCAACATGGCTGCGCCGTTCAAGGACTACGACATGAGCAAGTCGTTCCAGTCGGGCGCGCGGGCCATCGACGTGGCGGCGCTCTGCAACCGGACGGTCGAACTCTATCCGGGGGTCGATCCGGGCACCAACCAGGAATGGCTGTGCGCGGCAGACCTGAACTTTGCACAGGACAACAGCGTGGATGAGGACATCAGCGCGATCTATCTGCAGTATGCGTTGGAGTTCGATCTGGCCGGTCTCGAGAGCAACCTGCTGCTGGGCCTGCGCTATGAGGAAACCAGGCTGAAGTCCACGGCGCGGCTGCGGCAGCCGCTGTATCGTCCATGGCAGGACAACAACGACTTCCAGGTGACCATCTTCGACGATGCGGCCGGAAAGATTCCTTACGACGTCCGCAACGATTACGACAACACGCTGCCGAGCCTCGATTTCGACATTCACCTGCGCAGCGATCTGATCGGGCGATTCTCCGCGAGCAAGACCATCTCGCGGCCGAACTACGGCAATCTGTATGCCGGTGCGTCCAACTTCGCGCAGACCGATCCGACTTACCTCGGAGCCGTACCGACGGCGAGCCGCACCAGTCCGGAACTGCTGCCGCTGGAATCGACCAATCTGGATGTCTCGCTCGAGTGGTACTACAACGATTCGAGCTACGTGTCGCTCGGCTGGTTCGACAAGAACATCCGGAACTTCATCGGCACCGCTCAGGCCATGGAGAGCCACTACGGCATGAAGGACGTCAGCACCGGTCCGCGGGTGGAGGCCGCGGCCGACGCGCTCGAGCAACTCGGCGTGAACGTCGACAACACATCGCTGTTCGTGATGACCGCCATTCTCGACAATCCGCAGGATTTCCCGAACGGCGCCGCGGACTTCGTGCGTAGTGCAGCGAACCCGCTGCTGGTCGACGCCAACTTCGCGATCGCCGTGGCGCGCGACTACGACATTCACGCGCACCCGGAAGATCCCGAGGCTGTGTGGCTGACGTCCTTCCCCGTCAACAACAAGAAGGCGTCGATCGATGGCCTGGAGCTCGCATGGCAGCACTTCTTCGGCGACAGCGGCTTCGGTCTGCAGGCGAACTACACCATCGTCAATGGCGACGTCGGCTTCAACGATCTGGCCTCACCGAACGACGCGCAGTTTGCGCTGCTGGGTCTGAGCGACACGGCCAACGCGGTGTTCATCTACGAAAAATACGGGTTCCAGGTGCGCCTGGCCTGGAACTGGCGCGACGAATTCCTGCGCCAGACCAACCAGGGCGGTTCTCGCAACCCGGTCTACGTCGATGAATATCAGCAGTGGGACCTGAGCGTCGGCTACGACGTGAACGAGCATCTCGGCGTATTCTTCGAGGGCCTGAATCTCACGCAGGAGAATGTCCGCTGGCACACGCGTTCAGACCGGATGACGCAGTACCTGGAAGATCTGGGTGCGCGTTATCAGCTCGGCGCTCGTTATACGTTCTAGTATTGCCAACGAGTTCGCCGGATCCGGATGCGGGCAGTCAGGGTCCGGCACGGAGATTGGCGATCCCCTGTTCATGAGGGGATCGCCATGTCGGCGGACAGAGATTCCCCTGATCTTCGCGTCGCGTTGGTACGATGAAGCCTGTGCAGAACGAATCATTCAGTGGTTTTCTCGGCGGGTCCGCAGGACGGTGTGTGCGGATTGCGTTGCTCGGCGTCGCGCTCGCGGCTCTGGCGAGCGTCACGACACTCCGGGCGCAGGAGTCGGCAGGCCGGCACAAGACGGTAGCGGAAATTCTTCCGCTGGTGACTCAGTACTGCGGCGCTTGTCATGCAGTGCCGCCACCGGACGTACTGCCGAAACGAAGCTGGCCCGCGGTGATCACGGCCATGGCCGTGATCTCGCAGGAGCGCAGGGGGCGCGCGTTCCTCACGGAGGAACAGATGAACGACATCATCGCGTTCTACTACGGCAGCAGCCCGGAAGAATTGCCGGTACTGCCTTACATCGAAGCCACACCCGCGGCGCGCAGTTTCGTGCCCAGGGAAATCGGCGGGCTCTCGCCGCGGCCCTTCGTAACGAATGTGAACGCGGCGCACGTCACGAGCCCCTCCAACGATCAACTGCTCGTGAGCGACGGCGAGGCGCAGAAGCTGTTTCTGCTGACCCGCACGGCAAGTGCATGGCAGGAAACAGCGCTGGCGGATATCGCCATTCCCGTCCATACGGACGTGGTCGACATCGACGGCGACGCAGATGCAGACATTCTGGTTGCCGATCTCGGGCAGTTTCCGCCGCTCGATGCACCGGCCGGCAAGCTGTACCTGCTGCGTCAGACCTCACCGGGTGTGTTCCGGAAAGAACCGCTGCAGGAAGGTCTCGGTCGCGTCAGCGATGCGCGGGTGCTGGATCTCGATGCAGATGGCGATCTGGATATCGCCGTCGCGGTATTCGGCGGTGGCAATGTCGGCGAAGTGTTCTGGCTCGAAAACACCGGCGGCAAGGCTCAGGCGACGCGATATCGGAAGCATCTGCTGCTCGAGCAGAGCGGTGCCATCAACATTTCGCCTGCCGATCTGAATGGCGACGGCAGGATCGATCTGGTGACGCTGGTCGCGCAGGAACACGAGATGATCGTGGCGTTCGTGAACAAGGGCGCGGGGAACTTCGAAAGCGGAGTGATCGCGCGCGCGCCTCATCCCATGTACGGCTCCACCAGCCTCACGCCCGTCGATCTGGATCGCGATGGCGACATCGATCTGGTCTTTACCAACGGAGACGCCTTCGACGCGCAGACGGACCCAAAGCCCTATCACGGTGTGCAGTGGTTCGAGAACAAGGGCGATCTGACGTTCGCATTCCATACGATCGGCCGGTTCTACGGCGCTGCGGCGGCGGCGGTCGGCGATCTGGACAATGACGGCGATATCGACATCGTGGCCGGCAGCTGGGTCAATTTCTGGAACGATCCGCGCCGCGCCGCGATCGTCTGGTACGAGAACGACGGCAAACAGAATTTCACGCCGCACAAGATCACCGACCGTCCCGCAGGTGTTGCGTCGATTCAGCTGGTCGACGTCACTGGTGACGGGATGCCCGACATCGTTGCCGGTGCATTGCGAATGGATCTGCTGCTGGCCAAGTTCGATGCGCCGTACCTGGCGAGCAGGCTGTTTCCGCCCGCCGGGCCGGACTCCAGGCTGCCGCGCGTCATCGTCTTCGAAAACAGGCTTTCGCGTCCCTGAAAGAAGCACAGGCGAGTCTGCCTGCTTTGCAACGACGGTCCTCTTGACCTGGATCAAGGCGCTTCCCGTTGCCACGACTAAGCTGCATGCACGCCCGAGGGAGCGCGATGCAGACAGAATTTTCACACTACAGCCACGGCGAGCATCTGCAGCGGTACGTACGCGTCTCCCGCCTGATGCCGCTGATGGAGTGGGATGCGCATTTCGATCTGGTGCGTGAGATCCAGACGCTGAAGCACAAACGCAATGCGATCGTGCTCGCGCACAACTACCAGCGCCCGGAAATCTTCCACGCGATTGCCGATGTGCAGGGCGATTCGCTGACCCTGGCGCGCGAGGCGGCGAATTCTCAGGCCAGCGTCATCGTCATGTGCGGCGTACGCTTCATGGCGGAAACCGCGAAGATTCTCTCGCCGCAAAAGACCGTGCTGCTGCCGTCAGCGGATGCCGGCTGTTCGCTTGCCGACTCCATCACCGCGCAGGATGTACAGAAGCTGAAGGCTGAATATCCCGGCACGCCGGTCGTCTGCTACGTCAACACCGACGCGGCCGTCAAGGCGCAGTGCGATGCGTGCTGCACTTCCGCGAATGCCATCGAAGTGGTCGAAGGACTCGGCAGCGACCAGGTCATTCTCGTTCCCGATGAGTATCTGGCCGCGCATGTCGCGGCACACACGCGCGTGCGGATCATTCCGTGGCGCGGCCGCTGCGAGGTGCACGAGCGCTTCACTGCGAATGAAGTGAACGAATATCGTCAGGCCACGGGCGCCTACGTGATCGCCCATCCCGAGTGTCCGCCCGACGTGCAGTACGCGGCCGACTACGTGGGGTCGACTTCCGGAATGATTGCCGCGCTGCGTCGGCACAGACCCGCGCGCGCCGTGCTCATCACCGAGTGCTCGATGGCCGACAACGTGTGCGGCGACTTTCCCGAAACGGAGTTCGTGCGACCCTGCAATCTCTGCCCGCACATGCAGTCGATCACGCTGCCGGCTATCCGCCGCGCACTGGCGACGCTGCAGCCGGCAATCCATGTTGCGCCCGGCGTTGCGGCCGCGGCCCGGCGCAGCATCGAGCGGATGTTCGAGCTCACCTCATGAATGCACTTGAAACCGACGTCCTGGTTCTCGGGGCAGGTGCGGCCGGGCTGGTGACGGCGTTGAATGCGCACTGGCGACGGGTCACCGTCCTTGTGCCTGACGACGCAGGCAGCCCGACGACTGCGGCAAGCGACCTCGCGCAGGGAGGTATCGCTGCCGCCGTAGCGTCCGACGATTCGCCGCAGCAGCATCTCGAAGATACGTTTCGCGCCGGCGGCCGTCGTGTCGATGTCACCGCGGCGCGCTATGTGTGCGAACGGGCGTTCGCAGCGATCGGCTATCTGGAATCGCTGGGCGTGCCATTCGATCGGACAGGACGCGAGTACTCGCTCCATACCGAAGCCGCACATCGCTGCGCACGTGTGCTGCACGTCGGCGACTCCACAGGCGCGGCGATCATGCGGTCGCTTCGCGACGCAGCGCTGAATGCTTCGCACGTGGAGTTTCTGCTGGGTATGCGGGCGGTCCAGCTCCTGGTCGAAGCAGGCCGCGTCTGCGGTGTTGTCGCGGTGGGCGAGCACGGACAAGCGCTGGCAATCCATGCGCGCGCGGTCGTGATCGCGACTGGCGGTCTGGGCGGTCTGTATGCGCGAACCACAAATCCGGTCGCGGCATGTGGCGATGGTCCGGCGATGGCGCTGGCAGCCGGAGCCCGCTGTGGCGACCTCGAGTTTGTGCAGTTCCATCCGACCGCACTGAACGTTGAGGCCGGCAGACTGCCATTGCTGACCGAAGCGCTGCGCGGTGCGGGTGCCATGCTCATTGATGAGAACGGCAGGCGGATTCTGGAAGGCATCCATCCGCTTGCGGAACTGGCGCCACGCGACGTCGTGGCGCGCGCCGTATTCGAAGTACAACGCTGCGGTCGCGTCGCACTCGATGCGACCCGCATCCGTCATTCCAGCGTGGCGGCTTCATTTCCGCTGGCCTGGCAGGCCTGCATGGATCATGGCTTCGATCTCGAGCACGAGCCTGTACCCGTCACGCCAGCGGCTCACTATCACATGGGCGGCATCTGCGTGGATCTCGACGGACGTGCGAGCCTGCCGGGCCTGTGGGCGGTGGGCGAGGCGGCGTGTACCGGCGTGCATGGGGCCAACCGGCTGGCGAGCAACTCGCTGCTGGAGGCGATCGTATTCGGGCGACGGTGTGGGCGCGTGCTGTCGACCGCGGGAAGGCAGCCGTCCGTGCGCTGCCGGGAAATTCCATCAGGGATCGGGCTCGCCGCACACGCTGCGCCGCGTGAACTGCGCGAAATGCTGTGGCGCTGCATGGGCGTCGTGCGCAGCGCTTCCTCGTTGTCGGAAGGCCTGACCTGGGTCGCGCGCCAGCGCGAAAGAACGGCACGCGAGTACGTCCTCGACCAGGCACGCCTGCTGCTCGTGGAGCACATGTTGATGGCAGCCGCGCGGCGCACGGTGAACTGCGGCGCGCACTATCGCAGCGATGCCGTGCAGCTACGGTCCGAGTGCGCCTGCGCTGGCGCCACTGCATGAGCTGCGAAGCGCGGAGGCGGACTGCGGGTCCGGCTCCCGCGGATCAGATCCGTTGCAGCACCAGCGTGGCATTCGTGCCGCCGAATCCGAAGCTGTTCGACATCACGGTAGTCGGCCGCATCGCGCGCGTGCTGCGGATGATGGGAAATCCTGCGGCTTCCGCATCGAGCGTGTCGATGTTCGCGGAAGCGGGCAGGAAGCCGTCGCGCATCGCAAGCAGGCAGTAGATGGCCTCGTGCACTCCGGCTGCACCGAGCGAATGTCCCGAGAGCGACTTCGTGGATGAAAGCGGCGGAACCTCCGCGCCGAACACCTGGCGCAGGGCTCGCAGTTCGATGACGTCGCCCACCGGGGTCGAAGTGCCGTGCGTGTTCACGTAGTCGACCGGACCGCGCACCGATTCCAGCGCCTGGCGCATGCAGCGCACAGCGCCTTCGCCTGACGGTTGCACCATGTCGGCGCCATCGGAGGTGACGCCATGGCCGACCACTTCCGCATAAATGCGCGCTCCGCGCGCGCGTGCATGATCCAGCGATTCAAGCACGAGCATGCCGCCGCCGCCCGCGATGACGAAACCATCGCGACCTGCATCGTAGGGACGCGAAGCTGTCGCGGGCGTGGCGTTGCTCGCGCTCGACAAGGCGCCCATCGCATCGAAGAGACAGGTCAGCGACCAGTGTTCTTCCTCGCCGCCACCGCAGAACATCACGTCCTGTATGCCCCAGCGGATCTGCTCGACGCCCGCGCCGATGCAGTGCGCGCTCGTCGCGCAGGCCGAGGTGATCGAGTAGCTCACTCCCTGAATGCGGTATGTGGTTGCAAGACACGCGGCGACGGTGCTGCTCATCGTGCGCGGCACGCGCGTTGCGCCAACTTTGCGAATCCCGCGCTGGCGCAACAGATCTGCCGCCTCGACGATGTTCGCGGACGACGCTCCGCCGCTGCCGGCAATCAGACCGGTGCGTGGATTGCTGACCGACGTTTCCGTGAGACCGCTGTCAGCAATTGCCTGCTTGAGTGCAACCGCCGCATACGCGGCGGCATCGCCCATGAAACGCAGATCGCGGCGATCGAGCTGCTTGTCGAGATCGATTGCGGGTGTGCCGGCGATGTGGCTGCGCAGCCCGAGCTCCGCGTACTGCGGCATGGCACGAATTCCGGAGCGCCCTTCGGCGAGTGACTGCGAGACGCTGTCGAGATCATTGCCCAGGCATGAGGCGACGCCCATGCCGGTCACGACGACGCGACGCATCAGGTGAGATCCGCCGCGCCGTCAAACAGCCCGACGCGAAGTCCCTGCGCGGTGTAGATCCGTCGCCCGTCGACCTCGAGAGCGCCATCGCCCAGCACCATCACCAGCTTGCGCGCAAAGATGCGCTTGATGTCGATGTGGTAACTCACGCGTCGCGCTGATGGCAATACCTGGCCGACGAACTTCACCTCATCCACACCGAGGGCGCGACCCAGTCCCTTGTATCCCTTCCAGGCGAGAAAGAAGCCGATGAGCTGCCACATGGCATCGAGCCCGAGGCAGCCCGGCATGACCGGGTCGTCCCGGAAGTGACACTGGAAGAACCACAGCGATGGATCGATATCCAGCTCTGCCCGCACTTCGCCGTTGCCGTAAGCACCGCCGGTTGCGCTGATCCACGGGATGCGATCGAGCATGCGCATGTGCCCGATCGGCAGCCGCGGCGTGTTCAGCCCGAACAGTTCGCCTTCGCCGCAGGCAATGATTTCTTCCAGGGAGTATGACGATTGCCGCGCGGGCTGTACCGGAACGGGCGAGAACAGGGGAGTCGTTTGCATGTCGCGATTAGAGCTGCTCGCGAGCGCGGACACCTTGATGTAAGTCAATCGCAAGTGCGCTCGCAAGAAGAAGTGATCCTCACCAGGTCGCACGAATCAGAGAATCGCGAGCTGAGGAATGCGATCGTGAGCGACGGAAGAATCCGGCCGGTCCGGTTGGCTTCTTCGATTTCTCTATCCGTGATCTCCCGTTCACCACTGCGGAATGTGCGGTGCGTCATGACTCGCGCGCCATGCAGCTGATCCAGGTCAATGCGGACCGCTGATCGCGGCATCGATACTGTTACCCGGCAATTTCGATCAGGAGCGAGCATGAGAGCTTGCGACCGGCACACCATTGAATTCGACGGCGAGACGTTCAACGTGGACGCCGGGCTGATTGCCGAAAGCCTGGGCATCGGCGCATCGCAGGTTCAACCGCTCATGCGGGAAGGCCGGATCACGAGTCGATGCGAACGCGGGATCGATGAGGACGCAGGACACTACCGTCTTACTTTCTTTCACGGACGTCTGCGGGCGCTGCTCATCGTCGACGCCGCCGGAGAACTCATTTCGCGAGCCATCGAAGCCAATACGGGCGGGCAGCGTCGCACATCCGCTCGCAGGGAGATGGGCCGATGAATGCTTCGCGCAAGTCGATGCAATACGGCGTGGCAAAGGCCATCACCGAGTCCACGGATTCCGAGTGGGATCCGTTTGCGGACGCAGGTCCGGATCAGATCGAACGTTACGACGAGCTGCGCCGGCGCTGTCCGGTCGCGCACAGCCAGGCGCTCGGCTGGTCGCTTTTTCGGCATGAGGATGTGATGCGTGCGCTGAACGATTCTGGCACGTTCAGCAACGCCGTCTCAGTACACAAGGCCGTGCCAAATGGAATGGATCCGCCGGAGCACACGGCATACCGTCGGATCATCGATCCCTTCTTCACGCCTGAACGCATGAGTGCCCTCGAGCCGCGCCTGCGCACGATCGCGGTGGCACTGATGGGGCGGATGACGGCCGGTGCTGAGATCGAAGTGATGTCGGAGCTGGCCGATGACTTTGCGCTGCAGTCGCAGTGTGCGTTTCTCGGATGGTCCGCCGGGGCGCACGCGCCGCTACGAAACTGGATGCGCAGCAATCACGCTGCCGTCCGCAGTCGCGATCGCAGTGCCATGGCAGCCGTGGCGACTCAGTTCGACAGCCACATTCGCGCCGTACTTGCGTTGCGGCGTACTCGCAGCTATGCCGCGACGAACGACGTCACGAGCGAGCTGCTCGACGCGTCGGTGGCGGGTCGTCCGCTGTCCGACGATGAGATCGTCAGCATTCTGCGCAACTGGACTGTGGGTGAACTGGGCACGATCGCTGCGTCGATCGGCATTCTCATGCACCATCTCGCCGTCTATCCACAGTTGCAGGCCCGACTGCGTGCGGATACTGCGTGTCTGCCGGCGGCCATCGACGAGATCCTGAGGCTCGATGCACCGTTGATATCGGCACGTCGCCGTACGACC